>NZ_DASRSY010000226.1:0-5451 GCF_035656215.1 Paraburkholderia sp.
ACCGCGTGGAATCCGCATGCCGCCCGGTCCGATGATGTATTCGGCGCCGGGGCCGACCACGTCCGAGTAGCTCATATAGCTGCCCGGCGCGCTCAGCTGATTCGGCTGGAAGGAAAACTGGTAGTAGCCGAGCAGGCTGAAGTTCGGCGCGATCTGCCACTGCGTCGAAATTTGCGGAACCGGCAACAGGACGTCTTTCACCTCGGCGCCCGCTACGAACGATTTGGTGGCGTCCGCGGGACCCTGCGCACCGGCAATGTTCGGGAAGAACACGCTCTCGCCCCAGGCCAGTACCTGATCGCCGACCTTCACGTTCAGACTTGTGCCACCCAGCTTGAACGTGTTGTAGACGTAAGCCGCGAGCAGTTGGGTGCGCCCGCCGGCCCAGTAATTTGCCTGTTCGGTGAAGTTGTTGTAGACGCCGCTGTGATTCACCGTGCCGGGTGCGTTGTTGTAGTTCGAGTGCTGATACGCCTGGTCGTAGAACGTGTCGGCTCGCACGAAGACACCCCAGTCATCGTGCTTGAGATTCACTTCACCGAGCAGGCTCACCTGATTCTCGATCAGCTTGTTCTTTGCGAAGTTGCGGTCGCCGTCATCGCCGTTGATGTTCTCCGGCGTCAGCAGATTGCCGCTCGGCGCGCGTGTGCGCATCCCCAGGCCATAGCCGAGCGTGAAGGTGTAGTCGAGCGTGGTGTCCGCGCCGAGATTGACGGTGTCGCCCGCGTAAGCCGATGTGGCGAACGTCGTCATCGTCGCGGCCGACGCCGCTGCCAGCACGGCGAGTCTGCATGCCGCGCACACCGCGCGCAGCGCCGGTGCGCGCTCTTGTGTTCCGTTGATCTGCATCCTGTCTCCTCTGTGGTCACGTCTGAAATTTGTTGTGATCAGAGGTTAGGGGGCACGTGCGGCGCGAGAATCGTCAAAACGGACTAGTCGCTTGCCCCAGGCATGCAAGGTGTGTGCGCACAAATATGTCTAGGGCTGCGCGGCGAACGCCTTGTGCAGGTCGGTGGCCGCGAGAAAGGCAGGCACTTCACCACCGCCTTCAAGAATCAGGTTGCTGCCCGATGCATAGGCGGCGTGCGGCGAGGCGAGGAACAGGCACGCGGACGCGATATCGCCGGGTTTGGCGAGACGGCCTGCGGGAATTGTCGCGGTGATGTTATCGAGTGTGGACGCTCCGTCGGCCAGAGATGCGCCCGTGTGGCCGCTAGTGGCCGCTTCGGTTTCGACGAGACTCGGGCTTACCGCGCACACGCGAACTTTGGGCGCCCACTCCACCGCGAGCGAGCGCACCGCGTTCAGCAGGCCGGCTTTCGCTGCGCCGTAAGCCGCTGTTCCCGGCGACGCTCGCAAACCGCTCACGCTGCCGATGAACAGCAAGACGCCACCCTCCGGTTGCTTTTGCATCAGCGCGTTCGCACGTTGCGCGATTTGCAGCGGCGCCAACAGGTTCAGGCGAATGACCGCTTCGGTGAAACGCGGTGAGGCCTGCGCGGCGAGCGCGAACGGCGCACCGCCCGCGTTGCTGACGAGCACATCGAGCTGGCCGGTTTCACGTTCGATCTGCGCGAGCAGGGCGTCGATCGCGTCGATGTCGCGCACGTCCGCGGCAATGAAGCGCGGGGCTTTCTCAGGACGATCTTTATGCAAGCCCTCGCGCGAACCCGTAGACGCACCCGCGCGGAAGCTATCATGCAAACCCGCCTCGGAACCTGCAGCCACGCTCGCAGGCGGCGTGCGTCCGCACACGTACACCGTTGCGCCCGCATCGTTAAACGCTTGCGCGATGGCCGCGCCGATCCCTTTGGTGCCGCCCGTTACCAGCACCACCTTGCCGCTGAAATCGAACCCTGTCATTGCCGCTGTCTCTCTCTGTTCGTGTGGGGCCGATGGTAGGAGAAATGCGGTTTCGCCTCGTAGTCTGAAAAGACGATGTTTCGCTTCGGATTCGAAGGGATGATGTTTTCGCTGGCGACCCTCACACAATCTGCCGCGCCAAAGAGCGCGGCGCGAGACAGCAACCAACTTGCATGGGACCGGAGTAAGCGCTAAAGCGCTAACTCTGGTCGACCGCAATCAAATTGCATGGGACCAGAGTAAGCGCTAAAGCGCTAACTCTGGTCGACATAGGAGACAAGCGCGCATGAACGCAACGCCCACCGAATCCCAACAAGCCGATGCGCACGGTAAGTCGCGCAGCGTGCCGCCAACCCCGCAGGCGCCCAAGGGGATTTTCACTGAGGTTCCCGGCGGCCTGACACTGCATCACTTCGAAGCCGGCAGCGGCGCGCCTGTTGTGTTCATTCACGGCAGCGGCCCTGGCGCGAGCGGCTTCAGCAACTTCAAGCATAACTATCCGCAGTTCGCCGCGGCGGGTCACCGGGCGATCGTGGTCGATCTGCCGGGTTACGGCACGTCGTCGAAGCCCGCGGACGTGAATTACACGCTCGATTTCTTCGTGAGCGCATTGCGCGCGCAGCTCACCGCAAACGATATCGGCCGGGCGACTTTGCTCGGCAATTCGCTCGGCGGTGCGATCGCGTTGCAATACGCGCTCGACTATCCCGACGACGTCGACAGCCTGATCATGATGGCGCCGGGCGGTGTCGAGGAACGCGAGACCTACTTCAAGATGGAGGGCATCCAGAAGATGGTGTCGCTGTTCACGAACCGCCAGATGAACCGCCTGACGATGCGGCAATTGCTCGAACTGCTGGTGTTCGATCGCAGCCTCGTCACCGACGCGCTGGTCGAAGAGCGTCTGGCCGTGTGCGAACAGCAGCCGCCGGAAGTGCTGTCGACAATGCGCGTGCCCAACCTGACGGAACGGCTGGGCGAACTCAGATGCCCGGTGCTGGGCTTCTGGGGTACGGATGACCGCTTCAATCCGGCCAGCGGTGCCATGCGTTTTCTTGAGCACTGCGCCGACGCACGCTTTGTACTGATGAATCGCTGTGGCCACTGGGTGATGGTCGAGCATCGGCGGTATTTCAATCGCGAATGTCTGGAATTTCTCGCGGAGCGGCGCGCCGCTTGAGGCATGCTTCGGATGCGGCGCGACGGGCGTGACTAGCCCAAGGCTACGCGGCGCAGAACCCCGACTACAACATTACGGAGACGGTATGACATTTCCCCATCAACTGTTCGACATGAGCGGCAAAGTGACCGCCATCACGGGCGGCGCGCGCGGCATCGGGGCGCAGACCGCACGCACCCTGGCAGCGGCTGGTTCCGCGATCGCGGTGCTCGACGTACTGACGGAACTGGGCGAGCAACTGGTCGCCGAAATCAATGAGTCGGGCGGCCGTGCGGCGTTCTGGAAGATGGACGTCACGCAGGAAGACAACGTGCAGCGCGTGTTCGGCGAAATTGCCACGCGCTTTGGACGGCTCGACGCGCTGGTGAACAACGCCGGTATCGAAGGCGCGAATCTGCCCACGCACGAAATGACGCTGCAGCAATGGCAGAAAGTCATCGACGTCAACGTGACGGGCGTATTCCTCTGCACCAAGTATGCGATCCCGCACATGCTGACGGCGGGCGGTGGCTCGATCGTGAATCTGTCGTCGATGTATGGGCTGGTCGGTGGGCCGGACGTGCCGGCGTATCACGCCTCGAAGGGCGCGGTGCGGCTGATGGCGAAGACCGACGCAATGCTGTACGCCACGCAGAATATCCGTGCGAATTCCGTGCATCCCGGCTTTATCCGCACACCGCTGCTGGAAGAGGCGTTCGAAAAGCTCGGTGACCCGGAGCAGATTTTCGCGCATATGAAAACGCTCGTGCCGCTCGCGAAGATCGGCGATCCGCAGGATATCGCGGCAGGCATTCTGTATCTGGTGTCGCCGGCCGGGCGTTATGTGACCGGCACGGAGTTGGTGATCGACGGCGGTTATACCGCGCGCTAGGAGGACGGATGAACACCAGCGAAAACATGAAGACCCGCCTCGTCGAGTATATCGAGGCGTTCAATGCGGCCGACGCTTCACGCGTCATCGCGCTGTTTGCCGATAACGCGAGCGTCGAAGATCCGGTCGGCACGCCGCTGAAAGAAGGCAAAAGCGAGATTGAAACCTTCTATACGTATGCAACGTCGGTGGGCGCCCGGCTTGAGTTGATAGCGCCGCCGCGCGGCTCGCACGGCAATAGCGCGTCGATCAGCTTTCGCGTGCACATCACCGGGCAAGACGGCCGCCCCGCGCATATCGACGTAACCGACGTGATGGATTTCGATGCCGCCGGCAAGATTCTGCGCATGCGTGCGTACTGGGGTGCGGACGACTATCACATGCTCGCAGACGCGAACTGAACCGGGACGGCGACGCGATGGCGTTCTACGAGTTCAACGGCAAGCGGCCGCGCGTCGATCCGTCGGCTTACGTTCATCCGAGCGCTGTGCTGATCGGCGACGTGACGGTGGACGCCTGTTGTTACATCGGGCCGCATGCGAGTCTGCGTGGGGATTTCGGCGCGGTGGTGGTGGAGCGTGGCAGCAACGTGCAGGACAGTTGTGTGTTGCACACCGGCGTGGCGAATACCTGCTGGCTTGGCGTCGACAGCCATATCGGGCATAGCGCGATCATTCACGGCGCGACATTGGAGCCGAACACGATGGTCGGCATGCATGCCGTCGTGATGGACGGCGTCGTGCTCGGCGCGGCGAGCATCGTGGCCGCTTGCGCGTTCGTCAAGAAGGACTGGCGGGTGCCCCCGGGCGTGCTGGTGGCCGGGGTGCCAGGGCGCGTGGTGCGCGCCCTGAGCGAAGACGAGATCGTGGCGAAATCGTCAGGAACCCGGATTTACCAGCAACTCGCGGCGGACTGCCTGCGCACCATGCGCAGCGTTTGAAGTTCGATGCCGCGCATGACGCGGCGTTAAAGTTCAAGGCTGCGACCGGCTCGACATGCGCGCCGGCCGCAGGCTCTTTCATACCTTGCTTACGTCACGTACCCCTGCGCCACATTGATCAGTTGCACGCGATTGCGCACGTTGAACAACTGCCGCAGGCGCCGCAGGTGGTAATCGACGTTATGCGGCGACAGCCCGAGGAAGTAAGCGATTTCCTTGTCGCGCTGTCCCTGCACCACTGCCTTCAGCACCGCATGCTGCAATTCGCTCAGCATGACGCGCTGCTGCTGCGCGGGCGCGATCCCGATCACGCTTTTCGCGTGCGTCCAGATGAATTCGTGGATCGTATGCGCGAACATCAGCGTTTCGGCCACAATCGATTCCGTCATCCAGCGCGGATTGCCGATCTCCGAGTTGAAGCACAGGCTCGCGCTCAGCTCCGGCTCGGGCAGCGGCATCTGCGTAAGAATCCCGCTTTTGCGGCCGTTGGCCTCCAGCATGTCGATCAGGCCGCCGAGCCGCTCGCTGCGCAACTGCGCGCGTGGCTGGTCGGCGCGCATGTCGGCGGTGTTCCACAGGAGCGGCATGCCGGTCGGC
>NZ_DASRSY010000227.1:0-5610 GCF_035656215.1 Paraburkholderia sp.
TATCGGGCGTATTGCCACCCCAGCGGTATGGAATGCCGACCAGACTCATCGCCTGGATTGAAATTTCCTCGCGACCGATGCTGTGATCCACGAAGTTCGGAAAGCCTGACGGCGGCGCATGATAAGCGCCGTTCGTGACCACGACCGACGAACCCGGCCGGCGCGACGTCTTCTGCGGCGCGCCGGCGCAAGCGGCGAGCAGCATAACGGTCAGCAGCGAAAGGGCGAGTCGGCGCATGAAGACGAAGGGAGCGGTAAACGCTCGTTTAATGGCGGACGATTTCGGGATGGTAGCCCGTCGAACCTGGCTCAAGCAAGAATTCTTGATAAATTACTTGAAGTTCGTGTGCTAAGTGTTGCCCATCGGAAACGCGTGCCCAATAAAAAAGCCGCGTCCGGGGCGACCCGGACGCGGCTTCCAGCCAAAGCTAAAGCGTTGAAACTTAAAGGATCTCTGACGCGTAATCCGCCAGGCGCGAACGCTCGCCGCGCGCCAGCGTCACATGCCCGCTGTGCGCCCAGCCCTTGAAGCGGTCGACCACGTACGTCAGACCCGAGCTGCCTTCCGTCAGGTAAGGCGTATCGATCTGCGCGATATTGCCCAGGCAGATGATCTTCGTGCCCGGACCGGCGCGCGTGACCAGCGTCTTCATCTGCTTCGGCGTCAGGTTTTGCGCTTCGTCGATGATCAGATACTTGTCCACGAACGTACGGCCGCGCATGAAGTTCATGCTCTTAACCTTCAGGCGCGAGCGGATCAGTTCCTGAGTCGCGGCGCGGCCCCATTCACCGGCGGCGTCGTCGGTTTTCTGCAGGACTTCGAGGTTGTCGTCGAATGCACCCATCCACGGCTGCATTTTTTCCTCTTCCGTACCTGGCAGGAAGCCGATGTCTTCACCGACCGGCACCGTTGCGCGCGTGACGATGATCTCGTTGTAGCGCTTGTCGTCGAGCACCTGTGCAAGGCCGGCCGCGAGCGCAACCAGTGTCTTGCCGGTGCCGGCCTGACCCAGCAACGTGACGAAGTCGATATCTGGATTCATCAGCAGGTTCAGCGCGAAGTTCTGCTCGCGATTGCGCGCCGTGATGCCCCACACGTTGTTCTTGTGGTGGCCGTAGTCGCGCAAGGTTTGCAGCAGCGCCGTCTTGCCGTTCAGTTCGCGCACCAGCGCGTGGAACGCCGGCTCGCCGTTCTGTGGCTCCAGATACACGAACTCGTTGACCAGCATCGAGGCGCACAGCGGACCCGTCACGCGGTAATACGTGGTGCCGGTTTTCGTGTCCTGCCAGCTCTCCATGCCCTTCGCGTGCTTGGTCCAGAAATCCTGGGGCAGCGCGCGGATGCCCGAGTACAGCAAATCGCTGTCTTCGAGCACCTGGTCGTTGAAGTAATCTTCCGCGGGCAGGCCGAGCGCATGCGCCTTGATGCGCATGTTGATGTCTTTCGACACCAGCACGACCTGGCGATCCATCCGGTCGCGCTGCAATGCACGCACCACGCCGAGAATCTGGTTGTCGGCCTTGCCTTCCGGAAGACCTTCGACCGGCTCGATGGCGTTGAGCTTGGTCTGGAAGTACAGGCGCCCGGACGCCTCACGGCTGCCGAGACGCGCAAGCGAAATGCCGTCCGAGATGTTGCCGGCGTTCGCCACCAACGCGTCCAGCGTGCGGCTCACCTGCCGCGCGTTGCGCGCGACTTCGGACATGCCCTTCTTGTGGTTGTCGAGTTCTTCCAACGTCATCATCGGTAGATAGACGTCGTGTTCCTCGAAACGGAACAGGCAGCTTGGATCGTGCATCAGCACGTTCGTGTCGAGCACGAAAAGCTTCTGCATTTCGAGCGGGTCTGCGGCTGCGCCGCGCTTCTTGCTGGTGCCGCGCGTGCTGGGTGCCGCGGCTGCGGGCGTGCTGGCGGCCGGGTCCTTCGCGCTTGGCGCGCGCGCGACGACCGGCTGCGATTTAGCCGCAGGCGTAGAAACAACTGCCGGCTCGGCTTGCGGACGGGCAGCGGGAACCGGTTGCAGCAATGCGGCGGTCTGCTTCGATTTGCGGCGCGGCGCCGGTGCAGCTTGCTCGGCGGATGCAGACGCAACAGAGGAAGCCGACGACGCCGGCACGGGCCGCAACGTGGTCGCGGCATTGGCGGCGTGTGCCATCGGCGTGGCGACATTCGCACGGCCGTAATCGGTCGACTCTGCGGATTCCCCAACGACCGCCTGTTTCTTCGCGGCGGAGCGCGCCGGCGTGGCGGCTTTGGCCTTGTATTCGTCAGGCGGCAGGAGATTGCCGAGCTTGCTGGGGGGGGTAGGCAAAGGCATGGTTTCCCTCGAATTAATCGGGTCACATTTCGTGCGCCGCCTGTCGCATTCTGCCGGTGCCACCAGTGGGTGTACACGCAGTTTGCGCCCGGAGGCGCGCATTCGGTCTAGAGATGCCGGTTCGCCTGGTCTTCGATCGGCTCCTTAACGGAAGCGCGTGGCCGAGTGAACGAACGGCTCTGCGCAATTAAAAAAGCCGCTGCCCCGGCGTACGGGACAAGCGGCTCGCCTTCGGTTATCGCGTTGCGCCTCACGACTTCGACGGAACCGACAAAACGGTCGTCAAGTCCGGCGCAGCTACGAAAAGTGTGGGGTGGACAGGCACTCATTGGAACCCAATATAACGCGCCTCAAAGCGCTTGTACAGCCTCCAGAATGTCGTCGACGTGCCCAGGCACTTTCACGCCACGCCACTCCTGGCGCAGCACGCCTTCGGCGTCGATCAGGAACGTGGAGCGTTCGATCCCACGCACTTCTTTGCCATACATTTTCTTCAATTTCATGACGCCGAAGAGCGCGCACAAGGTTTCCTCCGGATCCGAGATCAGCGGAAACGGCAGCTCGAGCTTTGCCTTGAAATTGTCATGAGAGCGCAGGCTGTCGCGCGACACGCCGAGAATTTCCGCACCGGCCTTCTTGAATTTTGGATACAGATCGCGGAATTGCAGACCTTCGGTCGTGCAGCCCGGCGTGTTGTCCTTCGGATAGAAATACAGCACCACCTTCTTGCCCCGCAGCTTGGACAGCGTGATCTCGCCACCGGTAGCGGGGGCGGTAAAGTCGGGGATGGGTTGGTCGACTGCGATGGGCACGTGGTTCTCCGGTTGTTATGGCCGATGTCACAGTACTTGCACGTGCAACTGCTGTGGCGTCGGCCTGGCATCGAGGCTTTGGGGGGAGGTTGCCCGGCCACGCGGTGTACGTTCTCGCGACGGTCGGATTGTCAGGGCCGGCTGTAGCCTGGTCAGTCAGGGCTGGACAATCAATTCGCCGGAGCGGCCTGGAATTTCGCCCCACGTAACAGGGTACGATGGCAGCGTGCTGCGGTCCAGCGTGGCGTAGTAATCACCCATGGTCGCGAAGGTGTGACCTTGCGCGCGCCAGCCTTCCAGCAACTGTTCGAAAATCGGCGCGAGCTTTTGTCCTTCGAGTTCCGCATGCAGCGTGAACACCTGATCGTGCGGGTTGTTTTCGGTGTGCTTCAGCATCCACGCGGCGACGTTGTGCTCGTCGACACCATCTACGCCCAGCACTTCGTCGAGCGTGGGCAGCGTGGTGGGCATCTGCACATGCGACAGTTGCCTGCCGCCAACTACCGGCAGATAGGGCGAGTGGCCACGGCCGTCGGACGCGTAGTGCATGCCCCACGCGTCGATCTGCTCAAACGCATGCCCGTTCATCTGCCAGCCCGCCGCGCCGTGCGTGGCGGGCGGCGCGCCGAAGATCGCGACGAAGCGGTTGAAGCTCTTCTGCATCTGCTTCTCGGTCCACTCACGGTCTTGCGAACGCACATTGTCCTGCCAGTAAACGTGGTCCCACGTATGGATGCCACATTCGAAACCGGCTTCGTGAATCGCGCGCATTTCCGCGGCGGTCTTCACGCCGATGTCCGGCCCGGGCAGCAGCACGCCGTACATCAATTGCTTGATGCCGTAATGCTCGACCACCGACGTGCGCGACACCTTCTTCAGAAAGCCCGGCCGCAATACGCGGCGCATCGCCCAACCGGTGTGGTCGGGGCCGAGGCTGAAGAGGAAAGTGGCGCGCGCCTTGAAGCGGTCGAAGATGCGTGCGAGATTCGGCACGCCTTCGCGGGTGCCGCGCAGCGTGTCGACGTCGATCTTCAGGACGATACGAGCCAAGGATCAGGCCTTATTGTTGTTCGACGAGCGCGCGCGCTTCGGCGACGTGGCCACGATACGCTTCGAAAATCTTGCGCAGCGCTTCGTCGAAAGTCGACTTCGGCGCCCAGCCGAGTTCCTGCATCGTGTTGTCGATCTTCGGCACGCGGTTCTGCACGTCCTGATAGCCAGCACCGTAGTACGCGCCCGAGGACGTTTCAACCAGTTGCACCTGCTTCGCGAGCTCGGCGTATTCCGGGAATTCGGCGGCCAGCGTCAGCATCTTGTGCGCAAGTTCACGCACCGAGAAGTTGTTGGTCGGGTTGCCGATGTTGTAGATCTTGCCCGTGGCGATGCCGTCCTTGTTATCGATGATTTTCATCAGCGCGCCGATGCCGTCATCGATATCGGTGAACGCGCGCTTTTGCGCGCCGCCGTCCACGAGGCTGATGTTCTCGCCGCGCACGATATGGCCGAGGAACTGCGTGACCACGCGCGAGCTGCCTTCCTTCGGCGTGTAGATCGAATCGAGGCCCGGGCCGATCCAGTTGAACGGACGGAACAGCGTGAAGTTCAGGCCTTCCATGCCGTAACCCCAGATCACGCGGTCCATCAACTGCTTCGAGCACGCGTAGATCCAGCGCGGCTTGTTGATCGGGCCGTACGACAGTTGCGACTCTTCCGGGTCGAACTGTTCGTCCGTGCACATGCCGTAGACCTCGGAGGTCGACGGAAACACGAGGTGCTTGCCGTACTTGACGGCCGAACGCACGATCGGCAGGTTCGCCTCGAAGTCGAGTTCGAACACGCGCAGCGGCTGCTTCACGTACGTGGCAGGGGTGGCGATCGCGACCAGCGGCAGGATCACATCGCACTTCTTGATGTGATACTCGACCCACTCCTTGTTGATCGTGATGTCGCCTTCAAAGAAGTGCATCCGCTCGTGATTGATGAGGTCGCCGAGACGTTCGGTCTGCATGTCCATCCCGAAGACTTCCCAGTCGGTCGTTTCGAGAATGCGTTTGGACAGGTGATGGCCGATGAAGCCGTTCACACCCAGAATCAGGACTTTTTTCATGAGTAACGGGGACTTTGGAGGGGAGTTTGGATGAGCCGGGCGAATTCGTAAGGGGTGACAACGGTTTCGTTGCCGTCATGCTGGTGCCGCAATTCGTGGATGGCGATCGCGCGACCGTCGCCGCATATCGCGAAAACGGCATTATCGCTTACGTGCAGGCCCGGCGGCAAATCCGAGCGAAGTGCGCCGGGCGCAGCCAGACGCGCACGGGCGATGACGAAACGCTGGTCGCCGATATCGGTAAACGCGCCGGGATAGGGCGGCGCGACCGCGCGGATCAGGTTGTAGACCTGCTGCGCGGGTTGCGTCCAGTCGATCCGGCCGTCTTCCGGCTTGCGCCCGCCATAGTAGCTGCCGTGCGACAGATCGTTCG
>NZ_DASRSY010000228.1:0-2386 GCF_035656215.1 Paraburkholderia sp.
GGATAACGCGGTAAACGATGCTTCAGCCGACGCGGCCGGTGGTGCAGTACAGGCGAAGCCGAAAGCGAAAAGCGCGAGCAAGGCCGCACCCGACACGAATCTGGGAGCGGTCACGGTCACCGCGCGCCGACGCAAGGAAAGCATTCAGGAAGTGCCGGTCGCCGTCACCGCATTGAGCGGCGACAGCATCAAGAACAACGAATTGCGAGTCGTCAACGACATCACCAAGTACGTGCCGAACTTCACGGCGCAGTCCACCGAAGGACGTGAACGGCCCCGCTGGTTCCTGCGCGGCGTCGGCAGCAACGATCCGTCGGATCTGTCGCTGAGCCCGATCGGCGTCTACTTCGACGACGTGTATATCAACAGCGTGTTCGGCCAGGGCTTTCCGCTGTTCGACCTCGACAATATCCAGGTGCTGCGCGGCCCACAGGGCACGCTGTGGGGCAAGAATACGATTGGCGGCGCGGTCAGCCTGACCTCGAAGAAGCCGACCTTCGATGTGGACGGTTATGGCAAGGTCGGGATCGGCCAGTACAACAGCCGGCTCGCCGAAGCCGCGATTGGCGGCCCGATCGGCAGCAACGACGTGCTGGCGGCACGCATTTCCGTGTATCACGAGAACGGCGACAGCTTCTATACCAACACGGCGGCGGGCGGGCGCTTTGGCGGCTTTCACGACAACGCGGTGCGCTTCCAGTTACTCGCGGTGCCGACCTCGAATTCAGATTTCCTGCTGAACATCCACGGCCGCAATTACACCGGCGGTGGCGACCCGTGGCACGCACAGGGGGCTGCTGCTAACGGTTCGAACCAGTTTGGCTTCGTTGGCTCAAGCGATCCGGGCACGGTCTCGTTGAATGCGCCGTCGAGCGATCATATTGCGTCTTATGGCGGCTCGCTGACGGCGCATTGGCATATCAACAGCGCCCTGACACTGACCTCGATTACCGCGCTGGAAGGTTTGAACCGCTGGTACCAGGACGATGAAGACTACTCGCCCTACGATGCGGCGCGCACGCACGATACGCTTGCGTCGCATCAGTTCTCGCAGGAGTTTCGTCTCGAGTCGCCACAGAGTGACCGATTGAGCTGGATCGCAGGTGCGCATTTCTTCACTGAGGAACTGAGCGAAGAGGGGGCTGGTGGCGGCTTGCCGGATGCGCCGGGCGGCCCGTCGGCCACCTATTATCACCTGACCGAACTGACCCAGCACACGCAAAGCGCTGCGGTGTTCGGCAGCGTGAAGTATCGCTTCACCGATCGCTTCAACCTGACCGGCGGCCTGCGCTATACGATCGAACGCAAGACGATCAACCTGACCGGCTTGCAGAATAGTGGCCCCGTTTCGTTCAGCGACGTGAGCAACTGGTGGGATCCGTCGTCGATCACGTCGCCGCTCGCGGTGAGCGCGCGGCAGAATCAGGCCAACACGTGGCGTGCGCCGACGTGGGATCTGACGCCCGAATACGCGATCAGCAATAACGTGCGGGCTTATATCCGTTATGCACGCGGCTTCCGCTCGGGTGGCTACAACGGGAGTGCCTATACGCAAAGCACCGTGTCGACAGTTACGCCCGAGTACCTGACCGACTACGAGGCCGGCATCAAGAGCGAATGGTTCGACAAGCGCCTGACCGCCAATGCGAGCGTCTTCCACTACGACTATCGGGACATTCAGGTATTCGCTCTTGCGCCGAATCCGTTAGGTGGCGCACCGGTGTCCACCTTGTCGAACGCGGGGCAGGGACGTGCCGACGGTTTCGAACTTGAATTGAAGGCGCAGCCGCTTAATAGCCTCTATCTGTTCGCCAACCTCGGACTGCTGAACACGCGCTTTACCGAGTTTGCCAATGTGCCGACCGCGGTGGGCAATTCGTTCGCACGCTCGCCGCACACCACGATCGATGTCGGCGGCGAATATCGCGTGCCGCTGTCGGTGGGCTCGATTGCGGTGGGGGGCGATATCAACTACCGCAGCACCGAGTATTTCAGCGCGACGCGTCAAACCGTGCCGCAACTGTGGCAGGCAGGCTATACGGTGATGAATGCGCACGTATCGTACGTATCGTCGAATCAGAAATACATTCTGACCGGCTACGTGACGAACCTGACCAACAAGGTCTATAAAAAGCTGGAGCTGTTGCCGTCTTATGGCGCGTATCCGGTGCTGTACGGCGACCCGCGCGTCTTCGGTTTGACGTTTACGGCGAAGATCTGATCAGATGAGCGTGAGGCTTGCAGCCCTAGAGCGTGTTAGGCACTTTGGGTTGGACCTGGTATCCTGGCGGCATGAAAAGAGCAGACCGCAAAGGGTATCCGAGTGATGTATCCGACGAAGAGTGGAACTTCGCGGCACCGTATCTGACGCTGATGGACGTCAGCG
>NZ_DASRSY010000229.1:0-23876 GCF_035656215.1 Paraburkholderia sp.
CAGGCATATTGCAGCTTGTTGGTGTCCTGAAACTCGTCGACGAGAATGTGCCTGAAGCGCGCCTGATAGTGGGCACGCAGCGGCGGATTGTGCGCCAGCAGTTCAAAGCAGCGCAGCAGCAGTTCTGGAAAGTCGACGACGCCTTCGCGCTGGCACTGCTGATCGTAGGCTTCGTAAAGTTCGACGAATTTGCGGTTGAAATTATCCGTAGCGTCGACGTCTTTCGGCCGCAGTCCTTGTTCTTTGGAATTGTTGATGAAGTACTGGAGATTTTTTGCCGGGTACTTTTCATCGTCGATGTTAAGGCCCTTCATCAGACGCTTGATCGCGGAGAGCTGGTCCGCGGTATCGAGGATCTGGAAGGTGGCGGGCAGGCCGGCATCGCGATGGTGCGCGCGGAGCATGCGGTTGCACAGACCGTGGAAGGTGCCGATCCACATGCCGCGCGTGTCGATCGGCAAGAGTGCCGAAAGACGCGACATCATTTCACGGGCGGCTTTATTGGTGAAGGTCACCGCCAGGATGGTGGCAGGCGACGCCAAACCGTGCTGGATGAGCCATGCGATCCGCGTGATGAGAACGCGGGTTTTGCCGCTGCCCGCGCCGGCAAGGATGAGCGCTGGCTCGTTGGGGAGCGTGACGGCGGCGTGTTGTTCGGGGTTTAGATTGGCTAGCAGATCGGGCATTTTTTGGGAGGACGGCGAGGGCGTCTGACATTATATGCCCCTCCGGGGCTGGGGTTTTTTTGGGGGTTTTTGCCTGCGGCGCTTTTTGGTTGCCTGCCTGCGGTGACGGGCTTTGGCTGGTTTTTTTGCCTGCGCGGCGCTTTGTTTCTGTGTGCCTACGGCGGTGGCCTTTCCTTGATTTCTTAGTGGTCTATTAGCGTCGCCCCTGTGCGGGGCGGGCACTTACTTTCTTTGCCGCCGCAAAGAAAGGTAAGCAAAGAAAGCGGCTCACCCCGCTAATTCTTAAGTGGGTCCCCCGCTCAGTGGCGGTAGTGGTGCATCTGGAATCGGTGTTCTCGCACGTTCAACCCTGGTGACAAGGCTGTCATGCTTCCCGCCTCGCACTGCGTGCTCGCCGGAAGGGCCCATCAGGAAACATAGGCTTCGTCTGAGGTGGTGGGGGCCATCGGCTTCGCCTCGGCGAGACGCTGAAAATGTTGGATGTATTCGCTAGGGAGCGCCGGAGGGGTTGATGAAGCACCGCCGCGGCGCGCGCAGCGCCGCCGGAAGTATGACTGCCTGGTCACTCACGCCGAAAGTGCGAGGGCACAGATTCCAGATGCACCACTACCGCCACTGCGCGGGGGACCCGCTTATAAGCTTGCGGGGTGAGCCGCTTTCTTTGCTTATCTTTCTTTGCGGCGGCAAAGAAAGTAAGTGCCTGCCCCGCACAGGGGCGAACGCTAATAAACCAACAAGAAAGCAAGGAAAGGCCAAAGCCATAGGCAAACAGCCACACAGCGCCCCGCAGGCAAAAACCCCAAGGCAAAGCCCCCCACCCGCAGCGCCCCTTATAATCGAGCATTCTTTGCATCTACCAGCAGACCGACAAATGAGCGAGACCCCGAGCGACCCGACCTCCACGCTTGCCAAAAGCTTCGAGCCCCACACCATCGAAGCCCACTGGGGCCCCGAATGGGAAAAGCGCGCCTACGCGGCGCCCTCCTTCGACGAGAACAAAAAAGACTTCTCGATCCAGTTGCCACCGCCGAACGTCACGGGCACCCTTCACATGGGCCATGCGTTCAACCAGACGATCATGGACGGCCTCGCCCGCTATCACCGCATGCTCGGTGAAAACACCCTCTGGGTGCCGGGCACGGACCACGCGGGCATCGCCACGCAAATCGTCGTCGAACGGCAACTGGACGCCCAAGGCATCTCGCGCCACGATCTCGGCCGCGAAAAGTTCACCGAACGCGTCTGGGAATGGAAGCAGGAATCCGGCTCGACCATCACGAATCAGGTGCGCCGTCTTGGCGCGTCGATCGACTGGTCGCGCGAATATTTCACGATGGACGACAAAATGTCGGCCGCCGTGCGCGACGTGTTCGTACGTCTGTATGAACAGGGCCTGATCTACCGCGGCAAGCGTCTCGTGAACTGGGATCCGGTGCTGCTCACTGCCGTCTCCGATCTCGAAGTGGTCAGCGAAGAAGAAAACGGCCACCTCTGGCACATCCAGTACCCGCTCACAGACGGCTCAGGCCATCTGACGGTCGCCACCACGCGCCCGGAAACCATGCTCGGCGACACCGCCGTCATGGTCCATCCGGAAGACGAACGCTATGCGCACCTGATCGGCAAAACAGTCACGCTGCCGCTCTCCGGCCGCGAAGTCCCGATCATCGCCGACGACTACGTCGACCGCGAATTCGGTACCGGCGTGGTCAAGGTCACGCCCGCGCACGATTTCAACGACTATCAGGTCGGCTTGCGCCACAAGCTGCCGATGATCGAAATCCTCACGCTCGACGCGAAGATCAACGAGAACGCACCTGAAAAATACCGTGGTCTGGACCGTTTCGCAGCCCGCAAAGAGGTCGTAGCCGACCTCGAAGCGCTCGGCGCCCTCGAATCCGTCAAGCCGCACAAGCTGATGGTGCCGCGCGGCGACCGCACGGGCGTCGTGATCGAGCCGATGCTGACGGACCAATGGTTCGTGGCGATGAGCAAGCCCGCGCCGGAAGGCACCTTCAATCCGGGCAAGTCGATCGCGGAAACGGCGCTGGACGTGGTGCGCAGCGGCGAAATCAAGTTCGTGCCGGAAAACTGGTCCACCACCTACTATCAGTGGCTCGAAAACATCCAGGACTGGTGTATCTCGCGCCAACTCTGGTGGGGCCATCAGATCCCGGCGTGGTACGGCGAAAACGGTGAAATCTTCGTCGCCAATACCGAGGAAGGCGCGCGCGAGAAGGCGGCCGTTGCCGGTTACACGGGCCCGCTCAGGCGCGACGAAGACGTGCTCGACACGTGGTTCTCGTCGGCGCTGGTGCCGTTCTCGTCGCTCGGCTGGCCTGCCGAGACGCCAGAGCTGAAGCACTTCATGCCCTCGTCCGTACTGGTTACCGGCTTCGACATCATCTTCTTCTGGGTCGCGCGCATGGTCATGATGACCACGCACTTCACCGGCAAGGTGCCGTTCGACACGGTCTACGTGCACGGTCTGGTGCGCGACGCCGAAGGCCAGAAGATGTCGAAGAGCAAGGGCAATACGCTCGACCCGATCGATATCGTCGACGGCATCGACCTCGACGCGCTGGTGGCCAAGCGCACTACCGGCCTGATGAATCCGAAGCAGGCTGCGTCGATCGAAAAGAAAACCCGCAAGGAATTCCCGGACGGCATTCCGGCATTCGGCACGGACGCGTTGCGCTTCACGATGGCGTCGATGGCCACGCTCGGCCGCAACGTCAACTTCGACCTGGCGCGCTGCGAAGGCTATCGCAACTTCTGCAACAAGCTGTGGAATGCCACCCGCTTCGTGCTGATGAACTGCGAAGGCCAGGATTGTGGTTTCGGCAAGCCGGAACAGTGCGGCGAATGCGGCCCGGACGGCCACCTGAATTTCTCGGCGGCCGACCGCTGGATCGTCTCGCGCCTGCAGCGCGTGGAAGCGGAAATCGCCAGGGGCTTCGCCGATTATCGTTTCGACAATGTGGCCAACGCCCTATACAAGTTCGTATGGGACGAATACTGTGACTGGTATCTCGAACTCGCCAAGGTTCAGATCCAGACGGGTCAGCCGAACCAGCAGCGCGCAACGCGCCGCACGCTGCTGCGCGTACTCGAGACGGTGTTGCGCCTCGCGCATCCGGTGATTCCGTTCATTACCGAAGCGCTGTGGCAAAAAGTTGCACCGTTGGCGGCCCGTTACCCCGAAGGCAAAGCCGAGGGCGAAGCGTCCATCATGGTGCAGCCGTACCCGCTTGCAGAGCCGTCGAAGCTCGACGAGGACGCGGAGCAATGGGCGGCCGACCTGAAAGCAGTGATCGATGCGTGCCGGAATCTGCGCGGCGAGATGAATCTGTCGCCGGCGGTCAAGGTGCCGTTGCTCGCTACCGGCAACGCGGAGCGCCTCTCCACTTTCGCTCCGTACGCTCAGGCTTTGGCCCGTTTGTCGGAAGTGCAGATCATTGCCGACGAGGCAGCCCTGGATGCGCAAGCAGATGGCGCGCCAATTGCTATCGTTGGGAATGACAAGCTCGTGCTGAAGGTGGAAATCGACGTTGCTGTCGAGCGCGAGCGTCTGTCGAAGGAGATTGCGCGGCTGAGCACGGAGGTCATCAAGTGCAATGCCAAATTGCAGAATGAAAGCTTTGTTGCAAAGGCGCCGCCGGCAGTCGTTGAGCAGGAGCAGAAAAGGCTGGCAGAATTTGAAACCACGATTGGCAAGCTGAAAGCCCAATTGGCTCGTTTGCCGGCCTGATCGATGCTCCGTGTCTGCCCCGTCGTGGGCGGGCAAGGAGCAAAAGCTAAACCAGAGGATTCAGGGTAATCACATGCTAAAAGTTACAAAAGCGGTATTTCCGGTAGCAGGTCTTGGCACCCGGTTCCTCCCTGCCACGAAGGCCAGCCCGAAGGAGATGCTGCCGATCGTCGACAAGCCGCTGATTCAATACGCGGTGGAAGAGGCAATGGCAGCCGGCATCACCGAAATGATCTTCGTCACGGGCCGCAGCAAGCGCGCGATCGAGGACCATTTCGATAAGTCATACGAAATCGAGGCGGAACTCCAGGCACGTGGCAAGGACAAGCTGCTGGAACTGGTGCGCAGCATCAAACCGAGCCATGTCGACTGCTTCTACGTGCGTCAACCGGAAGCGCTCGGTCTGGGCCATGCGGTGATGTGCGCCGAAAAACTGGTGGGCGACAACCCGTTCGCCGTCATCCTCGCAGACGACTTGCTGTACGGCACGCCGCCCGTGATGACGCAGATGATCGAAGTGTTCGACCACTATCACAGCTCGGTGATTGGCGTCGAAGAGATCCCGCACGCGGAGACGAAGTCATACGGCATCGTCGACGGTAAAGAGTGGGAAGACTCGATCATCAAAATGTCGGGCATTGTCGAAAAGCCGGAGCCGAACGTCGCGCCGTCGAATCTCGGCGTGGTGGGCCGCTATGTGCTGAAGCCGCGCATCTTCGAACATCTGCGCGCGCTGAAGCCGGGCGCAGGCGGCGAATTGCAGTTGACGGACGCAATTCAGTCGCTGCTGGCCGATGAACAGGTGCTGGCGTACAAGTATCACGGCACGCGTTTCGACTGCGGCAGCAAGCTGGGTTATCTGAAGGCGACGGTCGAGTTCGCTCTGCGTCACCCGGAAGTGGCAGCCGATTTCGAAGAATATTTGCGTACCCGTTCGCCGGTGCTGGAAGGCTGAGCAACGGGACAGCCGCGCAGAACCGCTTTGCGCTGGTAGCCCCTCGATTGCATCAGTCAGACGTAAAAAAGGCGCTGTGCCCCGCATTCGCGAGCACAGCGCCTTTTGTTTGCATTTCAGCGGCGCTTCATCAAAAACGTGAAAACCTTGTCGTGCGCCGAGCTTTCAACGATTTCATTGCCGGTTTGCTTCGCAAACGCGGCGAAATCGCGTTGCGAGCCCGGATCGGTGGCCAGCACCTTGAGAATCTGACCGCTTTCCATGTCGGCGAGCGCCTTCTTGGCGCGCAGAATGGGCAGCGGGCACATCAGCCCGCGCGCATCGACTTCCTTGTGAACCTGAATTTGCATCGACGATGACCTTCGGGATGAGGCGTCGTTCGCGACGCCGGACAGAGGGTCAAATTCTACAGCACGCTTCATTTAGCCGCCGGACGTGACGCTGCAATGTCGGATTATCGCAATCCGACGGCGCTATAGCACCCTACAGCGTCACCGCCTCCCCCCTCTGCAACGACAACCGCAACGCCATGCCGATCCGCGTCGCTTCAAGCGCATCGGCCAGCGTGGCGCCTGCTTGCGCATTTGATGCCGCGCCGCCCTGCACCGCCGCAACGAAGGCGTGCGCCTCATGCAAAAACGCATCCTCGAACCGATCGAAGAAGCTCGGCGTGCATTCGTTGCGGATGCCCGTGGCGTCGTAGATCTCGACGCGATTCGCACGCGGATTGTGGCCGATCGCCAGCGCCCCGGCAGTGCCGATCACCTCGCTATGCGTGTCGTTGCCGTGAGCCTGCGTGCGCGACGCGTAAAACATGGCGAGCTTGCCGTCCTCGAACTCGCAGATCGCCACGCCGTTATCGACGTCACCGAATTCCCGCAGACCCTCGTGCAATGCGACCGCACCCGCCGCAAACACGCGTTTGGCGCGCGGCTTGCCGAGCAGCCAGCGCGCGACGTCAATATCGTGCACGGTGCAGTCTAAAAAGATGCCACCGGAGGTCGCCGCAAAACGCACGAAGAAGCCGTCGTTGTCGTTCTTATCGGTGGTCTGCGAGCGCACCAGAAAGGGCCGACCGATCGCGCCGGACTGGATCTTGTCGAACGCGTCCTTATAGCTCGGATCGAAGCGCCGCATGAACCCGATCGTCGCCTGCAGATGCGGATAGCGCGCAGCTTCGGCCAGTACACGCTCGCACTCGGCTAAATCCAGCGACAGCGGTTTCTCGCAAAACACATGCTTGCCGGCGCGCAACGCATCGATAATCTGCTGCGCATGCATCGACGAAGGCGTGACGAGCCACACCGCGTCCACGTCGCGATCGGCAAGCAGGTCCGCATAGTCGTCGTAGAGGCGCGGTTCGGGCAACGTCTCGCGCGCCCACGCAAGCTCCTCTTCCAGCGGACTGCAAGCGGCCACGAGCGTCGCACCCGGCACGCGATACGCCACATTTTCCGCGTGCCGCTTGCCCAAACGCCCCAAGCCAACCACACCCAAACGAAGCCGCCCGGCAGTCACCTGCATCACGACGCCTCGCCAAGTTTCACCGCGCGACCCTCGCGCCACGAGCGTGTCGCGGCGTCGGCGAGTTCGAGCGCTTTCAGGCCGTCTGCCACGGTGGTTCGCACCGGCTTGCCTTGCGTGACCGCGTCAAAGAAATGCGCGATTTCCAGTGCGTACGCTGCGCGATAACGCTCGAGGAAAAACGCCTCGGGCACATCGCTCGACACTTCGGTTCTCGAGTACGCCGTGACCTCGGTGGGTCGCACATTGCCTGCCTGCAGCATGCCAGTGCTGCCGAGCACTTCGAAACGCTGGTCGTAACCATAGGCCGCACGCCGCGCGGTATTGATCTGACACAGGCGGCCTTGTTTCGTGCGAATCGTCACCGCAGTCGAATCGATATCGCCGGCCTCGGCAATCGCCGGGTCTGAAAGACAACTGCCGGTGGCATGCAGCGTGTCGGCTTCGTCGTCGAGAATCCAGCGGAAGATGTCGAAGTCGTGAATCAGCATGTCCTTGAAAATACCACCCGAGTGCAAGATGTACTCGACCGGCGGCGCGCCCGGATCGCGGCTCGTCACCATCAGCATTTCCGGCGTGCCGATTTCGCCCGCATCGATGCGCGCTTTCAACGCGGAAAAAGTCGGATCGAAGCGACGCTGAAAGCCGATCATGCAGACCACGCCCGCACGCTCCACGGCCTCGGCGCAGGCACGTGCCCGCTCCAAAGTCAGGTCAACCGGCTTTTCACAGAACACATGCTTCTTCTGCGCGGCCGATTTCATGATCAGATCCGCGTGCGTGTCCGTGCTCGAACAGATCACCGTCGCGCCGATCGACGCATCGCCCATCGCGCCGTCGATATCCGCAACCTGCGCGCCGTGCTCGGCCGCAAGCGCCGTAGCCGCCTCGCGATTCACATCGACCACGTACTTGAGCCGCACGCCCGGTTGCCGTGCGAGGTTCGCCGCATGAATCTTACCGATGCGTCCCGCACCGAATACCGCTACGTCGATCGTCTTTACCGCCTCATTCATCGTATCCTCCAGTCTCTTTGGATTCTTCTACGTTCAGTTCGAGCTTGTACGCGAGCGCGATGAACAACGCCTGGCACAAACAGATCGTGCTGGTCAGGGAGCGGAATGCGAACGCGCTACCCTCTTTCACATACAGTTGGGTCGTAGCGTAACGCGCCAGCGGAGAAAGTTGGCTATCCGTAATAACCAGTGTCTTCGCCTGATGGTGATGTGCGACGCGCAGGCAATACTGCGTTTCCTTGCCGTAGGGCGCGAAGCTGATCGCGATCACTACGTCGCTCTTCTTCACGCTGCGAATCTGCTCGCGATACATACCGCCGAAGCCGGACACCAGATGCACGCGCTTCGGCGTGTGCTGTAACGCGTAGACGATATAGCTCGCCACCGGAAACGAACGCCGCACGCCGATCACGTAGATGTTGTCGGCCTGCTGCAGCATCTTCACGGCGGCGTCGAACTGCTTGTCGTCGAGACCTGCTTCGAGTTCTTCAAGCCCGCCACGCGAGGCCGCGATGAATTCGCGCGCCACTGCGCCGCCGGATAACGCGCCGGGCTTCTCGTCGATCAGCTTGCGAATCCTCTGCTGATAACTCGGCGAGGAGGTTCCCTGCCCCGTATACGCCTGACGAAATACCGCCTGCAGATCGGAGAAGCCGGAAAAACCGAAGCGCTGCGCAAAGCGCACCACGGCGGACGGATGCACACCGCAACTCGCGGCGATATCACTCGTGCGATCCACCATCACACTCGAGCGATGCTGCTCGATATAAGTCGCGACGTTCTTCAATTGACGCGGCAGCGCCTCGTAGTTTTCCGCGATGCGCTGCATCAATTCTTCGACGCTCGGCAATTCTTCTGTGCTCTCTTCCGCCATGGCTCTCTCTTCGTTGCTTTATTGCAATGCGGAAAGCGCTTCCAACGCCCGCCGCACAGCGTCCTGACGCTGCCGATTATAGGCAGGCACATCGTCAAATGGAATGTATTTTCTATTTTTATTTGTCATGAAATTTTCATTGCAACGCTTCGGAAGATGGCCTAATCTTGGTCGTGAGCGATGGTGCATCGGCTGACGTATGCCGCAACGCACGCAACCGGAAGGCCGCCCGCCAGACGCTCCCTTCAATAACGACAGACCGAGAAAGGTGGAGACAATGAGACTTTGCAAGGGCAAGGCTACGCTCAGGATTCTGGTGGCGGCATTGACGTTGGCGACGGGATTCGGTGCGGCGTCGGCCGCCCGCGCGGCTGACGCTCACTTCGTGCTGATCAGCCACGCGCCGGATTCGGATTCGTGGTGGAACACCATCAAGAACGCCATCAAACAAGCCGACGAAGATTTCAACGTCGAGACCGATTACCGTAATCCGCCAAACGGCGACATCGCCGATATGGCACGCCTGGTCGAACAGGCGGCCGCGCGCAACTACGACGGCGTGATCGTCTCGATCGCCGACTTCGACGTCCTCAAGAGTTCGATCGCCAAGGTCACCCAGAAACACATCCCGCTCGTCACGATCAATTCCGGCACCGAGGAGCAAAGCGCACAGCTTGGCGCGATCATGCACGTCGGTCAGCCTGAATACGCGGCGGGCAAAGCGGCCGGCCAAAAGGCGAAGGCAGCGGGCATCAAGTCGTTCCTGTGCGTCAACCACTATGCGACCAACCCGGCTTCGTTCGAACGCTGCCGTGGCTTTGCGGACGCGATCGGCGTCGACTTCAAAACCTCCACGCTCGACGCCGGCCAGGACCCGACCGGAGTGCAATCGAAAGTGAGCGCGTATCTGCGCAATCACCCGAACACCCAGGCGGTGCTCGCACTCGGGCCGCTGTCCGCAGCGCCGACGATCAAGGCGCTGCAGCAGATGGGCCTCGCCGGCAAGATCTGGTTCGCGACATTCGATTTCGACAATGACATTGCGAAGGGCATCCAGGACGGCACGATCCAGTTCGCGATCGACCAGCAACCCTATTTGCAGGGCTATATCCCGGTCGCCGTACTTGCCATTGCGAAAAAGGAACACACCACAGATCCGGCGAAGATCCGCAAGATCCTGCAGGCCAATCCGAAGTTCCAGCAGCGCCTCGCCACTTACGGCCTGCAGCCCGCCTATGGGCCGCGCAATATCGGTTCCGGCCCGGGCTTCATCACCAAGGCCAATATCGACAAGGTGGTCAAGTACGCAGGGCAATATCGCTAACGCATTTCGCTGGAAGTACGGACACGGGAGAACCGTTCCGGCAGGTATGAAGAAAGTGGATGCGGCCGGCCGCAAGCGGCCTGGCCGCCCCACGCCTGCGTTCACCACGTTTTACGTGCACTGCGCGCCATGCGGTCCGATGGCAGTCCGCTCACGACTGCTTTTCGCCGGGCGCATCAAGGAGAGCTTCAATGGGCGTAGCCAAACCCTTCCATCCCCCTCCCCGCAAGCAGCCCCCTTCCGGCAATGGGACGGCGTCTGCGTCGACGTCCAACGGTGCGCCCGCGGCGGCCGATGAGCGCGTGCGCCAGGAATCGTGGTTCCGGCATCTGCTGAACCGCCCGGAATTCGCCGCCCTCGCCGGCACCGTGATGGTGTTCATCGTGTTTGGGATTGCGGCCGGCAACTCCGGCATGTTCAACCTCGACGGCGTGATGAACTGGTCGCAAGTGGCCGCGTACCTTGGCCTGATCGCGGTCGGTGCGTGCCTCTTGATGATTGCCGGCGAATTCGATCTGTCGATCGGTTCGATGATCGGCTTCTCGGGCATGATGGTCGCGCTGCCCACCATGTACTTCCACTGGCCGATTGCATTGTCGATTGTGTTTGCGTTCGCCGGATCGATGCTGCTCGGCGCACTCAACGGCTATCTGGTGATGCGCACGCGGCTGCCGTCATTCATCGTGACGCTGGCGTTTCTGTTCATCCTGCGTGGGCTCACGCTGGCCCTGTCGGTCATGTTCGCCGACCGCACGATCATCTCCGGCGTGGGCGACGTCGCCGCGCACGACTGGCTCGCCCATACCTTGTTTCAGGGCGTCGCATTCAAGGGCCTGTTCATCTGGCTCGCCCAGATGGGGGTCCTCAAGCTGCTCGATAACGGCAATCCGCTCGTGCCGGGCATTCCGAAAGTCCTGCTCTGGTGGTTCGCGCTTGCCGCAGTCTGTGCGTTCACCCTTGCCAAGACCCGCTTCGGCAACTGGATTTTTGCGGTCGGCGGCGACGCCAATGCGGCGAAAAACGTCGGCGTGCCGGTGCGGCGCGTGAAGATTTCGCTGTTCGTGCTGACCGCGTTCTGCGCGTGCCTGTTCGCCGTGCTGCAAGTGTGCGACATCGGTTCCGCTGCAGCCGATCGTGGACTGCAGGCGGAATTCGAAGCCATCATCGCCGCGGTGATCGGCGGCACGCTGTTGACTGGCGGCTACGGCTCGGTGATCGGCGCCTGCTTCGGCGCGCTGATCTTCGGCGTCGTGCAGATTGGCATCACCTATACGAACGTCGATTCGGACTGGTTCCGCGTGTTCCTCGGCGTGATGCTGCTGATCGCCGTACTATTCAATCACTACGTGCGCCGCCGCGTCGCGCAATCGTAACGAGGAGACGACCATGTCCGATACGAATACCGTCAGCCGCTCAAGTACAAACGAGCCGCAAGACGACGTGATCCTCGCACTCGAAGACGTCAGCAAGTTTTTCGGCCAGGTCATCGCGCTGAGCGGCGTGACCTTGCGCCTGAAGCGCGGCGAAGTGCATTGCCTGCTCGGCGATAACGGCGCCGGCAAATCGACCCTGATCAAAACGTTGGCCGGTGTGCATCAACCCTCCTCCGGCCAGTATCTCGTCGACGGCAAACCCGTGCTGTTCGAGTCGCCGAAGGACGCGCTCGATCTCGGCATCGCCACCGTCTATCAGGATCTGGCGCTAGTGCCCTTGCTCTCGGTTGCACGCAACTTCTTCATGGGCCGCGAGCCGCAAAAGAAACTGTTCGGCTTTCTGAACGTGATGGACCTCGAAACCAGCGCCGCCACCGCACGCGACAAGCTCGCCGAAATGGGCATCAATGTGCGCGACCCGCATCAACCGATCGGCACGATGTCCGGCGGCGAGAAGCAATGTCTGGCAATTGCGCGGGCGATTCACTTCGGCGCGCGCGTGCTGATTCTCGACGAGCCGACCGCCGCGCTCGGCGTCAAGCAAAGCTTCAATGTGCTGAAGCTGATCCACACGGCGCGTGCGAAAGGCATCTCGGTGATCTTCATCACGCACAACGTGCATCACGCATATCCGATCGGCGATTCGTTCACGCTGCTCAATCGCGGCAAATCGCTCGGCACGTTCACGAAGGACACCATCAGCAAGGATGAAGTGCTCGACATGATGGCCGGCGGCGCCGAGATGCAGAAGATGATCGGCGAACTCGAAGGCGCGACGATCTGATTCATTCGCGCGGAGTTCCGGCGCTTGCCGTGCCGGTCACCGCGCCCAGCTATTCAGGAATATTCATGAATCATTCCAGCACATCCAGCGGGACCGGGATCGTGAACGGTAATGGGCCCACGTCCGCTTCAGCGGTGGCGGCCAGCCGTTTCGCACCGGACCGCAGTCGCGACATCGTCTGCCTTGGCCGCGTTGCCGTCGATCTGTACGCGCAGCAGGTCGGCGCACGGCTCGAAGACGTGTCGAGCTTCGCGAAGTATCTCGGCGGTTCGTCGGCGAACATCGCGTTCGGTTGCGCGCGGCTCGGACTTCTATCGGCGATGCTGGCGCGCGTCGGCAACGATCATATGGGCCGGTTTCTCACCGAGACCCTGACGAAGGAAGGCTGCGACGTCAGTCATGTGCGCATCGATCAGGAACGTCTGACCGCGCTCGTTCTGCTCGGGCTGAAAGACCGCGATACGTTTCCGCTGATCTTCTATCGCGAGAACTGCGCGGATATGGCGGTAGATGAAGCGGATTTCGACGAGGCGTACATCGCGTCGTCGAAAGCGCTGCTGATTACCGGCACGCACTTTTCGACCGAGCAGGTGAACCGCACGAGCCGCCGCGCGCTCGATTACGCGCGGCGCAACAACGTGCGCACCGTGCTCGATATCGACTATCGCCCGGTGTTGTGGGGCCTCACGGGCAAGGCGGATGGCGAAACCCGCTTTGTTGCGAGCGAAGGCGTGACCGCACATCTGCAGCGCATTCTGCCTTTGTTCGATCTGGTGATCGGCACCGAGGAGGAGTTCCGCATCGCAGGCGGCAAGACCGAACTCGTCGACGCACTCGCGATGGTACGCGCCGTGACGCCGGCCACGCTGGTCCTGAAGCGCGGGCCGATGGGCTGCCAGATCATCGACGGCAACGTGCCCGCAACGCTCGACGACGCGCCAATTCATGGCGGAGTCGAAGTGGAAGTGTTGAACGTCCTGGGCGCGGGCGATGCATTCGCGTCGGGCTTTCTCTCCGGATGGTTGCGCGATCAACCACTCGAAGCGTGCGCGCGTTCCGCGAATGCCAGCGGCGCGCTGGTCGTCTCACGTCACGGCTGCGCGCCCGCAATGCCAACACCGGCCGAACTCGACTACTTCCTGCGCGAAGCCAAGGCTGATCCGCAACGTATGCGCCGCCCCGACCGAGACGCGACGCTCGCGCGGCTGCATCGCGTCTCCCCTGCCCGCAAACAATGGGACGAAGTACTCGGCTTCGCGTTTGACCACCGAAATCAATTTTTCGAACTCGCCCAGCAGACCGGCGCCGACGCAGCGCGCATCGCGCAACTGAAGGGTTTGTTCGTCGATGCCGTCGCGCAGACGGAAGCCGCCTTGGGGTTGCAAGGCCGCATCGGCATATTGAGCGACGACCGCTACGGTCAGGACGCACTGAACGCCGCCACCGGCCGCGGCTGGTGGATCGGTCGACCGGTTGAATTACCCGGGTCCGTACCGCTCGTGTTCGACCATGGCCGTTCAATCGGCACAACGCTGATTGCATGGCCGCGGGAACACATCGCCAAGTGCCTCGTTCAATTCCATCCCGACGAACCAGTGGAACAACGCCTCGAACAGGAAGCACAGTTGCGTGCGCTTTACGATGCGACGCAAGCAAGTGGCCACGAATTACTGCTTGAAGTGATTCCGCCGAAGCATGCACATCTGCCGCAAGCACGGGACATCGTCTATCGCGCGTTGAAGCGGCTGTACAACATCGGTATCTACCCGGAATGGTGGAAGCTCGAACCGATGGACGCCACCCAATGGCAAGCCGTCGATGCGCTGATCGCCGAACGCGATCCGTACTGCCGGGGCGTGGTGTTGCTCGGTTTGTCGGCGGGCGTCGAGCAATTGAACGAAGGCTTTCGCGCGGCGGCGCAATCGGCGACATGCCGAGGCTTTACCGTGGGCCGCACCATCTTTCACGAGCCGAGCCATGCATGGCTCGCTGGTGAGATCGACGACAACGAACTGATCGTGCGGGTGCGCCGTACGTTCGAAACGCTGATCGCGTCGTGGCGTGCGACGCGCGGCGCGACAAGCGCTCAGCCCACCGCGACGAGCCAGGCACATCAGGAGCAGGCGGCATGAACCAGCGCGTATTGCATCAATATGCGGCGTCCGCCAACGACGCCACCCAGGCACACGCGCCCTCAGGTGGCACCGTCCGCCTGACGACCGCTCAGGCGCTGGTTCGTTATCTCGCCGCGCAACGCGTTACGACTGAAGACGGCACCGGCACCGAACTGCTCTTCGGCGGTGTGTTCGCGATCTTCGGGCACGGCAATGTGGCCGGAATGGGCGAAGCGTTGTATCAGCACCGCGAAACGTTGCCCACACTGCGCGCCCATAACGAACAAGCGATGGCGCACAGCGCGATCGCCTTTGCGAAGGCCCATTTCCGTCGCCGTATGATGGCCGTCACGACGTCGATCGGACCCGGTGCGACCAATCTGATCACCGCGGCCGCGCTCGCGCATGTGAATCGTTTGCCTGTGCTGCTGCTACCCGGCGACGTATTCGTCTCGCGCGCGCCCGATCCGGTACTACAGCAGGTTGAAGATTTCCATGACGGCGGCGTCTCCGCCAACGATGCGTTCAAGCCAGTGTCGCGCTACTTCGATCGCATCGTGCATCCGGCGCAGTTGCTCAACGCCTTGCCGCGCGCCTTGCGTGTACTCACCGACGCCGCGTTGTGCGGTCCCGTCACGCTTGCGCTGCCCCAGGACGTGCAAGCGCAGGCATGGGACTTCCCTGTCGACTTCTTTGCGCCGCGCGTCGTCACGTTCCACTCCCCCGCGCCGCGCGCCGAGGATATCGACGCGGCGGCTGCGCATTTGCGCCGCGCAAAGCGTCCGTTGATTGTGGCGGGCGGCGGCGTGCTCTATGGACGCGCAACCGATGCGCTGCACCGCTTCGCCACCACGCACGGCATTCCGGTGGCGGAAACGCAGGCAGGCAAAGGCTCGCTCGCATGGAACGATCCGTTGAACGCCGGTGCGTTGGGTGTGACCGGCTCGCCTGCCGCCAATGCGCTCGCACACGATGCAGACTGCGTACTGGCGATCGGCACACGCTTGCAGGATTTCACCACCGGGTCGAACACATTGTTCACGCAGGCCGACGTGATCGCCATCAACGCGAATCCCTTCGACGGTCTCAAGCATCGCGCGCTGGTGGTCGAAGCCGATGCACGTCTTGCACTGGATGCGCTCGCGGAACCCCTGCAAGGCTGGCACGCGGATCGCACATGGACCACGCTCACGCACAAGCTCTCGGCGAGCTGGCGCGATATCGTGAGCACGCTCACCCATGCGCCCCAACGCGACACCGTGTTGCCGTATGAAGGCGACGTGATCGGCGCGGTGCAGCGTTCGAGCGCGCGGTCCGCGGCGGACGACATCGTCGTTTGCGCAGCGGGAACCTTGCCGGCCGAATTGCACAAGCTATGGCGCGCGGGCAAACCGGGCGCGTATCACGTCGAATACGGCTACTCGTGCATGGGCTACGAGATCGCCGGCGGCCTCGGCGTCAAGCTCGCGCGTCCCGCGCGTGAAGTGATCGTGATGCTCGGCGACGGCAGCTATCTGATGATGAACAGCGAGATCGCGACTTCGGCCATGATCGGCGCGAAGCTGATCGTGGTGGTGCTCGACAATCGCGGCTACGGTTGCATCAACCGCTTGCAGCAGGCCTGCGGTGGCGCGCCGTTCAACAATCTGCTCGACGACTGCATGCAGGGTCCACTCGGCGCACCCAAGATCGATTTCGCCGCTCATGCGCGTTCGCTCGGCGCGCAGGCCGAGCACGTCGCGAACATCGCTGAACTCGAGGACGCGCTGCAACGTGCGCGCGCTGCCGATCGCACCTACGTGATCAGCATCGATACCGACCCCGCCCGTACCACGGCCGACGGCGGCTGGTGGTGGGAAGTCGCCGTGCCCGAAGTATCGGCGCGCGACACCGTGCGTGCCGCACGTGCGCAATACGACGCGCAACTCGCTGCACGCGCGGCGCCCGCCGACCCCAGCGACCGCCCCGGCCACATCGACAAAGAGTGAGGACGCCCGCATGACTGCTTTCGACGTACGTATCGGCATCAACCCCTTATCGTGGATGAACGACGACCTGCCTTCGCTCGGCGGCGAAACGCCGCTTGAAGTCGCGCTGACCGAAGGACGCCAGATCGGCTATCAGGGTTTCGAGCTCGGCAACAAATTTCCGCGTGAGCCGCAGGCATTGAAGACGTTACTCGCCCAATACGATCTGGCCTTGGTATCCGGCTGGTACTCCGGACGACTCGCGCGACGCAGCGTGGAAGAGGAAATCGCTTCGGTCGGCCCGCATCTCGAACTGCTCGCGCAGAACGGCGCGACGGCGATGGTGTACGGCGAAGTCGCCGATTCGATCCAGGGCGCACCGCAACCGCTGTATCAACGCCCGCGTTTTTTCAGCGACGCGCAGTGGGCGGCGTATGCGGCACGCGTCGACGAATTCGCGCGCTATACGCTGAGCCGCGGTGTGCGGCTTGCGTATCACCATCACATGGGCGCATACGTCGAAACGCCGGCTGACGTCGATCAACTGATGTCACGCACGAGCGACGCCGTCGGTCTTCTATTCGACGCAGGACACATCACGTTTGCCGGCGGCGATCCGCTCGCGGTACTCGACAAGCACATCGGGCGAGTGTGTCACGTGCACTGCAAGGACGTCCGACCGGCGGTGATGAAGCTGGCGCGCAATCGCAACTGGAGTTTTCTCGATGCTGTGATCAGCGGTGCATTCACGGTCCCGGGCGACGGTGCGGTGAACTTCCCAGCGATCATCGACCGATTGAAACGGCATGGTTATCGCGGCTGGCTGGTGGTTGAAGCGGAACAGGATCCAATTGTGGCCCCATCGTACGAGTATGCGCAGAAAGGATTTCGGACTTTGCGAGCGCTGGTCGACGCACCACTCGACGCCAGTGACAAGACTGAGCAGGAGGCGGCATGAGTTTATTGGTGAAGGCGCAGCGCGAGGGCCAGACAATCGCGCGGGTGACACCTGAGTCGGCGTGCTGGCGGTATGTGGGATTTGCTGCTTACCGGTTGGGCGCGAGTGAAGTCGTTCATGTGTTCGAGCCGGCTCGGGAGGTTTGTATTGTGGTGCTCACGGGCGCAGTGGATGTTGAAACTGCTGATGCCACCTGGCGTTCGCTGGGTTCGCGCGATAGCGTGTTCGAGGATTCCGCGCCGTATGCGGTGTATTTTCCGCCTGGCGTTCGCGTGACTGTTCGCGCTTGCCGCGATGCTGAGGTTGGGGTGGCGAGTGCGCCTGCCAAGGGTGCGCATCCGGCGAGGTTGATCGAGCCTTCTTCGATGAAGCGTTCCACGCGTGGCAAAGGGCTAAATACGCGATACGTATGCGATATTCTTCCGCAGACTGAGCTTGCGGAGTCTTTACTTGTGGTTGAGGTTCGGACGCCTGGTGGGCATGCTTCGAGCTATCCGCCGCATAAGCACGATACCGATAATGTGCCTCATGAGAGTTCGCTCGAGGAGACTTACTATCATCGGCTCGATCCGCCGCAGGGGTTTGCTTTTCAGCGCGTGTATACCGATATGCGCGATATCGATGAGTCGATGGCGGTTGAGAATCACGATGTCGTGATGGTGCCGCGTGGGTATCATCCGGTTGTTGTGCCCTATGGGTATGATTCTTATTATTTGAATGTTATGGCTGGGGGGAAGAGGACCTGGCATTTTCGCAATGATCCTGCGCATGAGTGGATTATTGATAAGGATGGTTGATTGGTTTTTTTGCCTGCGCGGCGCTTTGTCTGTTTGCCTACGGCGTTGGCCTTTTGTTGATTTTTTTTCCTACGCGGCGCTTTTTTGGTTGTGCCCTTACGGCGTTGGCTTTTCCTTGAATTGTTATTGGTTTATTAGCGTCGCCCCTGTGCGGGGCGGGCACTTACTTCTCTTTGCCGCCGCAAAGAGAAGTAAGCAAGAGAAAGCGGCTCGAACCGCTAACTCTTAAGCGGGTCCCCCGCGCAGTTGCGGTAGTGGTGCATCTGGAATCTGTGTTCTCGCACATTCGGCGTCAGTGACAAAGGCGTCATACTTCCGGCGGCGCTGCGCGCGCCGCAGCGGTACTTTATTAACCACACACCGCCTTTTTCGCTCGGTAGTACTCCACAAAACCGCTCGCCGTTTTTAACGCCCAGCGGCGCTTCGTATGCCACAAGGTATATTGGGCGTCGGCGGTGATTCCGAAACGCTGAGTCCGTTGTTGGCATTTCGCCGAGGCGAAGCCGATGACTCCCACCACGCCCAAACGAAGCCCCGGGTTCTGATGGACCCTTCCGGCGAGCACGCAGTGCGAGGCGGGAAGCATGATTGCCTTGTCACGAACGCCGAATGTGCGAGAGCACAGATTCCAGATGCACCACTACCGCAACTGCGCGGGGGACCCGCTTAAGAATTAGCGGTTTGAGCCGCTTTCTCTTGCTTACTTCTCTTTGCGGCGGCAAAGAGAAGTAAGTGCCCGCCCCGCACAGGGGCGACGCTAATAAACCAATAACAATTCAAGGAAAAGCCAACGCCGTAAGGGCACAACCAAAAAGCGCCGCGCAGGCAAAAACCCCCCGCTATTTCCTAGCAGCAAGATCAACATCCAACCCGCCATCCTCCCCCATCCTCACAGTCCCCCGGGCACCATCCCTCCGATACCCATAAAGATCAAACTTCATCACCCCAGGATTAGAACTATCTTTAATCAAAGTCCTGGCATTCGTGACCAACGAATTAAACATCTTCACATCACCCGATTCGATCCAGACAAAACTTTTCCCAGCGCCGGCAGGCGGCCTCGCAGCAGCAACAGAACTATCGCGCTTGAACTTCAACACCAGGCCTTCATCCGTCACAGTGGCACTCGCCAGCCGCCCCTGCAAAACCGGCGGCGGAAACACCGTATATTGATCGAACACCAACTCGTTACCCCTCAACGCAACGCCCTTGCGTGTAAAAGGTGTCAACGACGCCAACGGAATATCCAACGCCCGCAACAACCCCGCCTGTGGCACCCCCAGCACCTTCACCGAGGTAGGTTCATACACGAGGTGCCGCTCATCCACGGCCACGATCGTGCCGTTCATCGTCGTGGGCAGCCATACGCCTGGGAAGTGATTCCACAACTTGATCCCGCCCGTCACTTCCAACTTTCCATCCACCGGCTTCAACTGCAAATCGTTCAGCGAACGCGGTTCGTAGTCGAGCAGGTAATCGTTGAACAAGGCCGCCATCGCAGGCCACGGCTCCACCACCTCGCCGCCGATGATGCGAATGTCGTACTGGTCCGGATCGTCGAGATCGACCGGTTGACCAGGTTTCTTCGGTACCATCTGTGCATCCAGCGAACGTACATGAAAGCCGATTCGGCCCGACACGTAGAAGTCGACATTCTCGACGTGAATCAACGGCGCAGGCCCCGATGAGTGCCGCTCGTCGCTGATCGCGGAGCCCGGCGTCGCCATGCTCTCACCGGAAAACGCCGCGTGCGTGCCGACCGGAATCGCGCGTGCAACCGACGCCGTCCGCAAAGTCTGCGGCACGTGCAGCCACACGAGACGCGCCTGCGCGAGCGACGCCTGTTGCGCGCGAATGAAGCTGTCGTTAAAGCGCACGCTCGCGCTGCCCATCTGCGTCGGCGCATCTTTCGCAGCGCCGGCCAGCGTCGGATAGGATGGTAGGTGCACGTCGAGAGCGCCGGCCTCGTCGAAGGTGAAATAGCCGGCCGCCATCTGGTCGCGGTAGTGGTAAAGGTCCAGCACGAACGGCGCGTTCGTATCAAGCGGGGTCAGCGCCATGTCGATGTTCATCGGCATCGAACGCATGAACTTCACGTCGCCGCCCTGCACCAGCATGCCGCGCGGTGGCATCGTCGCGGGCCAGTCGATCTTCCGCACCGTATGATCGTCGAGCGTAAAGCGCACGCCAGCAGCGCTGGTGTCGATCCGGGTGATCGTCATGCGCAACGCGGGTGGAGGCGTGAGTTTGGCCACCTGCATCACGACGTCGTCGCCGTCGAGACGCGCGATCGGCGTATCCACTTTCAACAGGTCGGCCATCTTCACGTGCGCGGCCTGCATCAGCTTGTCGGCGCCGACGCCGGCCACTTCGACGTGATCGGCATGGAACACCAGATCGTCGGCGTTGCGCATCGACAGCGAACCGATCAACACAATCGGCACCCATGTGTCGCGATGCATCTCGCCCGTAATGCGCAAGGTGCCGCCGTCTTGCGGCACGACACGCATATTGCGCAACGGCGAGCCCTGGTACTGGAACAGATAGCGATTGAAAATCGCGGTGAGCTTCGCGCTGTCGAGCGTGACATCGCCGCGATGGACGTTGATCGTCACGCTGGTCGGATCGTCGAACACAATCGGCTGACCGGCCCGCGCCGGGGTCAGCGTTGCCGCCATGTCGTGAATCATGAAGCCGATGTCGCCTGTCACGCGAAAGTCGACGTCGCGCGCGAACATCAACGAACCGTCGATGCCAGAATCGCGCAGCGTCAACGGACGGCTGCGTTTCTCGGTCATACCGCTCGCAGATGGCACACGTCCGGCGACGCTCTGTTCAGCAGCGAGCTGTTTGGCCTTCGCAAGTTCGAGCGCGGGGCGCGATGCGGAGGCGGGTTGTGCGGCGCTCGCGGTGGTGGCGCCGTTCGTCGTGTTGGTGACGGGTCCCACATCCGGCTGCGATTTTGCGGTCAACGGGGTGTCGTTGTTGCTCACTACGTTCGCGGCCGCGCTCGCTTGTGCCGACTGTGCAGACGCCGCGTCGCTCGTCGTCGAACTGGCGTCGGCACATGCGGACATCAACAGTGCGGCCGTCACCAGCACGGCGCCCGCACCCGCACGCGCGCGCCACGTTTCACCGAGCGACGATCGCGACATGTGAAGCGGCAGCATCCTGTGAAGCGGTCGCAGCGATATCTCCGCCTGCACGCCATCTGTCGATTTTCCGCGCAATGCGCCTGTCTGTTTCATGATGTCTCCTCCTGAAGCCGCGGCGCATCTTTCGTACGTCCGGCACGCCATGGTCTGTCGCGCATACGTCGGCTTTAAACACCGTGCCGTCGTTGCGCGCCTTTGACCTGATTGTCTGTATTTGTCGGCGCGCTGCCGACAAGATTTCTGGAGGGCGCTCACCAAACGATCAAGCGTTTGAATCGCTACAGCCGGTTACTGGAAAGCCCCACGCGTCGGGCTTAAGCGGTCTACGTGCAAACGGGATTCAAACGGCATCTTGAATGTGATTTCGACGCGAAGCGAGGGGTGCGTGCCTCGCACGGTGCCTGACGTGCATGTCAGGACATGCAAAATGGTCGCAAATTCGAATGCGGCACTGCAATAAAGCGTGATGAGATGCCTGCCAGAGACGCTGCTGTTTGGTTTTGGGAAACCGAGTTTGGGCGCCTCATGGAACCGGGCCTACTTGGGGTGGGCCTCAGTTAGGCGTGTCGATTCCGGTGGTACGCACGGCGAGGCCGGTGAACTAGCGGTTACGCGCAGCTATGCCACACCTCGGCTAACCCACGCCGAGCCATTCCTGCATCACGTCCGATCGCTTCACAAACGACGCGAGCGCACCGTCGAAGACAATCTCACCATGTCCCATCACCGCAACCCTGCTGGCGATGTCTTGCGCAATCACGAGCCGCTGTTCGATCAGCAGCATCGCCACGCCACGATCACGCAACATCTGCAGACATTGCGCGACCTGCCCCGTCACCTGGCTGGCCAAGCCCTCGCCGGGTTCATCGATAACCAGCAGGTCTGGGTCGCCGAGCAATGCCCGGGCGAGCGTCAACATCTGCTGTTCGCCGCCCGATAGCGCACCGGCACGCGTGCGCTTTCTTTCGCGCAGGACGGGGAACAGTTCGTAGGCGTCATCGAAAGCAAAGCGCGGTGTGCGCCCGCGAGCGCGCGGCGCCACACCGAGTTGAAGATTCTCGTGGACGCTCAGCGTCGGAAAGACATCGCGATGTTCAGGCACATAACCGAGCCCCAGGCGCGCGATCTCGAAGGTGCGAAGGCCGCCGAGTGCATGGCCGGCAAAACGCAACTCACCCTCGCTACGCACGAGGCCCATGATCGCGCGCGCCAGTGTCGAGCGTCCAGAGCCATTGCGCCCGACCAGCGCGACCACTTCGCCTGCTTCGATCTGCAACGTGACGCCGTGCAGGGCCTGACTTGCGCCGTACCAGGCGTTCAGTTGTCGAATGTCGAGCAAGGCGGTCATGGTCATGTGTGGAAGCTGTCGCCAAGATAAGCAGCGCGCACTGCCGCATCCGCACGAATCGCCGCCGGCGTGCCGGTCGCGATGATGCGGCCTTGCACCAGCACCGAAATGCGGTCGGCAATCGCGAACACCGCGTCCATGTCGTGCTCGACCATCAGCAACGTGCGGCCCGCGGTCGTCGCGCGAATCAGTTCGATGGCGCGCGCGGCTTCGGCGCGGTTCATGCCGGCGGTGGGCTCATCGAGCAGCAACGTGTGCGCGCCGCCCGCGAGCGCGAGGCCGAGGTCGAGCGCACGCTGCTCGGCATAGCTCAGTGTGCCGGCCTGAATATGCCGGCGCGCATTCAGCCCTACTGCTTCGAGCACCTGCTCGGCGCGCGCATCGACCGTGCGTGAACCGCTGAAACGCTGCCACCAGCGCGTACGGTCACGCTCGGCCAGCATGGCCGCACAGCGCAGGTTGTCGAACACGCTGAGGCGAGCGAACACACTCGTGGTCTGGAAGCTGCGCGCGAGGCCACGGCGCGTGATCGCGGCCGGCGCCAGGCGCGTGATCTCCGCACCGAACAGCTCGATGCGCCCGGCGTTCGGCCGCGCGCCGCCGGCGATCAGGTTGAAGAGCGTCGATTTGCCGGCGCCGTTCGGGCCGATCAATGCATGGCGCTCGCCGGGCTCGACAGCAAGATCGACGCCGCGCAGAATCTGCGTGGCGCCGAAGCGTTTTTCGATACCGTAGACCGCGAGGGCTGGGATCATCGTGCGTCTCCGGTGATCGGCTGTGTGGCGCTTGTCCGCACGGCAAGACGTGCTTGCGCGCGAACCGCGTAGTGCGCTGCGAGTGCCCCAGGCGCCGCCAGCATGAACACCGCAACGCCGAGCCAAAGATGCGGCGAGGCGGTCTCCAGCGGTACGCCGACGAGGTTCAACGCCGCGCCATCGTCCGCGCCGAATTGCACTGCGTAAGCCCACTGCACCGCGAGCACGACGGCCAGCGTCCACAGCACCGCCGAGGCCGCGCCCCATAGATAAGCCTTGCCGCACACGCGCCAGCCGTAGGCGGCAACGCGTGCCGTGTGCCGCTGCACGAAGCCCGCCAGTCCATCCGGCGAGGCCACCACGACCACGATGAAGAACAGCCCGAGATAGAACAGCCACGCCCGCGTGACGCTCGCCACCGCGACGCTGAAAAAC
>NZ_DASRSY010000230.1:0-2935 GCF_035656215.1 Paraburkholderia sp.
GGCGAACCGAAACATCCCACGCCCTCGCTGATTCGCGACGCCGTGATTGCCTCGCTCGGCGGTTTGTCGGCTTATCCGGCCACCGTCGGTTCGCCGGCACTGCGCGAGTCGATCGCCAAATGGGTGACGCAGCGCTACAACCTGCCCCCGGTCGACCCGGCCACTCAGGTGCTGCCGGTGTCCGGTTCGCGTGAGGCGCTTTTTGCACTCGCACAAACGGTCATCGACCCCAAGCGTAATGCTGACGGCGAGTCTGCGATCGTACTCTGTCCGAACCCGTTCTACCAAATCTATGAAGGCGCGGCGATTCTCGCCGGCGCGCAGCCGTACTTCGTGAATAGCGACCCGGCGCGCAACTTCGCCTGCGACTATTCGGCGGTCCCGGCCGAGATCTGGGCGCGCACGCAACTGCTGTACGTGTGCTCGCCGGGCAATCCCACCGGCGCGGTGCTCACGCTCGACGACTGGCGCGAGCTGTTCGCGCTGTCGGACCGTTACGGCTTCGTGATCGCGTCTGACGAGTGCTACTCGGAAATCTACTTCGACGAAGCCAGTCCCCCGCTCGGCGGCCTGGAAGCAGCCCACAAGCTCGGCCGCGGCTTCGAGCGCATCGTGATGCTGTCGAGCCTGTCCAAGCGTTCGAACGTGCCAGGCATGCGCTCGGGCTTCGTGGCGGGCGACGCGGCGATCCTGAAAGACTTCCTGCTATACCGGACATACCACGGCGCGGCCTTGTCTACGGTGTTCCAGAGTGCCAGCATCGCGGCCTGGAATGACGAAACGCACGTGCGCGAGAACCGGGCGAAGTACGTGCAGAAGTTTTCCACCGTGACGCCAATGCTCGCCGAAGTGCTCGACGTACGCCTGCCGGACGCCGCGTTCTACCTGTGGGCGGACGTCTCGCGCACGGGCCTGTCGGACACCGAGTTCGCCCAGCGCCTCTACGCCGACTATAATGTGACGGTTCTGCCGGGCTCGTTCCTCGCGCGTACTGCGCACGGCGTGAACCCCGGCCGCAATTTCGTGCGCATGGCGCTCGTCGCCGATGTCGACGAATGCACGCAAGGCGCACAACGGATCGTCGATTTTTGCCGCGCGCTCGCGGGCTGAGTTTTTCGTGAGTTTCTGGACTCAGCAGCCCCGCGCACCGCATTCCCTTCTTCAGACTTCAACTCTTCAGAAAAGCACGCATATGTCGCAACAACTTCAGCAGATCATTGACACCGCCTGGGAAAACCGCGCCGAACTGTCGCCGAAGGCCGCACCGGCCGACGTGCGCGAAGCCGTCGCCCACGCCATCGAGCAACTGGATAAGGGCGCGCTGCGCGTCGCGGAAAAGAAGGACGGTGACTGGGTCGTCAATCAATGGCTGAAGAAAGCCGTGCTGCTGTCGTTCCGCCTGGAAGACAACCAGCCGATGCCGGCTGGTGGCTACTCACAGTTCTACGACAAGGTGCCGTCGAAGTTCGCCAACTACACCGCTGAAGACTTCGCTGCCGGCGGCTTCCGCGTGGTGCCGCCCGCCATCGCGCGCCGCGGCTCGTTCATCGCGAAGAACGTCGTGCTGATGCCGTCGTACACCAACATCGGCGCCTATGTGGACGAAGGCACGATGGTCGACACGTGGGCCACCGTCGGTTCGTGCGCGCAGATCGGCAAGAACGTTCACCTGTCGGGTGGCGTGGGCATCGGCGGCGTGCTGGAACCGCTGCAGGCCAATCCGGTCATCATCGAAGACAACTGCTTCATCGGCGCGCGTTCGGAAGTGGTGGAAGGCGTGATCGTCGAAGAAAACTCGGTGATCTCGATGGGCGTGTACCTCGGCCAAAGCACCAAGATTTACGACCGCGAAACCGGTGAAGTCACGTACGGCCGCATTCCGGCGGGCTCGGTGGTGGTAGCGGGCAACCTGCCGTCGAAGAACGGCTCGCACAGCCTGTACTGCGCCGTGATCGTCAAGAAGGTCGACGCCAAGACGCGTGCGAAGGTTGGCCTGAACGAGCTCCTGCGAGGCGACTAATGGCACGCGGCACCAAGACCGTCGTCTACGGCATCCCGAACTGCGACACCGTGAAGAAGGCCCGCGTGTGGCTGGAAGAGCACGGCGTCGAGTTCGAGTTCCACGACTTCAAGAAACACGGTGTGACGGAGCCGCTCGTGCAGGACTGGCTGAAGGACGTGAAGCTCGACGCATTGCTGAACCGTCGCGGCACGACCTGGCGCGGTCTGTCCGACGACATGAAGGCGGCGGCGGACACGCAGTCGGGTGCAATCGCGTTGATGATCCACAAGCCGTCGGTGATCAAGCGGCCGGTGCTGGTGGTCAACGGAAAGGTCAAGTCGCTCGGTTTTGCGCCAGACGAATACGAAGCGCTGTTTGCCTGAATGCCGGGTCTGAAGTGCGGGATCGAACGCGAAAGTCGAACACAGTGCGAGGCGTAGTATCAGACGCCAGGCCCGAACGCGAAGATTAAACCTAGCGAACGGCCGCGAAGATCGCGCGCAAAGAGGCAAAAAGACGTAAAACGCGGCCTCGCCGCGTTGCTTAAAAGCTGTTGCCGGCTGCGGTGTCCAACCGCCAGCCGGCATTTTTTCATTTCAAAGTGGCTTGTACTGAATCCATGTCCGGCACCCTCGCCCTTACCGAACAACTGATCGCACGCGCCTCCGTGACGCCCGACGACCAGCATTGCCAGCGCCTCCTGATCGAACGCCTGTCCGCGCTCGGCTTCGAGCATGAGACGATCGAATCGCACGGTGTGACCAACCTGTGGGCCGTCAAACGCGGCGTCGACGGCACGCGCGGCAAGCTGCTCGCATTCGCCGGCCACACGGACGTCGTGCCGACCGGCCCGCTCGAACAGTGGCAATCGGCGCCGTTCGAGCCGACCCACCGTGACGGCAAGCTCTACGGTCGCGGCGCGGCGGACATGAA
>NZ_DASRSY010000231.1:0-10020 GCF_035656215.1 Paraburkholderia sp.
ATGTCGGTGCTGGTTGCCTGAAACAGATACAGATCGAGGTTAGTCGCATTGGCCGACGCGTTGAAGCCACGCAAGCGCGCGCTGTTGGACAGCAGACCCTTGTCGAACGGATCGTCGATCAGGCCGATATCCGGCGCTGTCAGGCCCGGTAAAGCCAGCACGGTGTAATCGTGGCCCTTCGCAACATCGGGGAAGCTACCGCTCGCCAATGCGGTCGTCGTGCCGGTGTTCGAGTACGCGACCGTGGTTGCGCCCGTATTGATATTGGTGAGGTTCGTCACACCCTTATAGCTGATGTTCGTCTGTCCCGAGGGCGCCGTACCGTTCACGAGAAAATCGACTGCCGGGCCGCCAGGAACTGCGTTGATGAAATGGATCTCCGGATTCGTCAGGCCGAGTTCCTTGCCTACGTCGCTGGAGCCGCCGCCACCGCATGCGCTCAGGACGGATGCAACAGCGACCACAGCCGCCATGGTTCGGATCATTTTCATTGTGCTCACCTCTAACTATATTGGGCCCACGACCCGTTAATTTGCGAGCGCTCCGCTTCGGACATCGCGCCAGCTGGAAACCCTGTTCGTTGGTTGTTGGAACGGTTTCAGGCCGGCTCCCCGAAATGAAGTGCCCCCTCCTATCCCTGCTGCACATCGCGTCCGTTCTGGTGAGCGGCGCGGTCCGTGTCGATGGACGCTCGAATTCAGCAATGCGTGTGCCGCAAAGTTCGATATGGCGTCTCGCACCAGATGAATGTCTTACGGAGCAACGAGTTTCGTGGATTAGAATTTTTCCTCGGAGGATTGGCACATTCCGCGGTGTATTGTTCGTGCGCACCCAATACTTACACGGTCCCCTGCATGTCTTACCAACACTTACTCGCTGAACTCGACCTCGGCTTCACCCGCTTGCGCAACCGCGTGGTCATGGGTTCGATGCACACCGGCATGGAGGATCGTTTCTGGAACTACCCGAAACTGGCCGCGTATTTCCGCGAACGGGCGAAAGGCGGCGTCGGCCTGATCGTCACGGGCGGAATCTCGCCAAACCGGCACGGCTGGTTGCTGCCCTTCGGCGGCACGCTGAACTCGGTGTTCGATCTGCGCAATCACCGCTTGCTGACCGAGGCCGTGCATGCCGAAGGCGGCAAGATCGCGTTGCAGATCCTGCATGCGGGCCGCTATGGGTACCAGCCGTTCGTCGTATCGGCGTCGGCGCTCAAATCGCCGATCTCGAAGTTCAAACCGCGCGCGCTCACCGAAGCCGGTATTGCGCGGACCGTGCGCGACTATGCGCGCTGTGCGCGCCTCGCCCAGCGCGCCGGGTACGACGGCATCGAGATCATGGGCAGCGAAGGCTATCTGCTCAACCAGTTCCTGTGTCCACGCACGAACCATCGTAGCGACCGCTACGGCGGCAGCATCGAGAACCGCATGCGGCTCGCGCGCGAAATTGTCGAGCACGTGCGCGCGGCGTGCGGCGAACGCTTTATCGTGGTGTACCGGCTCTCGCTGATCGACCTGGTCGAAGGCGGCAACACCTGGGAGGAAACCGTGCAGGTTGCTCAGGCGCTCGAAGCCGCCGGCGTCACGATGTTCAACACGGGAATCGGCTGGCATGAAGCACGGGTGCCGACCATCGTGACCTCGGTGCCGCGTGCGGCGTTCGCAGCGCTGAGCGCGCGGCTGAAGGCTGCGGTCAAGGTGCCTGTGATCGTATCGAACCGCATCAATACGCCCGAGGTCGCGGAAGAACTGCTCGCTCAGGGCGCGGGCGATCTGGTTTCAATGGCGAGGCCGTTGCTCGCCGACCCCGAATTCGTGCTGAAAGCCGCCGAGGGACGCGCGCACGAAATCAACACCTGCATCGCCTGCAATCAGGCCTGCCTCGATCACACGTTCAAGAACCAGCGTGCGAGTTGCCTCGTGAATCCGCGTGCGGGACGTGAGACCGAGTTGATCTACCGGCCGGTTTCAAGCCCGCAGACAGCACGTTCGGTTGCGGTAGTCGGCGCGGGACCGGCGGGACTTTCCGCGGCGAGCGTTGCAGCGTCGCGCGGGCATCGCGTGACCTTATTCGATGCGAGCGCAACCATCGGCGGTCAGTTCAATCTGGCGATGCGCGTGCCGGGCAAGGAAGAGTTCAGCGAAACGATCCGCTATTTTCAGAGCCAGTTGCAGCGCCATCGCGTCGACGTGCGGCTCGATACGCGTGTCGATCCGGCGTTGCTCGCAGCAGGCGGTTACGACGATGTGATCGTCGCCACGGGCATCGTGCCGCGGAGCCCCGCGATTGCGGGCATCGACGGGGCGAATGTGCTGTCTTATGTGGACGTGCTGCGCGGTGCGCCGGTGGGACGCCGCGTCGCGGTGATCGGCGCGGGCGGGATCGGCTTCGACGTCAGCGAGTTTTTGCTGCATCGTTCTGGCGATCCACTGCCGATGTCGCGCGATGCCTGGCTCGACGAATGGGGCGTCGATCTCGCGGTGCGGGAACGCGGCGGTTTGAAAGCGCCGGCACCGGCGCAGCCTTTCCGCGAGATCTGGTTGCTGCAGCGCAAGGCGGGCAAGCTCGGCATGGGGCTTGGTAAAACCTCGGGCTGGGTGCATCGCGCGACGCTGGCGAGAAACGGCGTGAAGATGCTCGGCGGTGTGTCGTATCTGGAAATCGGCGAGCGCGGGTTGAAGATTGCGCGCGAAGGTGTCGAAGAATGGCTCGAGGTGGACACGATCGTCGTGTGCGCGGGGCAGGAATCGTTGCGCAGCCTGTACCCGGAGACGGCGGCACGAACTGCGGATAGATCAAACGCCACGAATGGGACCGGCAATGCGAACAGCGTTAAAAGCCCAAATGGCGCGAATGGCCCGCGCTATCACGTGATCGGCGGCGCAAAGGTGGCAACCGAACTGGATGCAAAACGCGCGATTCGCGAGGGGGCGGAAGTGGCGGCGGCGCTTTGAAGCGGCGGAGCGTGGAGGGGGACCGGGACGGGGACCGGAGAACGAGCGACGAGCAGCAGACAGCGACCCGCCGCCCGCCTCAGGCGAGGCTCTTCTTCCGGTAATCGAACCAGAAAGACAGCCCCACGCTGGCCAGAATCACGCCGGTCGCGATTACCGTCGAATGCGTCACCGGCTCGCCGAGCAACAACGCGCCGAGCGCCACCGCGACTACCGGATTCACGTACATGCAACTGCTGGCGATGATCGGACTCGTATGCCGGATCAGAAAACCGTACGCGACGTAGGCGGCCATCGTCCCGATCAGCATGAGGTAGACGAAGGCCAGCACCGGCAGAAAATGCACCTCCATCATTCGCTCGCCCGATACCCACGCGACCAGCGTCGACATCGCGCCGCCAAGGCCAATCTGCAACGACGTCGATAGAAACAGGTCCGACGGCAGTTTCAGCCGGCCGGCCAGATGCGCGCCACCCGCCCAGAAAAGCGCACCGCACAGGATCGCCAGGCTGCCGCCGGCCGATCCCGGCGCGCTGTCGCCGTGACTCAGGATCGCGATGCCCACCAGCCCGAGGCCGACCGCGAACCACTCGCCTCTGCCGATCTTGCGCCCCGCCACCGCCGCGATCACCGTCGCGAACAGCGGCACGGTCGCGACCATCACGGCCGCCGTGCCGGTGCCGACGGTGCGCATGCCGTAAGCCAGCATGCCGCTCGACAAACCCACCAGCATCGTGCCGACAAGGCCTGCATTGCGAATTTCACCCGCGCTCGGCCAGACCGGATTGCGGCGCGCCGCGAAGATGAAGAGGCCTATGCCGGCAAACAGATTACGCAGCCCCGAGAGCAGCAGCGGCGGAAACGAACCGAGCGCGACGTGCACGGCGAGATAGGTCGAGCCCCACACGAGATAGACGACGGCGAGCGCGAGCGCGATCTGCCCATTGCGGGACTGCGGCAAGCGGATCGGAAAACCACGCGGAAAACGGCTGGGGAGTTGCGGCGACATGCGTTCAACCCGCCCATGCCGCTCGAGGTGCTGCGCCCCCGCTGAAAACCCTGTATCGGGATGGCAGACACCGCATCGGCGATGCGGTCTGAGGGGCGAGGCTGGCGGACATGTCGGTGGAACAGAAAGACGATAGATGGCCAATGGGGCCACAACGCCGCGGCGGTCGATAGAAATCGATCCACGGCTGACACACGCCCAAAGTTTGGCGGGCATCGCATTATGCAGTAAGCGCCCACCGCGTCGCCTGAAAGAATCGTAACTTTTTTGCGTGCTTGCAACAAAAAAGCCGGGGACATTTCCCCGGCTTTTGACGCGCCCATGACACCGGCGCTGAAGTTATGCAACCGGCATTGCCGGCAACGCTCAGTTGGCCATCGCGCCCGACGCTTCATGCTTCATGCCCATCGCGTCACTGCCCTTTTTCATCTTGTCGTGCTTCATCGTGTCCTTCTTCATGCTGCCCTTCGACATGGTGTCTTTGGACATCGAATCCTTCGACATCGAATCCTTCGACATCGTGTCCTTGGGCATCGAATCGTTGGACATTGCGCCACTTGCCTGCGCGAACGCGGCACCGCCGCTGGTCAGGAGGGCGACGGCCATTGCTGCGATTGCGAACTTTTTCATGGGATAACTCCGTTTCGTTATGGATGAATCTGAACCGGCTTCCAGCTTGTGCCGGGGTACTTCCGAAGCTTCTGCCGCCCGGGGTCGCGCGTTGGGTCCTGCACGCGCCGACCCGTGCGTCAGGAGCCTCCGAACCAGTTGTAGCCCTGGTCGACCCAATAGCCGCCGGGGAACGTGTTAGTGACGAACATCTCGACGATGTGCTTCGGGTTCTTGTAGCCGAGCTTGGTCGGCATGCGCAGCTTCATTGGGAAGCCGTATTTCGCGGGCAGGCGTTCGCCGTCATAGGAAAACGTGAGCAGCGTTTGCGGATGCAGCGCGGTCGGCATGTCGATGCTTTCGTAGTAATCGTCGGCGCATTTGAAGCCGACGTACTTCGCGCTCGTGTCCGCGCCGATGCGCCGCAGAAAATCGGCAAACGGCGTGCCGCCCCAGCGGCCGATCGCGCTCCATCCTTCCACGCAGATATGCCGCGTGATCTGCTCGGCATGCGGCAGCGCGTACAACTCGGGCAAGGTCCAGACACGCTGACCGGTTACGAGGCCGCTGATCTTAAGCTTGTAATCGGAGGCGTCGACCTCGGGGATGTCGTCGATGCCGTAGAACGCGTTAAACGGAAATGGCCGCGTGATCTGCGCTTCGGTGTAGGTCGGCGCGAGTTGCTTCGGATCGAACAGTGCGGCTTGCGCGCGGTCGTTCAGGCGCGACACGGCCGTCAGGAATGCGTTGACCGAATCGTTGTCGGTGAGCGAACAGCCTGTCAGCATCGACAGGCCGCCGAGCGTCAGAAGCCGCTTGCCGAACAGACGTCGCGACGGCATCGCAAGTTCGCGCCGTGCGTCGATCAGGATCGATTCGCGGTCGAGCTTATCGTCAGACTTAGAGGTGAGCTTTCGATCGGGTTTTATATTTGGCGTGGTCATGATTCGATGTCCTTAAGCTTTGCGTATCCGTGGATCAGCGGCTTAGCGTCCGCGCAGCATCGCCAGCAGCGAGCGCGGCACGAGCGCCACCATCGCCAGATGCACGGCGATGAACGCAGCCATCAGCGACATGGCGCAGAAGTGGACGATGCGCGCGTTGTCATAGCCGCCCATCAGCTCGCGCAGCAGCGGAAACTGCACCGATTTCCAGATCGCGAGACCCGAGAGCACCAGCACGATCAGGTCGCAGACAACGAACAGGTAAGCGAATTTCTGCACCGCGTTGTAGACGCGCAGATCGGCGTGCGAGAGCTTGCCGGTCAGTGCTGCGACGAAGTCCTGCAGCACGGCGCGCGGCGAGACCGGCAGGAATTTGCGCACGAAACGCCCGCTTGCCAGGTTCAACGCGAGATACAGCAGACCGTTGAAGACCAGCAGCCACATCGCCGCGAAATGCCATTGCAGCGCGCCGCCGAGCCAGCCGCCGAGCGTGATCCCCGTGGGAAACGTAAAACCTTTGAAGATCGGCGACGCGTCATAGATGCGCCAGCCGGACAGCATCATCAGGATGGCCGCGAGTGCATTGAGCCAATGCGTGATGCGCACCCACACCGGATGAATCGTGCCGCTCTTCGGCATAACGGGCGGAGCGGTTTCGCTGAGAGCATGAGGCGTTGCCATGAGAATCTCCGATGAAATGGGGGCGCTGAGGGGTCGTCGCGCGATCAATTGCAGGCGGCCAGTTCGCCCACTTGCAGCACGTCGCCGGTCGCCGCGTTTTCGACGAACGCGACTACGCCGAAGTCGCCAGCCGGGGCGTTGGCATCGGCATCGTCGATGCGGATATCGCGGCGGATTTGCGCGTTACCGGCAACCAGTGGCACGGGGCCAATCCACTGCCGCACGACGCGTTCGTGATGCAGCGTCGCACCGCTGTTTTCCCCGGCTCTGACCTGAGAGTTCAACGCGTTCTGGTAGACCGCGACGTAGGCATTCAGCTGACCTGTTGTGTCTGCCGCCTTGCTGGTGAATTGCGCATCGACATTGAAGGCGCCCTTCGCCCGCGGCTTCAGTTCAAGCGCCACGTTCGCCTGCGCCGGTTCGGCGATGACCTTACCGATGCGGCTCTGGAAACTGTCGCGCTGCGACCAGCTGCGCAGCTCGCGGCCGGATACAAAGATCTCGGGCGTGTAGATGGTATGACCACCGGCGAGGTCGGTGAGGGTTTGCTGACGTTCGGTAAAGCGATGCTGCGAAAAGCGGTCGGTCCAGCCGAGGCTATTCCAGTAGTCCACGTGCAAGGCCAATGGCACGATGCTTTGGATTGCGCCGCTGTTTTTCCACTGGCTCAGCCAGTTGTCCGCGGGCGGGCAACTGTTGCAGCCTTCGCTGCTGTAGAGCTCCACAAGCGCTACGCGGTGGGATGGACTGTGCGACGCGCATACGGCGCCAGCAGCGGTGGCGAGGCCGCTGGCTGACAGGGTTGTCAGCGCGACGGCTAGCGCGATTGCGCGGGCGAGATTCCGATTGGCTCGGCGGGTTCGTGCGGTTTGCATGGCGTGCTCTCATCAGGATCTGCACGTTTGTCGATCCACGAGCCCGCTTATGACAGCCAGTTCTGATTTTTATTTTGGTTTGGGTTGTTCGACTACGGTCGCGACCGTTCCATACCGTTTACACCCGCGGGGCGCGGCGTGTCTGTACGCTTGTGGACAAACGGCCCCAATGCGCGCCCCGGCCCCGCGTCGGCGCCTCAATCGTAACTAACGACAACCGTCACCTGGGTATCCAGCGCCGCATTCTTCGGTGCAAGCGACAATACCCCGCCATCGCGGCCAACTCGGTAGTGCCCGTCACTGGCGGCGCGAAACACTCGTCCGGCGCTATCGACAAAACGCTCAGCCAACGCATCACGCGCCGTCGTGCCATTGTTCACCAGAAGCGCGACATCGGCGCCCGTCGCCACGCCCGGCGCAGCGCTAAACGTTAGCGTGACCGCTGAACCCGTCTGCGCGAGCCGCGCGCCCTCAGTATCGACACGTGCCACGGCCGGCGCCGCCGAAATCTCCAGTTGCGGCGCCACGATCGCGCCCGAAAAGCTGATCGTTCCACCACTCGCTGCCACTGCCGGCATTGGCGCTGCAACCAGCGTTGCCATCGCCACTGCCGCGCTGAGCGCCCCAAACCGCCCTATTTCCGTTTTCATCAGCACCTCTCCTTAAGCCGTCTCGATCCGCATCGCGCCATTGACACGCCGCCCACCGCCGGTCACCCGACTGGGCAACGGCCGCCCCTACAGGCGAAATAACGGCAGCGCCGCGGCGGCCTTGAACGACCTTGTGCGAAATAGACGCGCCGCACCTTGCGCACGCGGCACCTCCCGGCCGCGATTAAGGAGACGCCCAGCTCGTGCTAACATTCGCCTTTCTATTGCGTCGATCAAGTTTTCTTTCCGGCGCTTATCCCGATACTGTTCGCTCTCTGCCGGCTACCCCCATGCGTCCTCCGTTCTCCCGTGCCCTCACCCGCTTGCGCCCCCGCCGCGTAACCGGTTGCGCGCGCGCGGACGTAGCAGCGCCTCACGCCGGCCAGCCGTCCCGAACGCTCCCGCTTCTCGCCGCCCGGCGCCTGATCTGACGTTGCTTCCTCCATTACCGGAGCCACGTCGTCGGGCTCCGGGCTGATCTCATTCGCACGCAATTCCCTTACATGCAGATCAATTGGAGAACCCGTCATGAAAAAGACGAAAACCTGTTACCTCACCGAACTCGACGTCGCCCGTCTTGAAAAACACGCGGCCGCGCCCGGCGCCGACGCCAAATTGCAAGACATGCTCGACGACGTCCTGGAACGCGCCGTGATCGTCGAATCGCGCGACATTCCCGCGAACATCGTCACAATGAATTCGCAAGCCACGCTGGTCGACGAAACCAGCGGCGAACAGATGACCTGGACGGTCGTCTATCCGCCCAACGCGGATTTCGCCCAGGGCCGCCTGAACGTGTTCTCACCGGTCGGCCTCGCCTTGCTCGGCGCCAAACGCGGCGAACGCGTCCGCTTCACGCCGCCGAGCGGCACGGAGAAAGTCCTGAAGCTCGAAAAGATCCTGTTTCAGCCCGAAGCCGCTGACGATTTCACGCTGTAAGCCAGGCACACTCGCGACGCAGAACCGCTGCGCCGCATCATTCCCGGCAGCCCTATCACAACAAGAATAGTGCGTGGCTGGCCGGCGTTATCTCTAACATCTGACTTTTTCAAGACGGGTTGCCAAGCACCGCCCGGGCGGTGTATCGTGTGCGCTGCTAACGCGGGGGTCCTGCGTAGCGCGGAGGTTGGAGGTCCGTGTTGCGTGGGTGAGAAATACCCTTTGAACCTGATCTGGATAATGCCAGCGCAGGGAAGCGTACGGATTTCGCACCTGGTCTACCGTTTCATCTCTCGCGATTTCCGACAACTTCCATCTCGTCTCCTGCTTAGCGGCCCCACATTGCTTTGCGAGGAGATACGCATGAACGCCAATCCGAAGTTCCTTTCCGCCGACGCCCACGTCGATGCCGCCGCTGTCGCCCCGCTGCCGAATTCCCGCAAGGTCTACGTGACCGGCTCGCGGGACGATATCCGCGTGCCGATGCGCCAAATCTCCCAGGCCGACACGCCCGATAGCTTCGGCGGCGAGAAGAATCCGCCGGTCTATGTCTACGATACGTCGGGCCCCTACTCCGATCCGGAAGCAAAGATCGACATTCGCGCGGGTCTGCCGGCGCTGCGTCAAGCCTGGATCGAAGAACGCGGCGACACCGAAGCGCTGACGGGGCTGTCGAGCGACTTCAGCCGTGAACGCGCCGCCGATACGGCAACCGCCGAGTTGCGCTTCCAGGGCCTGCACCGCACGCCGCGCCGCGCGATCGCCGGCAAGAACGTCTCGCAGATGCACTACGCACGCCAGGGCATCGTCACGCCGGAAATGGAATACATCGCGATTCGCGAGAACCAGCAACGCACCGCGTATCTGGAAAGCCTGAAGACGAGCGGCCCGAACGGCGAAAAGCTCGCGGCCATGATGGGCCGCCAGCATCCGGGCCAGGCGTTCGGCGCGAGCGCATTCGGTCCCGATGGCCTGAAGGAAATCACCGCGGAATTCGTGCGTGAAGAAGTCGCACGTGGCCGCGCGATCATCCCGAACAACATCAACCACCCGGAAAGCGAGCCGATGATCATCGGCCGTAACTTCCTCGTGAAGGTGAATGCGAACATCGGCAACTCGGCGGTGACCTCGTCGATCGGCGAAGAAGTCGACAAGATGACGTGGGCGATCCGCTGGGGCGGCGACACGGTGATGGATCTCTCCACCGGCAAGCACATTCACGAAACGCGTGAGTGGATCATCCGCAATTCACCGGTGCCGATCGGCACGGTGCCGATTTACCAGGCGTTGGAAAAGGTCAACGGCAAAGCGGAAGACCTGACGTGGGAAATCTTCCGCGACACGCTGATCGAACAGGCC
>NZ_DASRSY010000232.1:0-4110 GCF_035656215.1 Paraburkholderia sp.
TCTGTAATGCGGTAACCAACCCGCGGATATCAGTGCGATCCACCGTCGAGACTTACTGCTACGCCGCCTCCAGGAAATTTATGCACCCACCAGAGGAAAACGAAAACCGATCCCGATTGACACGGAAAGTCATATCAGTCCACTGCGCCCTTACGGCTGGCGCTGCGACGCTCGTGTTCCTTCAGGTAACGCTTGCGCAGACGGATGGATTGCGGCGTGACTTCGACCAGCTCGTCGTCGTCGATGAATTCGACCGCGTATTCCAGCGACATCTGGATCGGCGGCACGAGGCGCACCGCTTCGTCCGTACCCGACGAACGCACGTTGGTCAGTTGCTTACCCTTGATCGGGTTCACGACCAGGTCGTTGTCACGGCTGTGGATACCGATGATCATGCCTTCGTACAGCGGCTCGCCCGGCGACACGAACATACGGCCGCGGTCCTGCAGCTTCCACAGTGCGTACGCGACTGCCGCGCCGTCGTCCTGCGAAATCAGCACGCCGTTGCGACGCTCGCCGACACCGCCTTCCCTGACCGGCTGATACGAGTCGAACGTGTGACTCATCAGGCCCGTGCCGCGCGTCAGCGTCAAGAATTCGCCCTGGAAACCGATCAGGCCACGCGCCGAAATACGGTACTCGAGACGCGTCCGGCCGCGTCCGTCCGACGCCATGTCGAGCATTTCGCCCTTGCGGCGACCCAACTCTTCCATCACGCCGCCCTGGTGACCGTCTTCCATGTCGACCGTCAGGTTTTCATACGGCTCGTGCTTCACGCCGTCGACTTCCGTCATCACCACGCGAGGACGCGACACGGCCAACTCGTAGCCTTCACGGCGCATGTTTTCGACCAGAATGGTCAGGTGCAGCTCACCGCGGCCTGCCACTTCGAACGTGGTTTCGTCGCCCGTTTCTTTCACGCGCAGCGCGACGTTGTGGTTCAGTTCCTTCATCAGGCGGTCGCGAATCTGACGGCTCGTCACAAATTTGCCTTCACGGCCAGCCAGCGGCGACGAATTCACGAGGAAGTTCATCGTGAGGGTCGGCTCGTCAACCGTGATCATTGGCAGCGCTTCCGGTTGTTCCGGAGCGCAAATGGTCACACCGATACCGATTTCTTCGATACCGTTGATCAGCACGATGTCGCCAGCTTCAGCCGACTCAACCTGCACGCGCTCAAGACCCTTGAACGACAGCACCTGGTTGATCTTGCGGTTCAAAATCGCACCGTCCGGCCCCGAACGCACGGCCACCGCCATGCCCGGCTTGATACGGCCACGCGTGATACGGCCCACGCCGATACGGCCGACGTACGACGAGTAGTCGAGCGACGTGATCTGCAGTTGCAGCGGACCTTCCGGATCGGCCGGGCGGACCGGAACGTGTTCCAGCACGGCGTCGAACAGCGGACGCATGTCGCCTTCGCGCACGTCCGCCGTCAGACCGGCGTAGCCATTCAGGCCCGACGCGTAGACGATCGGGAAGTCGAGTTGTTCGTCAGTTGCGCCCAGCTTGTCGAACAGGTCGAACGTCTGGTTGATCACCCAGTCGATCCGAGCGCCCGGACGGTCCACCTTGTTGACCACGACGATCGGCTTGAGGCCGAGCGCCAGCGCCTTCTTGGTCACGAAGCGCGTTTGCGGCATCGGACCTTCGACCGCGTCCACCAGCAGCAGCACCGAGTCGACCATCGACAGCACGCGCTCCACTTCACCGCCGAAGTCGGCGTGGCCCGGCGTGTCGACGATGTTGATGTGCGTGCCTTCGTACTCGACCGCGCAGTTCTTCGAAAGAATCGTGATACCACGTTCCTTTTCGATGTCGTTCGAGTCCATCACGCGCTCGACAACCTGCTGGTTGTCGCGGAACGTGGCCGTCTGACGGAGGAGTTGGTCGACGAGCGTGGTCTTGCCGTGGTCGACGTGGGCGATGATGGCGATATTGCGTAGGGCGCGAGTCATAGGAACCTGGAGACAGTTGAGTGCGCCAGCAGCAGCATTGTGTACGAAGCCAACAAAGCCCAAAGCGCACTTTTGGGAACCCAACATTATAGCACGGCGAAATGAAGCTTTCTGGTATTCCCTGATAGTCCGACTGTTTTCCCCCAGCGGGGCGTCAGAAATTAGCCCGCCCTGTATCAGCAATAGCCTACGCAAAACCGCGCGCATTCTGCCTTGAGCGGGAAAAGTTCCTTGCCTAAGCTGTAATAACGCTTGCCGCGTCAATCAACCGCCCTCTATAATCCTGCCTAGTCAACCATTGCATTCGCACGAGAATCATGACGGAGCCGTCCCCTACCCCCACGCCTGATCTCAGCGAGTACCAGCTAGGCGAAAGCGTCGGCTATCTGATCACGCGGGTGAAATCGACCATGTCGAACCTGGTCACGCAGCGCAGCATGGCTGAACTGGGCATCACAAGCCAGCAAGGCAGCATTCTGTTCATGGTGGCAAGCGGCAAGTGTCTGCTGGCGGCCGAACTGGCGCGTGAATACGGCATTGACGCAAGCGCCGTCACGCGTCTGGTCGACCGGCTGGAGAAACGCGGCCTGCTGACGAGGGTGCGCAGCAACGAAGACCGCCGGGTCGTACGACTCGCACTGACACCGGAAGGTCATGCGATCGCGGCAAAAATGCCCGCTATTTTCAACGGCGTACTGGACAGCCTGCTGGGGGGTTTTACCCCTGAGGAAGTCGGTTTTCTGAAGAGCATGCTGCGCCGTGTACTCGTCAATTCCGGTGAACAAACGGGACTGACCCGTGATGCAACAAGCAATTTTGACAGCAAATCGTAATAAATTGCTTGCAGTGTCCATCATTACATTCCACTCAAAGAGTCGAGCGATGAAATCCCTTTCCCTGTCCGCGCCCGCGCTTTCGAGCCGGGCCGCTGTCGCCGCCGCGGTGACGGCGCTCGCCCTCACGGGGTGCGCGAACTACTTCGGCATGAAGAGCGACAAGCAGATCTCGTCGCCGGCTCAGTACGAGTCCACCCAGAGTCTGTCCGGCCAGGGCGGCCAGTGGCCGTCGCTCGACTGGGCCAACCAGTTCGGCGACCCGCAGTTGCCCCAGCTGATCGCGGAAGCGCTAGAAGGCAGCCCCTCGATCGCGCAGGCCCAGGCACGCCTCGCCAAGGCTTCGTCATACATTGAAAGCTCGCGCTCGGCGCTGTACCCGAAGGTCAACGGCAGCTACTCATGGACCCGCGAACTGTTCTCGGGAAACGCGCTCTACCCGCCTCCGTACGGGGGCACCTGGTATAGCGAGAACAACGTGCTGGCGAGCGCATCGTGGGATCTGGACCTGTGGGGCAAGAACCGCCAGCGTCTGGGCCAGGCCGTGTCGCAGGAAAAGGCTGCTGAAGCCGACATGCAGCAGGCGCGCGTGACGCTCGCCGCCTCCGTGGCGAGCACGTACAACCAGCTCGCGCAGCTGTATGCGTACCGCGACATCGCCGCGCGCGAAATCGCCAACCGCCAGGATATCGGCCGCATCACCAACGGCCGCGTGGCCGCCGGTCTCGATACCAATGTGGAGCGGCAAACCGCGAACGGCAACATCGCGACCAGCCAGTCGAATTTGACGGATCTCGATGGCCAGATCACCGTGGTGCGCTATCAGTTGGGCGCGCTGCTCGGTAAGGGTCCGGATCGCGGCCTGCAGATCGCCAAGCCGGTCCTGACCAGCGGCGACGCGGTCGCGCTGCCGGACAACCTGCCGGCCGATCTCGTGGCACGCCGCGCGGATATCGTCGCCGCACGCTGGCAGGTGGAAGCCGCGATGCATGACGTGAAGGAAGCGAAAGCGGAATTCTTCCCGGACATCAACCTCGCCGCCGGTTTTGGTTTCGATGCGTTCGGCTGGGGCCGTTTCCTTAAGTCGGGTAGCCGCCAGATGCAATTCGGCCCGGCGATTCACCTGCCGATTTTCGACGCCGGCGCGCTGCGCTCGCAGTTGAAGGGCCGTTACGCGGACTTTGACCTGGACGTAGCCAACTACAACCAGACCTTGATCAACGCGCTTAACGACGTCGCCACGCAGATCGCCTCGATCCGTTCAGTGGATCAGCAAACCAGCGATGCCGCGCGTGCCCTCGATGCCTCAACGCATG
>NZ_DASRSY010000233.1:0-4679 GCF_035656215.1 Paraburkholderia sp.
AGCCGAATCCTTGGCCTTGACCGACAGGTTGATACCACGCGACTTGCGATCGATGTTGATGATCATCGCGTTGACCTTGTCGCCTTCCTTCAGCACGTTGCGAGCATCTTCCACACGGTCCTGGGCGATTTCCGAAGCGCGCAGATAGCCTTCGACTTCAGCCGACAGCGTAACCACTGCACCCTTCGCATCTACCGTCTTGACCACGCCGTCGACGATCGAACCCTTGTCGTTCATTGCAACGAAGTTGCTGAACGGGTCGCCTTCGAGCTGCTTGATACCCAGCGAAATGCGTTCCTTCTCGACGTCGATGCCGAGAACAATCGCTTCCACTTCGTCGCCCTTCTTGTACTTGCGAACCGCTTCTTCGCCCGTTTCGCTCCACGACAGGTCCGACAGGTGAACCAGACCGTCGATGCCGCCCGGCAGACCGATGAAGACGCCGAAGTCGGTAATCGACTTGATTGCGCCTTGCAGCTTGTCGCCCTTCTTGAAGTTGCGGCTGAAGTCGTCCCACGGGTTCGGCTTGCATTGCTTCATGCCGAGGCTGATACGGCGGCGGTCTTCGTCGATTTCGAGAACCATGACTTCGACTTCGTCGCCCAGCTGAACAACCTTCGACGGTGCAACGTTCTTGTTCGTCCAGTCCATTTCCGACACGTGAACCAGGCCTTCGATGCCCGATTCCACTTCGACGAATGCGCCGTAGTCGGTGATGTTGGTGACCTTACCGAACAGGCGCGTGCCCGACGGGTAACGGCGCGAGATGCCTTCCCACGGATCGTCGCCCAGTTGCTTGATACCCAGCGAAACGCGGTTCTTCTCTTGATCGAACTTGAGGATCTTCGCGGTGACTTCCTGGCCAACCGACAGAACTTCGCTCGGGTGACGCACACGACGCCATGCGATGTCGGTGATGTGCAGCAGGCCGTCGATACCGCCGAGATCCACGAACGCGCCGTAGTCGGTGATGTTCTTCACCACGCCTTCCACGATCGCGCCTTCCTTCAGCGTTTCGAGCAGCTTTGCGCGCTCTTCGCCTTGGGTTGCTTCGATCACAGCACGGCGCGACAGCACGACGTTGTTACGCTTGCGGTCGAGCTTGATGACGCGGAATTCCAGCGTCTTGCCTTCGTACGGGGTCGTGTCCTTAACCGGACGCGTGTCAACCAGCGAACCCGGCAGGAACGCGCGGATGCCGTTGACCATGACGGTCATGCCGCCCTTGACCTTACCCGTGATCGTGCCGGTCACGAGTTCGTTGTTGTCGAGAGCCTTTTCCAGCGACAGCCACGAAGCCAGACGCTTCGCCTTGTCGCGCGACAGGATCGTGTCGCCATAGCCGTTTTCCAGCGCGTCGATCGCGACGGAAACGAAGTCGCCCGCCTGCACTTCTACCTCGCCCGCGTCGTTCAGGAACTCTTCGAGCGGGATGTAGGCTTCGGACTTGAGACCAGCGTTGACGACCACGAAGTTGTGGTCAACACGCACGACTTCGGCGGAGATCACCTCGCCAGCGCGCATGTCTTGCTTGGTCAGCGACTCTTCGAACAGAGCCGCAAAAGATTCGGTATTCGGGTTGGAAGTTTGCAGGTCGGACATAAAAATCAAAATTTGCATGGTTCTCGCGGTGCCCGGCTGGCCGGGACGGTCAGCAATTTCGGCTAGTTGCGAATGCCACGCGGGGTTAAGGGGTTAATACACGCTCCACGACACACGCGGAACTCCTACTGACAACGCTACTTCTCTCTACTGCGCCCGCTACTCAAACACTGCCCGGACATCAGGCATGCGGGACCCAAGCTTCATACCACTGCACCACCTGTTCGACCGCCTGGTCGACCGACAATGCGGAGGTATCAAGCAGCTTTGCATCCGCTGCGGGCTTGAGCGGCGCGGCCGCGCGCTGACTGTCACGCTCGTCGCGCTCACGTAAATCCCGGAGCAAGTCATCCATATTAGCAGAAAATCCTTTTTGGATCAATTGCTTATGCCGGCGCGTCGCACGGGCCTCGACGCTGGCGGTCATGAACACCTTCAGCATGGCGTCCTGGAAGATTACGGTGCCCATGTCGCGGCCGTCGGCGACCAGCCCCGGTTCCTTGCGGAAAGCCCGCTGACGGGCCACCAGCGCGGCTCGCACGGGTACGTGCACGGCGATCGCCGAGGCGCGGCTGCCGACTTCCTCCGCTCGGATGTCGGCGGATACGTCGGCGCCGTCTAGCTGCGCCAGCCCCTCGCGAAAAGTGATGTGCAGATCGTCGATCAGTTTTACAAGCGCGTCTGCATCGTCCGCTGCGACCTTATAGCGAATGCTGGCCAGCGCGGCGAGCCGGTACAGCGCGCCGCTATCCAACAGGTGGAAGCCGAGGCTCGCGGCAACCAGCGCGGCCACGGTGCCTTTGCCGGAGGCACTCGGGCCGTCGATCGTAATGACGGGCGTCTGGTGAAAGGGACGGGTCGGTTTCATCGAAAAAGTCGCACGTCAGTCGATTCGGGGGCGAATCAGGGTTGAGCGAGCGCGGTGAAGCGCTCGAAATAATCGGGGAATGTCTTGCCGACGCACTTGGGGTCGTTGATCCGGATCGGCACGCCGCCCAGGCTCACAAGCGAGAAGCACATCGCCATGCGGTGATCGTCATAGGTGTCGATCGAGGCGTTCGGAATCAGTTTTTCAGGCGGCGTCACGACGAGGAAATCCTCGCCCTCCTGCACCTTCGCGCCGACCTTGCGCAACTCGGTGGCCATCGCCGCGATACGGTCGGTTTCCTTGACGCGCCAACTAGCGATGTTGCGCAGCGTGGTCGTGCCGTCCGCGAACAGCGCAGCGACGGCGATCGTCATCGCGGCGTCGGGAATCAGATTGAAGTCCATGTCGATCGGATTGAGCTTGCCGTTGTCGTTGCCGACGCCGCGCACTTCGATCCAGTCTTCACCCATCTGCAGGTTTGCGCCCATCTTGATGAGCGCATCGGCAAAGCCGACGTCGCCCTGGATGCTGGACCGGCCGACGCCTTCCACCCGCAATGGCCCGCCGCCAAGCGCACCGGCCGCGAGGAAATACGACGCCGACGACGCGTCGCCTTCCACCATGATGGTGCCCGGCGATTGATAGCGCTGCCCCGCCGGCACGATGAACCGGTGCCATTCATGGCGCTCGACCTTGATGCCGAAGCGCTCCATCAGCTTGATCGTGATCTCGATGTAGGGCTTCGAGATCAACTCGCCGTCCACCTGCACAGTCGTCACGCCGCTTTCGGTGCGCAACAGCGGCAGCGTCATCAGTAGCGAAGTCAGGAACTGGCTCGAGACGTCACCACGCACGCGAATCGGCGCGTCGGCCAGAATCTGCGCCGGGCGAATCCGCAGGGGCGGATAGCCGTCATTCTCTTCGTAGTCGATCTTCGCGCCGATCTGCCGCAAACCGTCGACCAGATCGCCGATCGGCCGCTCGTGCATGCGTGGCACGCCGTGAATACGATAGTCGCCGCCATTCACTGCGAGCGCCGCGGTCAGCGGGCGCACCGCCGTGCCGGCATTACCGAGGAACAGATCGGCTTTGCGCGCTGTAAACGCACCGCGCGTACCGGTCACGACACAGGTGTCGCCCTCGCGCTTCAGGCGCACGCCGAGCTTTTCGAGCGCGTCGAGCATCACGCGGGTGTCGTCGGAGTCGAGCAGGTTCGTGATCGTCGTTTCGCCTTCGGCGAGCGCCGCGAGCAGCAGCACGCGATTCGAAATGCTTTTTGAACCCGGCAAACGAACCGTGCCGGACGCACGAGAAAATGGTCCGAGATCGAGGAATTCCATGGTTGAGTCCAGTTCCGGTTATTTCGAGGCGTCGCCGAGAGCCGCCCCGGTAGTGCGCTGTTCCTGCCATTCGCTGCGTGCGACGCGCGAGCGCGCGAACACCGCTTCGAGCGCGGCGCCGTCGGCGGCTTCGATCGCGGCGCGCAAACGTGCGAGCACCGCCGTGTAGGCATCGAGCTCGTCGAGCAATGCGACGCGATTCGCCACGCACACGTCACGCCACATTTCCGGGCTCGACGCGGCGATGCGCGTGAAGTCGCGGAAGCCGCCGGCGGCGAATGAGAATTTCAACGCGGCGTCGGGCGAATTGAGAATCTGCTCGACCAGCGCGAAAGACAAAACGTGCGGCAAATGGCTGACCGACGCGAGCACGCGGTCATGCTGCTCGGGCGTCATGTCTCGCACACAAGCGCCGGTGGCGCGCCACATCGCGGCAACACGCTCGACCGCTTCCGGCGCGTTCTCCGGCAGCGGACACAACACGACGTTGCGGTTCACGTATAGGTCGGGCAACGCCGCATCCGGGCCGCTCGCCTCACGGCCGGCAATCGGATGCCCCGGCACGAACTGGGCGGCACGCGCGCCGAGCGCCGCGCGTGCCGCAGCAACCACGTCGGACTTGGTGCTGCCAGCATCGGTGACGATCGTGCCTGCGTCGAGAAACGGCGCAATGCGTTCGAGCAGCGGCTGCGTCTGCGCGACGGGCGCGGCCAGCAATACGAAGTCGGCGCCGGAGAGCGCGTCACGCAATGCGACGTCGTCGTTCAACGCCGCGGCTGCGTCGATCACGCCCAATTCCAACGCGCGCGCCGTCGACGCGGACGAACGCCCAACACCAATCACCGTGCGTGCGCCTGCCGCCTCACCCC
>NZ_DASRSY010000234.1:0-13080 GCF_035656215.1 Paraburkholderia sp.
ACCATCGAGGGCAAACCGCTGATACTCGCCGTCCTGCCACGCGTGATCGACGCGGCGCGCCGGCAGCATTTGCGCTTCGTTACGCTGCGTGAAGCACGTATCGACGGCTGAACCGGGCACACCTTCCGCGCGGCTCGCTGACCTATTCAGCAAGCCGCGCCAATACCGCTGTCAAACGCGGAAATCCGCGGCCATGTCTTCGTCCGTGCGCGCATCGAGCTCGCCGCTGCGGCAAGCCTTCAGGAACACGTCATAGTCGCGTTCCACCTGATTCGCGTAGCTGGCGGCGTAGCCGGCCAGCGATTCCGCGAACTGATCGCCACGGCCGATATACGCGCTAATCTCGATCGCCTGGCCACTCGCCTTGGCATGCGCGCGCGCCATGATCCAGCCGCAGAGTTTCGCGTAACCTTCCAGCAGGTCAGTGTCGAACAACTCAATGTTCGCCGACAATTTCATATCGCGCAGTTGCCGAAAGTAAAAATGTCGCCCTGCCGGCCCACTCGCCCAGCCGAGGAAAATGTCGCTCGCCGCCTGCAACATACGCTGCCCCTGCACGACGCGTTCGCCCTCGTGCTTGATGGACGGCGACTTGTAGTGCTGGGCGATCACGGACGGCCGCGCCTCCTTGATCTGCAAAAACAACGGCTTATCCATGTGATCGACACTCAGCACCACCATGCAGCGCGTGCCCACGCTGCCGACGCCCACCACTTTGAACACAATGTCCTGCACGGTGAAATGGCTCAGTAGCTCACGCCGGTCATGCGACATCGTCTTCAGGTACTCGCCCCACATGCGTTCGAGCATCTTGCGCCAGTTGCCCGCTCTGTACACTTCGGCCTCTTCCGGCGTGAAAAGCGTATTCGCACCCAACACGTGGAACAGCGCCGGCGGCGCATCGCGGATCGTCCAGTGGTCGCCGTCGCGCTCCGCCATTTTCTCCAGCAGGTTTTCGTGCGTACGGCTCGCGGCTTTTTCCATGCCGCGGCGCACGGTGCGGCGACGCTCCGGGGTCAGCGCGGTTTCCGCCATCCGATCGAAGGTGATGCGGTCGTACCATAGTTCGAGTGCGCCGCATTGCGCATATTGCGCCATGCGATCACGGTATTCGCTGACGGCTGTCATCACGAGGTTTTCTGCCGCACCGCTGCTCAAACGCATATGCCGCGCGGCGACGACGAGGCTCGCAGTCAAACGTTTCAGGTCCCATTCGAAAGGACCGATCGCGACTTCGTCGAAGTCGTTCAGATCAAATACGAGTTGACGTTCCGGCGTCGCGAATCCGCCGAAATTCATCAGATGGCCATCGCCGCAAATCGGCATGATGAGGCCGGTGTCGGGGACCCGGCTTAGATCGTGGGCTTGAATGATCGCGGTGCCGCGAAAAAAGGTGAAAGGCGACACGGCCATGCGCCCATAGCGCAGCGGCACCAGATTCGTAATGCGTCCCTCGCTGCTTTGCTTGAGCAACTCGATGGGGTTCCGGTTCAATTCCCCTACCGTACGATGGCTCGAACGTTTCGAGTGTTCGCGAGCGGCACGGCCACGGGCTTCCCGCTCGGCGATGGTGCTGGCTTTCATGCTCTTCTCCGGTTTTTTTTGCGAATCTCAACTATCGGTTCTAGAAGACTGCTTCTGCTGGCACGGTAAAACGGGACGTCTTATGAAACGGTTTGCCGGCATTCAGTATCGAATTGCAATGCCGCCAGGTACATCGAACTACACAGCTGCGTGGTCTGTTACCAACGGTAACCCACACCGCCGAAAATCACATCTGAATCGCGATCATAGCTTGTCACGACACGATTCCATTCAAGCCGTGCATCCCAGTGATCGGTCAGGCGATACGAGCCCGCGATCGTGACGAGGCCGGAAAACTTCCCGGCGCCCGGGCCCGGCGTCACGCTGTTTTCGTACTCGTTGATCGCATAGTAAGCGCCCACGCCGAGCCCCAACGTGACTTTGTCGTTGAGGAACGCACGGGTCGCCCACAACTGGCTGGTGACACCGTCGCGGCGCGACACCTTGCTGCTGCCTTCGTGCAGATAGCCGAGCGTCACATCAAGGTATTTCGCAAGGCCGCGACGGTATTCGATCGCGCCGCCCAGCGCGGTCGGCGAGTGAGTCGAATTGATGATGGTCTGGCCAAGGTACACCGCCACTTCGTTGTTGGTGACCTTGTGTGTGCTGCCGCTCGCCCAGTCGCGCGGACCGGGTGTGCCCGGGGCATCGAGCTGATAGCCGACGCCGAACATCACGCTTGTCGCATCCGGTCCGCGTTGCACGTGCACGCGATTCAACTGCAGTTGCGTGATCCACCGGCTCGACGCGTAGTACGCCGCGCGCACGCTATACACGACACCCCAGCCGTGAGTGTCGGAATAACTTCCGCCTTGCACGGCGGTGGTGGTGTCGAAGTACCTGTATGGGCCGACGCCCGCCTGCAGGACGAACTGCGGATTTCCCACGGGAATTCGGCCCCATAGCTGGACCATCTGGCCGTCGCGATGATGATCGGGAATGTGCCCTTCATTGAGCCACGTGAAGCTCGCGGCGAAGTATTGCCCGAGCCCCTCCTGATAGTTGAACGCCCACGTATAAGTGTTCGTGTTGCCCGCGCGCGAGCCGCCGCCGAATAGCGAAAACTCCTGAGCGTGGACGACGTTGGATGTGAACAAAAGGGAGACACCGGCAATGCAGGAAGCCGCCGAGATTACGAGCCTGCGGCTAACCGCCGAATTCAGATTCCGCATGCAGTTCGCACTCCGGATGGGCCGCTGTCGCTGCCGGGATTCATGAGCCGACTAGAAGCCGGATGGCGGCGTTGAGCGCCGGAACCGGTCGTCGTTACAGATTGCTTCATGCTAGCAGAGCGCCCGACGACATGCATTTTGAATAGACCGGCAACGCATCGACTTCCTCAATCATCCAGTCTGGGAATAGCCATAATTGTTTGCAGCCGCACGATCGACCACGATGCGGACAAAATTACCGGAGGCGCTTTCTTTGCTTATCTTTCTTTGCGACCATGTCCCGAGTCCAGACACGGCGGCAAAGAAAGTAAGTGCCTGCTCCGCACAGGGGCGAACGCTAATAGTCCAATATCAATTCAAGGAAAGGCCAACACCACAGGCATCCAACACCCATAGCGCCAGCCAGGCAGACACCAAACTCAAACCGCCGCGACACCCCTTCGCGGCAACAAAACCGACACAACAAAACTAACCACCACATTAGCCACCAACGCAATCAACCCAATATAGACCGGATAGGTGGCATCGCCGATATGCAGAGCAAACACCGGCTTAAGCCCTTGCGAAATAGCCATCCCCGTCCCAATCACAATCCCGACAAGCCATCCAAGAAACAACCCCGGCGTGTTCAACCGCCGCGTATACAAAGAAAACACGATAGCCGGGAAAATCTGCAAAATCCAAACCCCACCCAGCAACTGCAAATCAATCGCATACTGCGTCGGCAGAAACACAATAAACAACAACGCGCCGAACTTCACGACCAGCGAAGCGATCTTCGCGGTCGTTGCCTCCGCTTCAGGCGTAATGTTCGGCGAGACGAGCGGACGCCACAAATTCCGCGTAAACAGATTGGCCGCCCCAATCGACATGATGGCGGCGGGCACCAACGCGCTAATCGCAATTGCCGCGGCCGCAAAGCCTACGAACCATGACGGAAACAACGTATTGAACAACGCCGGTACCATATCGGACGCCGACTCCACATGTACGCCGGCCGCGATCGCCATATAGCCGAGCAATGCAATCAACCCCAGCAACAGCGTGTACGCCGGCAGAAAAATCGCATTCTTGCGCACTGTGTTCGCCGACGAGGACGACAACACCGCCGTCATCGTATGCGGATACATAAACGCCGCCAGTGCCGAACCCAAAGCAAGCGATGCATAAGCGGTAAATTGCGCCGGTTTCAGGATGATACCGGTTGCGCCGCCCTTGGCCTTGAAATACGTATCGGCTGCATCGAACACATGCGCATAGCCGCCGAGCTTCGCAGGAATCAGCCACACAGCTGCGATCACGACGATGTAGATCATGATGTCCTTGACGAACGCGATCATCGCCGGCGCCCTCAAGCCGCTCGCATACGTGTACAGGGCGAGAATCACGAAGGCGACGATCAGCGGCATTTCGCCGGTCACGCCGAGTCCCTTGATCACCACCTGCATCCCCACCAACTGTAGCGCGATATATGGCATCGTCGCGACAATGCCAGTGATCGCAACCGCAGCAGGGAACCACCTGCCACCGTATTCACCCTGCACGTAGTCCGCTGCCGTGATGTGGTTCTTCGCATGGGCGATCTTCCACAGCTTCGGCATCACCGCGAACACGAACGGATAGACAATGATCGTGTACGGCAACGCAAAGAAGCCATACGCGCCCACCGAATACACCAGCGCGGGCACCGCGATCACGGTATAGGCGGTATAGAAGTCGCCGCCCACGAGGAACCACGAAATCACCGTGCCGAACTGGCGGCCGCCCAGACCCCACTCGTGGAGTTGCGTCAGGTCGCCCCGCTTCCAGCGCGCGGCAAAAAACCCGATCACAGTGACGAGAACAAAGAACGCGATAAAGACGGTCATCGCGACCGGGTTCACAGGATTGACATCGCTCATTTGACACCTCGGTACACAACGTAAATCAGTAGCGAGGTCAACGGAACCCACAAGAACTGATACCAGTAGAAGAACGGAAAGCCTGCGAACGAGGGACGCGTGTCGTTATAAAACGGCAACCACAGCAACGCGATGTACGGGATCAGCAAGATAAGCCATAGCCATGAACGGCCAGCAGATGGGGAGGTCTCCACGAACTTCTCCTAAGTCTATTATTGAAACCGCGCGCCATGACTTGTGGCCGGACACGCGGAAAACCGGTTACCTGATATTAGACAGCCAAACCGGAGTTTGCTTTTTGCACGGCGCCAGAGCGCGACGGCCGATACAACCCGGCGAATCGAACGGTCATACGAATGAGTAACAACCGCGGCGCGCGTCATGCACGGGTCGTGCAGACGCCCGCGCGTGGCGACGGCACGCGCTCTCACCTTGCGACAGTACGCACGCTGGCATTGAAACCGGGTTCATATGTCTCCTGCCTGATTATAAAAATGCCGGGGCGGCCCGGACACCGCGACACCGCACGCCGAAAGGCGCGATACGTCGCGGGGATGTAGTATTCGCCTTCGTGAGCGTCCTCACAAGCGCGCAACTACGTAAGCCGGCTACGTACTACTACGTAGCCCATCGGCCGGCCTTTCAACGATGAAACTCAAAGCAAAGATTGTCCTGCTGGCGATCGTGCCCTTTCTGGCGGCCATCGCCAGCATTGAAATCGGTGTACGTCAGGAAGCCACGGCGCTCGCCGAAACGCAGCACGCGACCACTCAGGCCGCGTACATGGCCAGCAAGGAAATCGAACTCAAGCACTACGTCGAGCTTGCGACCACGGCGATCGCCCCGCTCTACAACGCCGGCCACGACAACGCGCGCGACGATGCAATGCTGCGTACCCGCGCGCTCGATATCCTCGGGAAAATGGATTTCGGCAAGGACGGTTACTTCTTCGTCTACGACATGCACGGCCGTTCGCTGATGCATCCGCGTGAACCCGACCTTGTTGGACGTGACCTATGGGCGCTGCGCGATCCGCAGGGCACGCTGACGATCCAGCAATTGCTCGCCGCAGCTTCGCGCGGCGGTGGTTATGTGCGTTACGTATGGCATCGTCCGTCGACGGGCAAGCTCGCGTCGAAACTCGGCTATGTGGTGCCGCTCGAACGCTGGGGCTGGATGATCGGCACCGGCATCTATCTCGACGATGTCGACGCCACGCTGGCGCACATCGATCAGGGCGCGGCGGCCAACATCGATCGCACGATGCAATGGATCGACGGCATCGCCGTGGCCGGGCTCGCCGTGATCGCATTGTGTGCACTCGTGCTCAACGTCACCGAATATCGCAGCGCCGATGCCAAACTGAAGCGGCTCGCGCAGCAGGTGGTCGACTCGCAGGAAAACGAACGGGCGCGCCTGTCGCGTGAATTGCACGACGGCATCAGTCAGATGATGGTCTCCGTGAAACTGCTGCTCGAATCGGCGCTGGCACGTTTCGAACGCAGCGACGTGCGTGTGCCCGCGGCGGAAGCCGCGCTATCGACCAGCGTCGCGCGCATCGGCGATACCTTGCGTGAGGTGCGCCGCATTTCTCACGCGCTGCGTCCGTCAATGCTCGATGACCTCGGCGTAGCGGCCGCACTGGAGCAGCTCACACGCGAGTTGAGCGACGAGTCGGGTATCCAGATCGGCTTCACGCAGATCGCACATACGAACGCGGTGTCTTTGCCGGAAGCGGTAAACACAGTGCTGTTTCGTATTGCCCAGGAAGCGCTGACGAATATCGTGCGGCACGCACACGCGTCCAGCGCGGCGCTATCGCTGGAGGTGTCGAACGATACCGTCACGCTGACGATCTCGGACAACGGGAGCGGTTTCGACGTGGCGCACGCGCTTGTCAGTCCACGCGCGGGCGTGGGTCTGCGCAATATGCGCGAGCGGCTGGACGCACTGGGTGGCAAGCTGTCGCTCAGTTCGCAAGCCGGTCACACGATCGTAACCGCGCGCGTGCCAGTTGTTGCGTCTGCGCATCAATCGCCGGCCATGCAGGAAGTCTGACTATGAACGACATATCACTCGCCATCGCACGTTTGATTCTGATCGACGACCACCCGCTTGTACGCGACGGTTTGCGCGCCCGCCTCGAAGCCGTGCGCAACATCGAAATCGTCGGCGAAGCAGGCAATGCGCAGGAAGCGCTCGCGCTCGCGGCCAGCCACGAACCTCATCTGGTGCTGATGGACGTCGGCATGAACGGGATGAACGGCATCGTGCTGGCCGGCATGTTTCATGAGCGCTTCCCGGCGATACGCGTGCTGATGCTGTCCATGCATGACAATCTCGAGTACGTGACCCAGGCAGTGCGCGCGGGCGCCAGCGGCTATGTGCTCAAGGACTCGCCCGCCACCGAAATCATTCAGGCGATCGGCGCGGTGCTGGAAGGCAAGACGTTTTTCAGTGCGGGGCTGGGCGCGCGATTGATTCAGGCATCAGCGACACAATCACCCATTGAACGACTCACGCCACGCGAGCGCGATATTCTCGATGCGCTCGCGGAAGGCCTCTCGAGCAAGCAGATCGCTCAACGCAACGACCTGTCGGTGCGCACAGTAGAAACGCATCGGCTGAATCTGAAACGCAAGCTCGATATCGAAGGTCAGGCCGAGTTGATCAAGTTCGCCGTCGAGAATCGGCGTAAAAACCAGTGAAATCCGCAGCCACCACTGCATAATCTCAACTGTGTAGTCGAGAATCAAAATCGTCGACCCGTCTACCCCACGCTCACAATCCCGGAGCCCAAGACGATGAAACGCCTGATCCAACGGCTTCTGTTCAGTCTGCTGCTCTGCCTGGCTGCAACTCACGCCCAGGCCGAAGCGCAGCGCGTCAACCGCGGCCACGACCCGTTCTTTCAGATATCAAAAGCGATCAGCGAATGCCCGGTGCCCTTAGGCCCACTCGAGACCGAGCAGGAATGGCTCGACGACAGCCATTACCGGATCGAGCGCGGCAATAGCTGCTGGGTGGAGGGCCGTTGCCGTCTGTCGAACGCGTACCTCTACGACACGGAAATCGCCGACGCCGTCCAGCGGCGTCTCACCAACATCAATTACGCCACCCACTGGCGCGAACAGTCGACGCTGTGGCTCACACTGCAACGCCGCTTCATTTACGTGCAAGGCTGCGTTGCGCCGGGCTTCGACAAACAGACGTTCCTCGCGGAACTCGCCAAAACCGCAGACGTCGATCGCGTGATCGACGACACCACAACCCACCCGCACGCAGCGTCACTCCCCTATAAGACGCTTGCGGATCCGGATAAACCCGCAGTCGATCCGGGCAACTAGCCATGTACAGAAAACGCACAAAATCACGCACGAAGCAGCGGAGGAAATTGCACCGCGCGTTATATCCCTCATCACGCTCCAGCGCCTATATCGACAATCGGACATAGCAACGCAGAAATCAATCTTTGGCCGTCCTGACGTCATTGCTAACATCGGCGACCCGACATATCCGGTCAGCACAACAATGACAACACAACGATCGCAACGCCCCACCCTTCGTCCTGGCATCATCGGCGCGGCCGTCGCCAGCCTCGTCGTGCTGGCTTCCTGCGGCGACGATAATCTGCCCGGACCGACGGCGGCTGCGCCCGCGCCCGTGGTCGCGCAGAAGCGCCCGAACATTCTGTACATCATGGCCGACGACCTCGGCTACTCCGACATCCATGCCTTTGGCGGCGAAATCAACACGCCCAACCTCGACGCATTGGTCCAGTCGGGCCGCATCCTGACGAACCACCATACCGGCACCGTCTGCGCCATCACACGCTCAATGCTGATCTCCGGCACCGATCACCATCTGGTCGGCGAAGGCACGATGGGTGTGCCTACCGACGAACGCAAAGGTCTGCCCGGCTACGAGGGTTATCTGAACGACCGCGCGCTGTCGGTCGCGCAATTGCTGAAGGACGGCGGTTATCACACGTATATGGCCGGCAAGTGGCACATCGGCTCAGGCATCGTCGGCAGCACGACGGGCGGCGGGCAGACGCCGGATCAATGGGGCTTCGAGCACAGCTACGCGCTGCTCGGCGGCGCCGCGACCAATCACTTTGCTCACGAACTGGCGAACTCGCAGAACTACACTGAAGACGGCAAATACGTGCAACCCGGCCAGCCTGGACAACCGGGCGGCGCAGGCGGCAGCCCCGCCGTGTTCTACTCGACCGACTTCTACACGCAACGCCTGATCTCGTACATCGACTCGAACAAGGGCGACGGTAAGCCGTTCTTCGCCTACGCGGCCTACACGTCACCGCACTGGCCGCTGCAAGTCCCCGATCCTTATCTGCACAATTACGTCGGCAAGTACGACGCCGGCTATGACGTGATCCGCAACGCCCGCATTGCGCGGCAAAAGGCGCTCGGCACCATTCCGAACGACTTCGTGCCGTACGGCGGCGCTTCGGAAACGCTTGTAGCGACAGCGGCCACCGCGAACAACGGCACTGCCAACGCGAAGTATGTGAGCGCCGTGCATAGCGCCGCGCAAGGCTATACCGACTATGGCCCGGGCAACGTAAACAAGACGTGGGCGAGCCTTTCGCCCGCCGAGAAGAAAGCCCAGGCGCGTTACATGGAGATCTATGCGGGCATGGTCGAAAATCTCGACCACAACATCGGCTTGCTGATCCAGCATCTGAAAGACATCGGCGAATACGACAACACCTTCATCATGTTCCAGTCGGACAACGGCGCCGAAGGCTGGCCAATCGATTCCGGCGCGGACCCGACCGCTACCGACACAGCCAACGCCGCGGACCCGGTCTATTCGACACTCGGCACCGACAATGGCAAGCAGAACGCACAACGCCTGCAATACGGTTTGCGCTGGGCCGAAGTGAGCGCCACGCCGTTCCGTTTGACGAAGGGCTATTCGGGTGAAGGCGGCGTGTCGACGCCGTTGATCGTCCATCTGCCGGGTCAGACCACCCAGAAGCCCACGCTGCGCGACTTCACGCATGTGACCGATAACACCGCCACGTTCCTCGCCGTCGCGCAGGTCCCGCCGCCCACGCAAGCCGCGCCGTCGCTGATCAATACGCTCACCGGCGTCGATCAGAACAAGGGCAAGGTGGTCTATAACAATCGCTACGTTTATCCGATCACCGGGCAGTCTTTGTTGCCCTTGCTGAACGATCAGACCACCGACGCCGTGCACACCGCATCCTTCGGCGACGAAGCCTACGGCCGCGGCTATCTGCGCAGCGCCGACGGCCGCTGGAAAGCCTTGTGGACCGAGCCGCCTTTGGGCCCGGTGGATGGTCACTGGCAACTGTTCGACATGAGCGCTGACCGCGGCGAAACGCAGGACGTGTCGACGCAGAATCCGTCCGTAATCGACGGCCTCGTGCAACAGTGGAACAACTATATGAGCAGCGTCGGCGGTGTCGAACCGTTGCGTCCGCGCGGTTACTACTGAGCACGCCATGTCCGTCCGATTCAAGCTGAAAAGCACCGCGGCGTTGTACGGAGTCTATGCCGCAGTCGCCACGGTCGCGTTTGCGGCCGCCTTTACCGCCGCGATGGCCGCCTCGGCGGCATTGAGCGGCGGTAAGCAAAGCGCGCTCGACGATCTGAACCGCCCACGCGCATTAGTGGCGCTAGGCTCTGAACTGCAATGCGAGCGCTATGCCGGCCTGCCTTCGCGTTGGCGCGACGATCCGAAAGCCGGCATGGTGCATCTGCATGGCGGCAACTTCGTATTCGGCAGCAAGCTCGGCTACGAAGACGAGCGCCCGGCGGGTGACGGCAAAACCCACGTCGCCGGGTTCTGGATCGATCAGACGGACGTGACGAATGCGCAGTTCGCGGCATTCGTCAAAGCCACGGGCTATGTCAGCGATTCGGAGCGCCAGGGCGGCGCCGTGGTCTTTCATACGCCGACGCGCGAAGAAATGAACGCGCGCGATCTGGCGTGGTGGACGTGGGTCAAAGGCGCCGCGTGGAATCATCCGACCGGCCCCGGTAGCAATCTCGACGGGCACATGAACCAGCCGGTGACGATGGTCACGCAGGCCGACGCGTTGGCCTACGCGCATTGGCTCGGCCGCGATCTGCCCACCGAAGCCGAGTGGGAGTACGCGGGCAAAGCCGGCCATGAAGGCGCAGATCTCGACACGGCACCACGCGACGAACACGGCAAGCCGAGTGCGAATTACTGGCAGGGCGTGTTTCCTGTGCTGAACACCAATGAGGATGGTCACATCGGCCTCGCCCCGGTCGGCTGCTATGCGGCGAATGATTTCAAGCTCTACGACATGATCGGCAACGCGTGGGAATGGACCAGAGACGTCTACAGCGGCCCGCATCAGTCGCACACCAATGGCGATACTGCAGCAGTCGCGCCGCTCGGCCGCAAGCACGATACACCGATGGTCATCAAAGGCGGTTCGTTCCTCTGTTCACGCGACTATTGCGTGCGCTATCGCGCGGCGTCCCGCGAGCAGCAGGAAGCAGATTTACCGGCCTCGCATATCGGCTTTCGCACGGTGTTGAGGGATGCATCATGAAACCATCCGCGTTCATCACGGCGGCGCTGCTAATTGCGGCTTCATGGGTCCAGTCTGCACAGGCCACCGCATCGCAGGTCGTGAAAATCGGCGTCACGGCCGGCGCCCACGCGCAGATCATGGACGAAGTGCGGCGTGTCGCCGCCACGCAAGGACTCACGCTCGATGTGGTCGTCTTCGACAAGCCCGAGGGCATCGACACCGCGCTCGCCGCGAAACAGATCGATGCCGCGAGCTTCGAAGACGAGCCAAGTTTCGAGGCGCGGCGCAAACAGCATGGCTACGCCTTAACGAGCGTCGCGACCACCGTCACGTTTCCGATCGCACTGTACTCACGCAAGCTGACAAATCTCGGCCAGTTACAGCGCGGTGCAACGATAGCGATTCCCGACGACCGTGCAGGCACCGCGCGCGCCTTGATCCTGCTGCAAAACTTCACGCTGCTGACGTTCAGGGACAGCGCCGGCTTGCATGCCACGCTCGCCGATATCACGAGCAACCGGTTGAATCTGAAGATTCGCCAGGTGCCGCATGCTCGCCTGTTCGATAGCCTGAACAGCGTGACCTTCGCCGTCATCGATAGCGACGACGCGGCACGTGCAGGCCTTTATCCTGCACGTGACAGTCTCGGTCTCGAAGACGCGCGCTCGCCCTACGCCAACGTGCTAACGGTGCGCGACGATGACCGCGCTCAGCCGTGGGTCGCACAACTGGTCGGCGCCTATCACTCCGCCGACGTCGCGCATTTCATCCTGACTCACTATCAGGACTCGGTACGCCGGCCATGGTGAACACGTTTTCATTCGCGTGCTCGGCGTGCGGCAAATGCTGCAATAGTCCGCCGGCAATGTCGTTCGTTCAACATCACGACACAGGGCTACGACTACCCTATCTAATTGAAAGGAAACAGTATTGCGTTGCGTCGCCTTCAACGAGGCAAGCACGGATAGCCCGAAACGCTACGCGAGCAAGCGAGCGTTTGGGCAGCAGGAAAGGATTGGAAAGAAGCGGCTACACCCAATAGTACGAACCACCAACCGCTAGCCACGCTAACGGACCAGCGAGAATGCTTCCCGGCTGGCGATCTCACCCGCGCCATACACGCCGACCACCGTATAGTCCGACGCCACGCATTCGAACGTCGCGTCCTGAAACGTGATGACAAAATGGCGCTGTATTGGTCCGGGCGACGTGACGGCCGAAATCTCGGCGGCCAGCGACGAATTCATCACTTCGTGAACCGAGTACCCACTGAGCCCTTGCGAAGCGAGAGGATGGATCTCGAGATCGGCATCGCCGGGTGGCCCCAGCCGATGAAACACGGCGTCTGGAAAGAGCACCGTGCAAAACGGATCGTCGTCGGAATCGAATGGTCCGAACCGTTCAAAGTCGGATTCGGCAATCGGATAAGCCAGGATCGCCCGGCGACCACTGACGACGATGAATGGTTCGGCGGCGTCGGCGGCCGGATGAGGAACAGAGTCCAGCAGGACGACGTGGTCTTCCTGCTGGGATGTTGCGAGCGTACTAGTCATCTACTTCGCGACTCCGTTGTGCTCACGCACCGGCTTGTACCGTCGAGGTTTGCGGCGCTGCTGCAGCGCTCGTCGCGCCGGCTTTGCCTTTACTACCCGGCTTGCGGCCCGGTGCTTTTTTTGCCGCAGTGGTTTTCTTCACAGCAATCTTCTTTGCCGCAGCTTTCTTCGCTGCAGGCCTGCCAACGCTTTTCTTCGCTGCGGCTTTTTTAGTCACTGGACTGCCCTTCTTCGCAGCCGTTTTGGACGCTACGGCCTTTTTCGCCGTTACTACTTTTTTGGCGGCGACATTCTGGGTAGCCGCGGCGCCA
>NZ_DASRSY010000235.1:0-15348 GCF_035656215.1 Paraburkholderia sp.
GGCCGATGCCCAAGACGAATGCGCCGCCACTGCACCTCGAACGCCTGGCGGATATCGGCGACCACCGGCCCATGCAGTTCCACCGCGAAATCCCAGCGCCGATAGGGCAGCTTCTCGCCGTTGTTCTCGTAGTCGTCGACAATGTTGATGCCGCCGCAGTAGCCGAACTGGTCGTCCACCACCGCGATCTTGCGGTGCGTACGCGAGAAGCCGAAGCGGCCGAACAGATGTGGGTTGTAGATGCGATGGTCGATGCCGGCTAATGACCATTCATTGAACATCTCGAGGCGCGCGGTGCCGATACCGTCGGTAATCACGCGCACCTTTACGCCGCGTGAGGCTGCGCGCTGCAAAGCCGCGCTGACGGCCTGCCCTGCGCTGTCGTTACAGAAGATATAGGTTTCGAGAACGACGTCACTCTGTGCCGCGTCGATGCGTTCGATCAGCGCGGCGAAGAACTCGTCGCCGGAACGCAGTAGTTTGACGTCGTTGCCGCTGGTGAAGCGGTAGCGCTGCCAGTAGCGGCGGCCGAGCAGCGATTGCCGGAGTCGCGCGAAACTGCGCGCGCCGCCGACGCTCACCGGGCACGCTCCTCGGGCTGGACCTTCAGGCGCCCAGCGAGCCGCTTCGGCAATTGCAGGATCGCATCCGCATTCGACGACGAAAAACAGCGCGAGGCTGCCTCTTCATACGGCAGCCACAGGAACGCGGTGTGCTCGCGCGGCGCGAGTGTCACCTCGAGTTGCTCGGGCACTTCCAGGCTGAACCAGTGCTCGGTGTTGTGGATCACGCCCTCGGCATAGCGATGCCGGAACTGCGGATAGATCTCGTATTCGATCGAGTAGTGCCAGTCGAACAACGCGCTTTGCGGCACGAGCGTCGTGCCGACGACGATGCCGGTTTCCTCGGCAACTTCGCGCGCCGCTGTCTCAATGAAGGGTTCGTCGAGCAGGTCTTTCGAACCGGTCACCGATTGCCAGAAATCTGCGTGATCGGCACGCCGGATCAACAGCACGTCGAGCGCGGGCGTATGGATGACGACGAGTACGGATTGCGGGATCTTCGGCGGTTTCGGCATGGCGTAAAAACTGGGCGCAACGCTTGCGCGGTACATGTCGGCGAGTGGTCCAATGATCGGTCGGGATCGGTTGCTTCGACTGTAACGCAAAAAACGAAAAAGGCGCATCACGCGCCTTTTTCGTTTGCTTCTTCGTTCCACGCTGGCGGCCAGTCTTCAGGCAGCCAGCGTTCGGCTCAGCTTAGACCTTCGGTTCCGGCTGACGCAGGCGGATGTGCAACTCGCGCAACTGGCGCTCGTCCACTTCGCTCGGCGCCTGCGTGAGCAGACACTGTGCGCGTTGCGTCTTCGGGAACGCGATCACGTCGCGGATAGAATCGGCGCCGGCCATCATCGTGATGATGCGGTCCAGACCGAACGCGATACCGCCGTGCGGCGGCGCGCCGTATTGCAGCGCGTCGAGCAGGAAGCCGAACTTGGCTTGCGCTTCTTCCGCGTTGATCTTCAGCGCGCGGAACACCTGGCTCTGAACTTCTTCACGGTGGATACGCACCGAACCGCCGCCGATTTCCCAGCCGTTCAGCACCATGTCGTAGGCCTTGGCAAGGCAGCGCGCCGGATCCGTTTCCAGATACTCGAGGTGCTCGTCCTTCGGGCTCGTGAACGGGTGATGCGCGGCGACGTAGCGGTTGTCTTCCTCGTCGTACTCGAACATCGGGAAGTCGACCACCCACAGCGGCTTCCAGCCGGATTCAACCAGACCGTTGGCCTTGCCGAATTCCGAATGACCGATCTTCAGACGTAGCGCGCCCAGACTGTCGTTCACCACCTTCGCACGATCCGCTGCGAAGAAAATGATGTCGCCGTCTTGCGCGCCGGTGCGTTCGATGATCGCCTTGACCGCTTCGTCGTGCAGGTTCTTGACGATCGGGCTTTGCAGACCGTCACGGCCCTTCGCCACTTCGTTGACCTTGATCCACGCCAGACCCTTCGCGCCGTAGATGCGCACGAATTCCGTATAGCTGTCGATATCGCCACGCGAGAGTTCGCCGCCCTTCGGTACACGGATCGCCGCAACGCGGCCATCTTTCGTGTTAGCCGGCGTGCTGAACACCTTGAAGTCGACGTCCTTGACGGCATCCGTCAGGTCCGTGAATTCGAGTTTGACGCGCAAGTCCGGCTTATCCGAACCGAAGCGGCGCATGGCTTCCGAATACAGCATGACCGGGAATTTTTCGTCGAGCGAAACGCCGATCGTTTCCTTGAAGACGTGACGGATCATCGCTTCGAACAGATCGCGGATTTCCTGTTCCGACAGGAACGAGGTTTCGCAGTCGATCTGCGTGAATTCCGGCTGACGGTCGGCGCGCAGGTCTTCGTCGCGGAAGCACTTGACGATCTGGTAGTAGCGATCGAAGTTAGCGACCATCAGCAACTGCTTGAACAGTTGCGGCGACTGCGGCAACGCGAAGAACTGGCCCGGGTTGGTACGCGACGGCACGAGGTAGTCGCGCGCGCCTTCCGGCGTGCTCTTGGTGAGCATCGGCGTTTCGATGTCGATAAAGCCCAGCGAGTCCAGGTACTTGCGCACTTCCATCGCGACGCGGTAACGCAGACGCAGGTTGTGCTGCATCTGCGGACGGCGCAGGTCGAGCACGCGATGCGTGAGGCGCGTGGTTTCCGACAGGTTGTCGTCGTCGAGCTGGAACGGCGGCGTGATCGACGGGTTCAGCACGACCAGCTCATGGCACAGCACTTCGATCTTGCCGCTTTTCAGCGAGGCGTTCGTCGTGCCTTCCGGGCGAGCGCGAACCACGCCCTTGATCTGCAGGCAGAACTCGTTGCGAACGCCTTCGGCCGTCTTGAACATTTCCGCGCGATCCGGATCGCAGACGACCTGAACGAGGCCTTCGCGGTCGCGCAGGTCGATGAAGATGACGCCGCCATGGTCGCGGCGGCGGCTTACCCAGCCGCACAGCGAGACGGGTTGGCCCAGCAGTTCTTCGGTCACCAGACCGCAGTATTCAGATCTCATCGACATGATGTTTGTCTTTCGTTTTGCATTGGTTGAGCGGCGCGCTGCAGTGAAACACTGCGCACCGGCATTACAGCGGAGGCTCGACTGTCGTGCGGCGCACCGGCGCCGGAGGCGCGGACGGCGCCACGACGCCCATCGAGACGATGTACTTGAGCGCGGCGTCGACCGTCATGTCGAGTTCGATCACTTCGCTCCTGGGCACCATCAGGAAGAAGCCGGACGTTGGGTTCGGCGTAGTCGGCACATACACGCTGACGTGATCTTCTTTCAGGTGGTTGACCACGTCGCCGCCCGGAATGCCGGTCAGAAACGCAATCGTATAGGAACCGCGGCGCGGGTACTCGATCAGCAGCGCCTTGCGAAACGCATTGCCGCTGCTCGACAACAAGGTGTCCGACACCTGCTTCACGCTGGTGTAGATCGGGCCGACCACCGGAATGTGAGCGACCACGACTTCCCACCACTTCACGAGCTTCTGGCCGATGAAGTTTTGCGTCAACAGCCCGACGACAAAGATGAACGCCAGCGTCAGCACCGCGCCGAGGCCCGGCAAACGGAAGCCGAGCGCACGCTCCGGCTGCCATGAGGTAGGCAGCAGCAACAGCGTCTGGTCCATCGTGCCGATGATCAGACCGAGTACCCACAGGGTGATAGCCAGAGGCACCAGCACCAGCAGGCCAGTCAGGAACACCGATTTGAGCGTCGTTTTTTTCGTCGTCATGTGTACCGCCAGAAAGCCGCGCGGGCCGATATCCGGCGCGCGGCGTGTGCGCCGCCCCTGAGGGCGGCAGTCCCACTAGGCGCTGCCGGGACCGCTCGAACTCGCCGATGCGGCCGGTACGGCAGCAGGCGCGGCAGGCGTTGCGGCTGCGCCCGATGAAGCGGCGGCGGCCGTGCCGTTGGCCGAAGCCGTGTCGGTTTTCGCTGCGCCGTCATTCCCGGCTGCGGCGGTTTCGCCCGAATTCGCATTCGAGCCGCCATTCGCGTCGGGCTTGGCCGGCGCGCCCGCGCCACCGTTACCGCCGCGAAAATCGGTCACATACCAGCCGGAGCCCTTCAACTGGAAACCGGCTGCAGTCACCTGCTTGCGAAATGTGTCTTTCCCGCACTCGGGACATTGCGTCAACTGGGGGTCGCTCATCTTCTGAAGCACGTCCTTCCCGAAGCCGCATGACTCGCAACGATAAGCGTAGATCGGCATGAACTTTTCCCTACTGAAATCTTGTAAACGCTTGCAAAGCCTTGAATTATAGCCGCAAACGACACCCCTTCCCCGGATTTTGGGGACAAGCGCCGGGCGCAGCCGCCGTCCAACTAAATGGGGGCGGCCGCGCTCGAATCAAGCGCGCCCCCGCCACCGCCAGGTGCGGCGGCGTCTTCAATCACGACGGCGCCAGGTCAGCCAGCGCTCGCGTCCAGCAAAGACGGCGATGGAATCGTTTACGGCTTCGTCTTCGATCAGATCGAAGTACGGCGTGAGCAACGCGTCGAGCTCAGCACGCTCGATACCGAACGGCGGCCCTTTCGGCGTCGCGCCGATGAAATAGAAACCCGCCAGCAATGCGCCAGCCGGCAACAACCCGGCCATCCGTTGCGCGTAGTCTGCACGGCGCGCCAACGGCAGCGCGCAAAGGAATGCGCGCTCGTAGATCCATGCCGGCGTGAACGGCGGTTCGTAAGTGAAGAAGTCAGCCTGCTCGACCAGTTGCGCATGCTGCGCGCCCAGTTGCTCGCGCGCTGCCGCAACTGCGGCCGGCGAGAAATCGATCGCCCGGACTGGATTGCCTCGCTGCGCTAGCCACAGCGCCTCGTAGGCACTACCGCAACCCGGAATCAGTACCGCAGCATCGCGATGCCGTTCAGCGAACGACTGGAACGCCGACGGCACGCCCGCCTGATCCCACGGCGTGAAATGGCGCTCGAAGCGCTCGTCCCAGAACGCCGGCGAGTTGGGGTCGCGGGTCGCGAAATCGGGCGCGGAAGGCGGGTTCGGATCGCTCATGGAATGCCTCGTGTGGATCAGGATCGGGATCAGCCGCCGTAGGCGAACGCCAGAAACGCCCGTGCCAGCACCGCGCCGACACCGACCGCCACGCCGAACAGCAGCAAGCCTTGCAACAACCGGTTGGTACGCTTCTGTTCGAGCAGAATCTGGCGAATCATGTCGTCGTTCGCGCCGCGCGTATTGTCGTGGTGTCCGGCCAGCACATGGTGGATCAGGCGCGGCAACTGCGGCAGCGTCTTGCTCCACTGCGGCGCCTCGATCTTCAGCCGCTCGTACCAGCCGCGCAGACCGATCTGCTCGTTCATCCAGCGTTCAAGGTAGGGCTTGGCCGTCTTCCACAAGTCCAGTTCAGGATCCAGCGAGCGGCCGAGCCCTTCGACGTTCAGCATGGTTTTTTGCAGCAGCACCAGTTGCGGCTGGATTTCCACGTTGAAGCGGCGCGAGGTCGAGAAAAGGCGCATCAGCACCTGGCCGAGCGAAATATCCTTCAATGCACGGTCGAAATAGGGCTCGCAAACCGCGCGGATCGCGCTTTCCAGTTCTTCGACCCGCGTAGTAGGCGGTACCCAACCTGACTCCAGATGCAGCGTGGCGACGCGGTGGTAGTCACGCTTGAAGAAAGCGAGGAAGTTCTGGGCAAGGTAGTTCTTATCGAAGTCCGACAGCGCGCCGATGATGCCGAAATCGAGCGCGATATAGCGGCCGAAGTGCGCTGGGTCCAGGCTCACCTGAATGTTGCCCGGGTGCATGTCGGCGTGGAAAAAACCATCGCGGAACACCTGGGTGAAGAAAATCTCGACGCCTTCGCGCGCCAGCTTCGGAATATCGACGCCGGCTCCGCGAAGCGTCTCCACCTGGCTGATCGGCACGCCGACCATGCGCTCCATCACCAGCACTGTGGGCGTGCAGAACTCCCAGTACATCTCCGGCACCAGCAGCAGATCGAGCCCGGCGAAGTTGCGACGCAACTGGCTGCCGTTGGCCGCCTCGCGCATCAGATCGAGTTCGTCGTGCAGGTATTTGTCGAATTCGGCGACCACCTGGCGCGGCTTGAGCCGCTTGCCGTCGGCCCAAAGGCGCTCGGCCCATACGGCGATGTCGCGCAGCAAGGCCAGATCAGAGTCGATCACCGGCAACATGTTCGGCCGCAGTACCTTCACGGCGACCGCCTTGCCCGCGTGCTGCCCCGCTTTCACCTTCGCAAAGTGCACCTGCGCGATCGAAGCACTCGCCACCGGCACCCGCTCGAAATCGTCGAACAGCACGTCGACCGGTGCGCCGAGCGACTTCTCGACCAGCCCGATCGCTACCGCCGAATCGAACGGCGGGACCTGATCCTGCAGCTTAGCCAGCTCATTGGCAATATCGACCGGCAACAGATCTCGTCGTGTGGACAGCACCTGGCCGAACTTGACGAAAATCGGCCCAAGGCTTTCGAGCGCGAGCCGCAAGCGGACGCCCGGCGGCGCCTCGAACTTGCGGCCGATCGTGGTGATACGCAGCAGGAGACGCACACGCCGGTCGTTGACGCGGCTGAGCATCATCTCATCGAGACCGAAGCGGATGACCGTGAAGAAAATCTTGAGGAAACGCAGAAAACGCATAGTTGGGCCCGATGACTAGCGCGTGCCGCGCGACGTGGCGGCGCCGCCCGGCGCATCGGCGCCGCGGGCTTCGACCTTCTGTTCAAGACGCTCGATGCGCTTTTCCACACGCGCCAAAGCATCGCGGGCGCGCGCCAGTTCGACGTTGAAGTCTTCCAGCGCGGTGCGCCGCACCAGTTGCGGATTTTCGTCGAGCAGGTATTCGGCGGCGGTGTCGAGCAGATTGCGCCCGGTGCGCCGCGCATGTTCGCCGACCGTGCGCACGACCGACGCCACCCGCCACGCCGGACCGTCGCCGATCAGCTTCGCCAGATCCTCCTCTGGCTCCCAGCGCAGATGCTCGGCGAGCTTGGCGATCACAGTCGCAAATTCGGCGTCGCCCTCGATCTTCACATGCTTCATCACGGCGGTCTGCCCGCCTTGCACGAAGGCCGGCAGCGCATCGGACGGCACCGCGATGGCGACATCGAACTGTTGCGCATCGATTTCGTCGACCGCGCCCAGATAGCCGTCCGGTTGCACCATTAGCATCAGCACGACCGGCGGACAGGACAGTCTGGCGGTCTTGCCCGCGTACGGGGCGAGGCGCTCGCGAGCCCACGATTCGCGGGCGAGCAGATGATTGACAGCAGCAGCGAAGGGCTTGGCGGCGAGGGTCATTGAGAGTAGCAAGAAAAAACCCGCGCAGGCGAGGTGCCCGCGCGGGTTCCTATTGTAACGTCCGTTCGCTTCGCGGCCTGCTATGCCGAACGGCCAACGTTTTGTGCGAAATCAGGGCGAGCAGTGCTGCCTCGGCGCTGCCCCGCTACTGCCTCAGTGCTGCGCCACCTGTTGAATGCCGGCCAGTAGCCAGCCTTCGCCGGGCCGGTTCGCCTTCGACAGGTTCCAGACTTCGACGAACGGCTCAGCTGCAGCACCTGCCGATTCGCGGATCAAGCCCGAGAACCGCACGCTGGCGAAGTATTCGGTCGCACGCTCTTCAACGCCCAGCAACTCTGCGTTCAACTGCACCACGTCGGTCTGATTCGACTCCGCACCACGCGACGAGAGATCGACCTTCACTTCGGCGAACATCTCCGGCGTAGTGAATTCGCGGATGTCTTCCGTATTGCCGACGTCCCATGCGGCTTGCAAACGCACGAAATACACCTTGGCGTTACGCAGGAACGCTTCCGAATCGAAGCCGGCCGGGACAGAAGGCGCGGCGTTGATGGACGGCGTGGTCAGCGGGTTACCTTGCGGTTCAAGATACGAGCCGGTGGGTGGAGCGCTGTAACGCGGCTCCTGCGTGTAGCCGGTGCCGCCTGCGTTCAGCGAGGGCGAGCCGCCTGCGTACGCCGGTTGCGCCGTGTCGCGCTTGCGACCCATGAAACGGCGGATCAGCCAGATACCGATCATTGCAATCACCGCGATCACGATGATATTGGCCATGGCGCCGGCAAACGCGCCGCCCAGACCGAAGTGCGACAGCAATGCAGCGATACCGAGACCGGCCGCCAGACCGGCGATCGGACCAAGCCAGCGTGAGCGGTTAGGCGCGGCGGCCGGAGTCGGCGTAGGCGCCGGAGCCGGCTGCGCACGCTGCTGCATGGCCTGATTGCTTTGGGAAGGTTGCGACGGGGTCGACTGTTGCTGAACCGTGTTCGACTGACGGCCAAAACTACGGCCGCCGCCCATGCGGCGGGCTTCCGCATCGAGCGAGGCGAGAGAGCCGGCCATGATCAGACCGACCATCGCGATCAGTCCGATTCTTCTCACCAATGACCTCGTAACCTTACGGGGAGATAACACACCTGAATCGGACATTTTCGTACTTTCCTTTAAAAATCGATGGGTTAGGAACCCTAGTATTTGGTCCCCACATGTAAAGCTACCACGCCAGCTGACAAATTGTAATATTTGACGCCATCCAGGCCCGCTTGTTCCATCATTGTTTTTAACGTTTCCTGGTCCGGATGCATCCGGATCGATTCCGCCAGGTAGCGGTAGCTCTCGGCGTCCTTCGCAAAACGGTCGCCGAGCCACGGCAACACCTTGAACGAATAGACGTCGTAGACCTTTTTAAGCGGATCCCACACCTTCGAGAACTCCAGCACCAGCAGACGGCCAGCCGGTTTCAACACGCGGCGCATCTCGGCTAACGCCACGTCCTTGTGCGTCATGTTGCGCAAACCGAATGCCACGGTGACCACGTCGAAGTAATTGTCCGGAAAGGGGATCTTTTCGGCGTCGCAGAGCAGCGCCGGCGTGATCACGCCCTTATCCAGCAGGCGGTCGCGGCCCACGCGCAGCATCGATTCGTTGATGTCGGTGTGCCAGACTTCGCCGGTTTCGCCTGCCTGTTTGGCAAAGGCCTTCGACAGATCGCCCGTGCCCCCCGCGATGTCCAGCACCTTGAAGCCCGGCCGGACGTTGGCCTGGGCGATCGTGAACATCTTCCACGCCCGGTGCAACCCGCCCGACATCAGGTCGTTCATCAAGTCGTAGTTGGAGGCGACCGAGTGGAATACGCCGGCCACCTTTTGCGCTTTTTCCTGTTCGTCGACCGATTGAAAGCCGAAGTGGGTTTTGCTCATCGCGCTCGTCCTTTCGCGTATTCTGAAATGTTGCGCCGCATCAGTGCGGCGATCAGGGCGAATCGTATCAGTGACAGTGCCCGTGCGCAGCGCCCGCTGACGCCATTGGCGCGTCACGATCGACGCCGGCCGCTGCCAGTTTGGCGAGATAGTTGCACCAGAGTTCATCCTGACGGACTGCAAGGTCGTGCAGCAGGTCCCAGGAATAGATGCCGGTGGCATGCCCGTCGGAGAAAGTTGGCTGCACCGCGTAGTTGCCAATGCCTTCGATCATCGTGATCGTGACGTCGCGCTTACCGGTTTGCAGCGTTTCCTGGCCGGGCCCGTGGCCCATCACTTCGGCTGACGGCGAATACACGCGCAGCAGTTCGAACGGTAAGCGATAGGTTTCGCCGTTTGCGTATTGCAATTCGAGTACGCGCGATTTGGAATGCACGACGACGCCGGTCGGCACCGGGGTAGCGGGAGTCAGTCCACTCATGATGACCTCATAAAGAAAACGCCGGGCCGCTCCAGATTTTCCTGGCCCTCGTGAAGGGCCCGCGCGAAGCGGCAGGTTTTGGGGGCGTTCTTCGTACGCCAGGTCGCCCCAAGTGTTTGTAACCCCCTTGGTAAACCTGGCGCGAAGCGGCAGGTTCGGGGGCGCTCAGCCAAGAGCCTGTTCGATTTCCTGTCGCACCGCCTCGCGCAGCAAGGTGGCTTGCGCGCGGCGCGACGACAGTAATGCTTCGGACACCGTGCGTTGGCGCGGCGCCCAGACCGGCAGCGGGAAATGAGCGTCGTTCGAAAAACGCGGAATCACATGCCAATGCACGTGCGGCACCTGGTTGCCGAGGCTTGCCAGGTTGACCTTCACCGGCTGAAGAATGCGCCGGATCGCACGCTCGACCGCGTATACGGCCTGCATCACGCGATCGCGGTCGGTGCCGGCGAGATCGGAAAACTCAGCGACATGCGTGTTCCAGATCACCCGGCAAAAGCCCGGATAATCGTGTTCGTCGGCGAGAACGACACGTAGGGTGTCGTCCTGCCACAGCACGTCGCCGCCATCTTCAAGGCAAAAAACGCAGTCCATCGTCGTCCTCAGGCAAAAATCGTCAGTCGTGCCATTAAACCAGCACGCGCTCGATTCCGCCATTGTTCGCCCGCTGGACGTAATCCGCCATCCAGTCTTCACCCAGCACGTGACGTGCCATCTCGACGACGATGTAGTCCGCCTCGGTGCCCGCGTCTTCGTTGTAGCGTGACAGCCCTTGCAGACAGGATGGGCAGCTCGTCAGGATCTTCACGTCGGTGGCCCCGCTCGGTTGCGGGCCATCGCCAGCCTTCAGCACGGAGCCGTTCGGCGCACTCGCGGCGCCGGCCGACGCATTAGCCGAATTGGTCCCGTTCGCGCCCGTTTCGCCCACCAAGGGAATCCCGCGCAACTTCGCCGCGCCTTTGCGGATTTCCTCTTCCTTGCGGAAGCGGACTTGCGTCGAAATGTCCGGGCGTGTTACCGCGAGTGTGCCGGATTCGCCACAGCAGCGATCATTCTTCTCAATCGTGTAGCCGTCCTTCTCCGACCCCATCAGCTGGTTGACGAGCTTGACCGGGTCCATCGTCTTGATCGGCGAGTGGCACGGGTCGTGGTACATGTAGCGCACGCCGTTCACACCTTCGAGCTTGATGCCTTTCTCGAGCAGAAATTCGTGGATGTCGATGATCCGGCAGCCTGGGAAAATCTTCTCGAATTCGTAGCCGGCGAGCTGGTCGTAACACGTGCCGCACGACACCACCACCGTCTTGATGTCGAGATAATTCAGCGTATTCGCGACGCGGTGGAACAGCACACGGTTATCCGTGACGATCTGCTCGGCCTTGTCGAACTGGCCCGAGCCGCGCTGCGGATAGCCGCAGCACAGGTAACCCGGCGGCAGCACGGTTTGCACGCCCGCTTCCCACAGCATGGCTTGCGTAGCCAGACCCACTTGCGAGAACAGCCGCTCGGAGCCGCAGCCCGGGAAGTAGAACACCGCTTCCGTATCGGCGGTGGTCGTCTTCGGATTGCGGATGATCGGGACGATCTTGTTGTCCTCGATGTCCAGCAACGCGCGCGCGGTTTTCTTCGGCAGATTGCCCGGCATCTTCTTGTTCATGAAGTGGATCACCTGCTGCGTGACCGGCGGCTTGCCGACCGTTGCCGGCGGGTGCGCCGTCTGCTTCTTCGCGAACTTCTTAAGCACGTCGTTGCCGAGGCGCTGCGCCTTGTAGCCAATGCCCATCATCGCGGTGCGCGCGAGATTGATGGTCTGCGGATTGGTGGCGTTGAGGAAGAACATGCCGGCTGCGTTGCCCGGATTGAACTTCTTCTTACCCATCTTGCGCAACAGGTTGCGCATGTTCATGGTCACGTCGCCGAAGTCGATCTTCACCGGACACGGCGTCACGCATTTGTGACAGACCGTGCAGTGATCGGCGACGTCGTTGAACTCGTCCCAGTGCTTGATCGACACGCCGCGGCGGGTCTGCTCTTCGTACAGGAACGCCTCGACCAGCAAGGAGGTCGCGAGAATCTTGTTGCGCGGGCTGTACAGCAGGTTCGCACGCGGCACGTGGGTCGCGCACACCGGCTTGCACTTGCCGCAACGCAAACAGTCTTTGATCGACTCGGAAATCGCGCCGATGTCGGACTGCTGCATGATCAGCGATTCGTAACCCATCAGGCCGAAGCTCGGCGTGTACGCGTTACGCAGATCGGCGCCGGCGAGCAGCTTGCCGGCATTGAAGCGGCCATGCGGATCGACGCGCTGCTTGTACGCACGGAATTCACCGATCTCGTCTTCCGTCAGGAATTCGAGCTTGGTGATGCCGATGCCGTGTTCTCCGGAGATCACGCCGTCGAGCGAACGCGCCAGCTTCATGATGCGCGCGACCGCCGTGTGGGCGTCCTGCAGCATCTCGTAGTTGTCGGAGTTGACCGGCAGGTTCGTGTGGACGTTGCCGTCGCCCGCGTGCATGTGCAGCGCGACGAATACGCGGCCGCGCAACACCTTCTTGTGGATCGTCTGGGCTTCTTCGAGGATCGGCTTGAATTCGCCGCCGTTGAAGATCTGACGCAGTTCGGCGCGGATCTCCGCCTTCCACGACACGCGTACCGTGCGATCCTGCGTGATATGAAACACGGTCGCATCCGGCTGCGCGTCGACGCGATCGGCGAACTTCTCCGCGAGTCCTTCGTAGCCGAGACCAACCAGATAATGCTGCGCCTCGCGCAAGGACAGATCGAGCTTGTCGCGCAGGAATTCCCAGCGGGTACGCACCTTCTTCAGCAGATCGAGCGCCTGTTGCACGCGATCTTCGAGCAGCTCCGCGCTCGGGATTTCGTTGGCGTCATCGCTCTTGCCGAGCGGCAGCTTGCCGCCCTTGAAGAACGCTTCCAGCGCGTCGACCAGTTGCAGCTTGTTCTTGATCGACAGCTCGATGTTGATGCGCTCGATGCCGTCGGTGTACTCGCCCATGCGGTCGAGCGGGATCACCACGTCTTCGTTGATCTTGAACGCGTTGGTGTGCTTGGCGATCGCGGCGGTGCGGCTGCGGTCGAGCCAGAAACGCTTGCGCGCTTCGGCGTTGACCGCGACGAAGCCTTCGCCGCTCTTGCCGTTGGCCATGCGCACGACTTCCGAGGTAGCAAGCGCCACCGCATCCGCATCGTCGCCGACGATGTCGCCGATCAGCACCATCTTCGGAAACGCGTTGCGCTTGCTCTTGGTCGCGTAACCGACCGCGCGCAGATAGCGCTCGTCCAGATGCTCGAGGCCGGCGAGAATCGCGCCGCCCTGCTTCGACGTTTCGAACAGATAGTCTTTGATCTCGACGATGCTCGGAATCGCTTCACGGGCCTGACCGAAGAATTCGAGGCAGACCGTGCGCGTATGCGCCGGCATCTTATGCAGCACCCAGCGCGCCGACGTGATCAGGCCGTCGCAGCCTTCCTTCTGCACGCCCGGCAAGCCGGCCAGGAATTTGTCCGTGACGTCCTTGCCAAGACCTTCCTTACGGAACACGCGGCCCTTGATGTCGAGCGCTTCCGTGCGCAGCAGCTTTTCGCCCGGCGCGTAGCGGCCGTCGAACCACTTCAGTTCGAAACGCGCGACTTCGATGTCATGAATCTTGCCGAGGTTATGGTCCAGACGCGTGACTTCCAGCCAGTTCCCTTCCGGGTCGACCATGCGCCACCAGGCGAGGTTGTCGAGCGCCGTGCCCCACAGCACAGCCTTCTTGCCGCCCGCGTTCATCGCGACATTGCCGCCCACGCAGGATGCATCCAGCGAGGTAGGATCGACCGCGAACACATAACCGGCTTGCTCAGCCGCTTCGGTCACGCGACGCGTAACGACGCCGGCGCCGGAGAAAATCGTCGGCACCTTGCGCTCGACGCCCGGCAGTTCGGTCAACTCGACCGCGCCCAGCTGTTCAAGCTTTTCCGTGTTGATGACGGCCGAGAACGGCGTGAGCGGCACCGCGCCGCCTGTGTAACCCGTGCCGCCTCCGCGCGGAATCACGGTCAGACCGAGCTCGAAACACGCCTTGATCATGCCGGCGATCTCGGCTTCGGTATCCGGCGTCAGCACGACGAACGGGTACTCGACGCGCCAATCGGTCGCGTCGGTCACGTGCGAAACGCGGGACAAACCGTCGAACTTGATGTTGTCTTTTTCCGTTACCTTGCCCAGCACCTTGTTCGCGCGACGGCGCAAATCAAAGGTCTTCTGGAACTCGCTTTCGAAATCGTCGACGGCCCGGCGTGCAGCCGCGACCAGAGTTTCAACGCGAGCGGCCCGATCGACGCCCGCTTCATCGCCGTGCTCGACCAGATCGGCGCGGCGGCGCTTTTCGATCTCGGTCAGACGGTGATGCAGCGCCTCGATCAGCAGCGCGCGGCGCTTCGGGTTGTCGAGCAGGTCGTCTTGCAGGTAGGGATTGCGGCGCACGACCCAGATGTCGCCGAGCACTTCATACAGCATCCGGGCCGAGCGGCCGGTGCGGCGTTCCGCGCGCAGTTCGGCCAAAGCCGCCCAGGCTTCGTCGCCCAGCAGACGGATGACGATTTCGCGGTCGGAAAACGACGTGTAGTTATAGGGAATTTCGCGCAGACGCGCTTCGGGATCGGCGGCCACCGCAATGGCGGCCCCGTGCGGATCGAAAACTTGAGGTGCGTTCATGGTCGGACGACTCTGTGGGTCAACCGGGCGCGCTCATTGGTGAGGCGCCGGCAGACGGTGCGCGTGGAGCGCAATGCTGGAAATCTTCTAGGGGAGCGAAGCGCAACCGACGGCCTACCCACATCAGTCGCTTCACGGCGCTCAGAGACAGCTACACGATCGTGCGTGGCGGAGGTGCCGCTGGCGGAGGTGCCGCTGACGGACGTGACGCTCCGCCGCGGGACAAGACTCACGCGGGACGGGCATCAAATGGGCGATCCGAGGCTGCCAGTGCATCTTCCGATCCTTATTCCAAAATGGAATTCTACCCCATGATCCAGCCGTGCGTTGGCGCCTGAAATCGGAGCTACAACGGGACTTTGGGGGTTTTTGGGTTGAACCGGGCTCGCAAGCGCATGCGGAGAATTCTCCGACCGAACGGTCGGACAACGCTTTGCCGAGGGCGCTCGGACGTTCTCCGAGGGTTCGCTGAAGGCCAGAGTGCGCACCGTTGGCGCTATCATTGACCCTTTCCCGTCTCACAAAGCGCACCGCGCCACCCGCATGGCTTCCCACGACTACCTGAAGAAAATCCTGACCGCGCGCGTCTACGACGTGGCCCGCGAGACCGAACTCGAACGCGCGCCGAATCTGTCGGCACGGCTACGCAATCCGGTTTATCTGAAGCGCGAGGACAACCAGCCGGTGTTCTCGTTCAAGGTGCGCGGCGCGTACAACAAGATGGCGCATATTCCGGTGGACGCGCTGGAGCGGGGGGTGATTACCGCGTCAGCGGGTAATCACGCGCAGGGCGTGGCGCTGTCGGCGGCGCGCATGGGCGTGAAGGCGATTATCGTGGTGCCGGTGACCACGCCACAGTTGAAGGTCGATGCGGTGCGCGCGCATGGCGGCGCAACGGTCGAA
>NZ_DASRSY010000236.1:0-9853 GCF_035656215.1 Paraburkholderia sp.
ACCAATCTGCGACGCGGTCTCGAAGAGGGCCAGTTAACGTTGCACTACCAGCCCAAGCTCGTGCTCGCCACCGGCGCGGTGCAGGGCGCGGAAGCGCTGGTGCGCTGGAACTCACCGGAGCGTGGGCAGATCATGCCGGCCGAGTTCATCCGTTATGCTGAAGAATCCGGGCTGATCGGCGTACTCGGCCGCTGGGTCATGGAAACGGCCGCGAGGCAAGCCGCCAAATGGAAGGCGGACGGTTACAACCTGCGCGTCGCGATCAACGTGTCGGCACGGCAACTGGTCGATACCGCCGTGGTACGGCATTTCAGCGAAGCGCTGCAACGAGCCAGCCTCGACCCGTGCCTGATCGACCTTGAACTCACCGAGAGCTGCCTGATCGAGGACGAAGCGGCTGCGATCGATCTGATCACGCAGTTCCGGCAGCTCGGCGCGCAGGTCCATCTGGACGACTTCGGCACCGGCTATTCGTCGCTGTCGCAATTGGGCCGTATTCCGCTCGACGTCATCAAGCTCGATCGCAGTTTCGTCCGTTCCATCAATGCCGACACCAAAGCGCAGGCACTCGTGCGCTCGATGGTGGCGGTCGCGCAGGAACTGAATTTCAAGGTGGTCGCCGAGGGCATCGAAACCGAATCGGAAGAGCTGTTCATGAAGGGACTGGGCGTCGACTACGTGCAGGGCTTCCTGTACGGCCAGGCGATGCCGGCGGCGGAATTCGAACGCTGGTTGCAGGATAGACAGAAGCTCAGACTGATTGCCTGAGCGCCGCGCGCCCCAAAGGGAGTCCCCTTGGGGGACGCTGCGAAGGAAATCCTCCTGGGAGGCGCCCCGAAAGCTGTCCCTTTGGAGGACGCTCGGAAGGAAATCCTCCTGGGCGGCATCCCGAAGGCAGTCCCTTTGGAGGGCACCCCGCCGGAGGTCCTCTTTGGGGGAGTTCCGAAGACAGTCCCCCTGAGGGACAGGACCGCAGTTACCGTTCCATCACGCCGGGACCCAGATCCATTCAGGCAAAATTGGCCGCGCTGGAGGCCGTCTGGCGCAGGTTCGAATTACGGCGGTTTTGCAGCATCACCAGCCGCTCCATGAAGGCGAGGTCCCTCTCCTCGATCATGAAGGCGGCGTCCACCCAGTCCTCGGTAATTTCCATCAACTCGGCGCGCGAAAGTTGCAGCACGCGCTGGCGCGCCCGCAGCATCGCGCGGATTCCGTTCATCTTGGGCCTGAGCGTATCGATGAAGGTACGCGTCGCCATATAGGCGTCGCCTGGCTCGAACAGATGGTCGACCAGCCCCTTGCCGAAGTGCCACTCAGCCGTGTGCGATTCGCCCACGCCGATCAACTCTTCTGCCAGACGCATGCCCGCCTTGCGCGCGACCAGCGAATAACCGCCCATGCCCGGGAACAGGTTGAACGCGATCTCCGGAAAACCCATGCGCGCATCGTTCTGGGCCAGCAGGAAATGGTGCGCCAGTGCCGCCTCGAAGCCCCCTCCCAGCGCGCTGCCCTCTACCATCGCGATCGAAATCGCCCCCGTATCGAAACCGCGCGACGCCGCATGCACACAATCGACGCAAGCTCGCGCGTAGGCCATCAAAGCCTGACGCTTGCCGGAGCGGATCGTGTCCGCGAAGAAATCGAGGTCGCCCCCGACGTTGAACATGGTCGGAATCAACGAGCCCGTCACCCAGAAGTCGATCGGCAAGCCGGACTCTCGTGCTGCCTGCGCGAGGCCCAGAATGTCGTGCACCAGTTCGAGATTAAAACAGGGACGCGGCTGCGCCCGCAGCATCATCCACATGATGTTGCGGCCTTCTTCGTAGTACGCGGAGACTTGCGACAAATTGCCGGCTTCGAGGAACGGACGGCAGGCGTGATGGCTATGCAGATTCATTTTGAATGGTCCTTTTGAGGTTAAACATTGGCATTGCAATGCGAGCCTAAATCAGACCGGAATGGGATGGGAGCGGGGTAACCAACAGATGAATGCAACACGCACGCCAAGCCCCGTCAGACGGAGCTCTTCAGGGAGGTAAACCGTGTGGCAAAAGATAATGAGGACGCAAACGCTTGCGCACCGAAGATGGGCGGAATTAGCCCGCAGATGAGCATTCGGCCGCAATAAATTAGCGAACGAACACAGCTTGAATTGCTTGACGGATTTGAAAGGAAAAGAAATAGCTTTCGATTATGTAATGCAATCGAAAATAGTGCCTTCCAGATGTTTGTTTTCTATTTGTGGGCTAACAGACGGAATATTCAATTTGCATACTTAAACGCAGGCGCCGCAAAGCACCCGTTGATTCACAAGCAATCGTTATTGCAACTCCGCGGACCACCGCTCAGCCTGCGCCGGGCTCATACCGACGGCCAGCGCCGCCGCGCGAATCTGAGCCCACGTGGCGGCATCAACGGGGATGCCCTCGGCCTCGCGTTGCGCGCGCATCACCCGCTCGGGTTCGCCGGGCTCATAGATACGGTCCGCGCCGGCCGCGAGCGGCGAAGCCTTCACCCAGCCGATGAATGCATCGGCTTCGGCTTGAGCGTCGGGGGCATCGAAAGCGGCGGGATCGACGATCACCGACAGCATGCAGTTGATGATCGCGTTGGTCGTGCCGAGCGTCTCCGTGTGCGTGGTGAAGCCGCCCGACAGCGTACCCGCGAAAATCTCGCACATTGCCGCGAGGCCGAAGCCCTTGTGACCACCGAACGGCGTCAGCGAACCGAACGGCGCTTCCTGCATAACTTTGGGTTCGAGGGTCGGAAAACCCTCGTGATCGATCAACGCGCCAGGCGGCACTTGTTTGCCCTGGTTATACGCGACGCGCGTCTTGCCGTACGCCACCGTGCTGGTCGCGAAGTCGAGCACGAGCGGCGGCTTGCCGGGCCGCGGATAGGCGGCGCAAAACGGATTCGTGCCGATGCGGCGGTCCGCGCCGCCGAACGGCGCCACGAGCGGATCGCCCGCCACATTGACGAAATGGAACGATACGAGGCCGGCGCGCGCGCATTGTTCGGCCCAATGGCCGATGCGCCCGATGTGATGCGCGCAGCGCAAGCCGACCGCGCAGATGCCGAGGCGTTTGGCGCGCTCGATGCCCTGCTCCATCGCCTCGAACGCGACCACCTGGCCAAATCCCCTGGCGCCTTCGACGGTCAGGACCGCGCCCGCGTCTTTCACGACTTGCGCATGCAGGTTCAGTTGCAGTTGCGCGTCGGCCAGCGACGCCACATAGCGCGGGATCATCCCCACGCCGTGCGAATCGTGACCAGTCAGATTCGCCGCCACCAGATGATCCGCAACCAGCTCCGCTTCGCGCGGCGTACTGCCCGCCTGCTCCCAGATTGCCCGTACATAGGCATGCAATTGATCGGCCGGAATGCGGAGCGTGGTGGGCTGAGCAGTCGGGTTATCGGTCATTCACTGTGTCGGCGTGGGTGGAAAGATCGTGGCGAAACGCGCCTCAAGGCGCGGCCGCGATCACCTGGGCAACGGCTGCCGTCAGCTTCTTGCCGTACGGCACGTGCAGGAACTCGTTCGGTCCGTGTGCGTTCGACTTCGGCCCGAGCACGCCGCACACCATGAACTGCGACTTCGGGAAACCCGACTTCAGCACGTTCATCAACGGAATCGTGCCGCCCTGCCCCATGTAGGCAACGTCCGCGCCATAGTGCGCGCGCGACGCGTCGTTCAGCGCGGTGGCGAGCCACGGAGCGAGATCGGGCGCGCTCCAGCCGCTCGCCGCGCCGGCGTCCGGCTTGAAAGTGACCCTGGCGTTGTACGGCGGATCGAATTCGAGCAACGCCTTCAGTTCGGCGACAGCCTTTTCCGCTTCGATCAGCGGCGGCAGACGCAGCGATAGCTTGAACGCCGTGCGCGGACGCAGCACGTTGCCGGCGTCGGAGAGTGCGGGCAAACCAGCCGCGCCGGTCACCGACAGCGACGGACGCCACGTCGAGTTGAGCAAGGCTTCCTGCGGATCGGTGGTGGTGGGCAGCACCTGACGGCCATCCTGGCCGCAGGCCCACGGCAACTTCTTCCAGACATCGTCGCCAAGAATTTGAGCGGTCGCTTCCGCTTCGCGCAGACGGTCTGCCGGGATAGTGACGTGGAAACCCTTCGGCAACAATGTGCCGTTGGCGGAGTCTTCGAGACGGTCGAACAGTTGCCGCATGATGCGGAAGCTCGACGGCGCAATGCCACCGTAACCGCCCGAGTGAATGCCTTCGTCGAGCACCTGGACTTCCAGGTCGCCGGCAACCAGTCCGCGCAACGACGTGGTGAGCCACAGTTGATCGTAATTGCCCGCCCCCGAATCGAGACACACAACAAGACCGACTTTGCCGAGCCGTTCGCGCAATGCGTCGACGTACGGCAGCAGATCGTAGCTGCCCGATTCCTCACAGGTTTCGATCAGGCCGACACAACGCGGACGCTCGATACCTTGCGCGTCCAGCGCTGCCAGTGCCGTGAGGCTCGCGTAGATCGCGTAGCCGTCGTCAGCGCCGCCGCGGCCGTACAGCTTGTCGTTTTCGAGCTTCGGCGTCCAGGGGCCGAGGTCGTTGCGCCAGCCGTCGAACTCAGGTTGCTTGTCGAGGTGGCCGTACAGCACGATGGTTTCTTCGCTGCCCGATCGGGTCGCGGCCGTTTCGAAGAAAATCACCGGCGTGCGGCCCGGCAGACGGATCACTTCGAGTTTCAGGCCGCGCACGGGTTGCTGTTCGGCCCATTGCGCCGCGTCGGTGATCACGCGCTCGAGATAACCATGCTTGACCCACTCGGGATCGAATGCCGGACTCTTGGCCGGCACGGCGATGTAGTCCGTGAGCGCGGGGACGATCTCGTCGTTCCATTTGCGGTCTACGAATTCGCGTAGCGTGTCCTGGTTGATGCGCTGGGTCTGCTGGGTCGTATCGTCGGAGATCATGGTGGCGGTCCGTGGCGGGTCGGTTCAATCGAAACGTCCATGATAGTCCTGATGCTCGACGGGCTGAACCCCCAGGCGGTCCATTCGCGTCAACACTGCGCAAAGCGAACAATCGCGCGACAATCGTGACATACGTCGCGTCCTTGGGGAGGCAGACTATGGGTGGCCACGTCGTGGTCCAGGTCATCGCCGCGGCGCTCGCGCTGGCGCTGTATTTTCTGCCGAGCATTCTCGCGGACCGGCGCAAGCGTCATGACGTGCTGACGCTGGCGCTCTTCAATGCGTGCCTCGGCTGGACTGGTTTTGGCTGGCTGCTCGCGCTCTACTGGTCGTTGCAGCCGAACCCGCCGAAGAACGTGGCAGGTGAAATTGCAGAGACGCGAAAGATCGTGCGGATGCGGGCGTTTTCTTCGGCGCTTCTCGTGCGCGTGCAAAAGCGCGCTACGGCGCGTGAGCGCGGGGAGAAATAATCAGGCGGCGCGGCCCATCCTGCCCCACATCACCGAGCCAGCGGGGATCGAGCGCGGCTCAGCCCGCACGCTCTCGTGCGCGAACATCTCGTGGCGCAGTTCGCCATGTTCGTCGAACCACTCGCAAATCAGCCAGTCGCCAGGATTGAGCGCGACCGGACCTGCGTATGTCACGGTCATGCGCGAGCCACCTTCTTTCAGCGTGACAACATCGCCGACATTGAAGCGTGCGGCTGGCGGTGTTTCGAATACGTCAATGGTAGCGGTCAGCATATTCAATCCCCTACGGAACCCGTTGAGCGGAATTAAGTCATTGCGTCATGCTTTGCAACACTGAACCTGCCGAAGGAATACTCTAAAAGAGCGCCCAGATTAACAATCGAAATTAACTGCGGCAAGTGCTTTTTTATTGATACCGTTTTCATTTGCACTGGAATAGGTTTCCTAACCCGGCAGTCGATGGGTCAAGCCGGGAAAACCCTTCTGAACGGCGCCTGGCCGCCACCGGTGCGGCACTGCACGATCGCAAAACTTACGGCGGAAAACCCGATTTGCAGGTAGAAAATACGGCCTCGATTTATCATATCTAAAGCGCTGCCGACAAACCGCAATTCGGGTTTATTCCAATCGTCCACAAATGGAGTTACCTGTGAACGGAAAACTCACCGGTAAATTTACCCATTCCAAAACCCGGTTTGTTTAAAGTGCATAATAGTTTTTAGCGACCACCGCTGAAAACGATTTCCCGCCCGTTATTTTCAAACCGGCTGGGCGGCCCGGCGCAATGCCAGTTGTTGATGCCGCACCAGCAGCACGCTCAAACCAATACATACAAACATCAGACACGCATTGATCGCGAGGCTGAGCTGGAAGGCGTGCGCATAGGCGCTCGGCGTCTCGCTGCCGCCGATCACCCCGAAAAACGCACCGCTGATAGCCGCCGTTCCGAACGCCGAGCCGATCTGCAATGTCGACGACACTATGCCTGAGGCAAGCCCCGCCTTCTCCGGCGCGACTTCCAGCAGCACGATGCGCATAATCGACGGCAGCAGCAGCCCATGACCGACGCCCGCGCACACCAGTCCGCAATAGAACAGCAGGTCCGGCGTAGCGGCATGGGTCGCGGACCAGCCCGTAACCGTAAAGCCGACTGTCATCATCGAGAAGCCGAGCGCCAGCACATGGCCGCCAATGCGCTTGACCACCGCGGGCGACGTCAGCGGCCCGACCACGAAACCGATCGCGAACGGCATGATGGCCATGCCCGAGGCGAGCGGCGTCCAGTGCAAACCGGTTTGCAGGAAGATCCCGTAGGTCAGAAAAAATGCGCTGTTGCAGTAGAACAGGAACGCGAGCACCAGGCCCAGTGCGAAGGCCGGGTTGCGGAACAATTGCAGATCCACCAGCGGATGGCCGCCACCGCGCTCGACGCGCCGCTCGGTTGCCACGAATAGCGCGAGCGCGGGGACGGCAAGCGCGAACATCACGAAGGTCCACGCCGGCCAGCCGGCTTCACGGCCGTGCGTCATCGGATAGATGACCAGCAGCAACACCGTCGAGAGTAGCGCGACGCCCTTCAGGTCGATGCCGGTGCTCGTGGCCGGCTGATTTTCCGGCACGAACTTCCACGTGCCGATGAAGGCCACGATGCCGATCGGAATGTTGATGAGAAAAATGATGCGCCAGTCGAGCCCGAACGGGTGATAGGTGATCAACGCGCCGCCGCCCAGTTGGCCGACGATCGACGAAAGCCCGAATACGAAACCATAAAGGCTCATGACCTTGGTCTGCCGATGCAGCGGCACGACCGCGCGGATGGTCGCGAGCACCTGCGGCGCCATGATCGCCGCCGCGATGCCCTGCACAATCCGCGAGATCACCAGCATGTGGCCGCTGGTGGCGAAGCCGCATAACGCGGAGGCGACCACGAACGCCGCCATCCCCGTCATGAACATGCGACGCCGGCCGAACAGGTCGCCGAGGCGTCCGCCCGTGATCAGCAGCACGGCATAAGCGGAGGCGTAGGCGGACACCACGAGTTGCAGTTGCGCATTCGTGGCATTCAGGCCGGTGTGAATCGACGGCAGCGCGAGGTTGACGATGAAATAGTCGAGCGGCGCAAGGAAGGCGCCGACGAACAGGATGGCGAGCGCGAGCCCCTGCCGCTCGAAACCGGACACAGCCTTCCCGGCAGCGGCCGCACTGGCGGCCACCGCACTGGCGGCCACCGCACCCACGCCTGGGCAGACGGCAGCGCCAACACCACCGGCTGCCGGCCGCGCCGCGGGTCCAACGAATGCCGCCGGAGCGGGCTTGATGGCATCTACATTCATGACTGTTCGTTCAAGAATTAGGTAAAAAAATTAGACGAGTGCGCGCATGGCAACGTCTACGATTCCGATCAGCGCATCTTCCTTGTGGGCGACTCGCCCCAATACACGCAGGCCTTGCATCACGCACAGCAGGAAATCGCCAACGGCTTTTTCGTCGAGCGTGGAATTGAAAGCGCCGCTCGCCTGGCCGCGAATCACCGAGGCCGCCAGCAAAGTCGCCATGCGGCGTTGGATTGCCGCGACGCGGCTGCGCAGCTCCTCGTCGCCGGGTTGCATCTCAAGCGTGGTGTTGGTGATGAAGCAGCTGCGCTCGCCGATCAGCGCGCAAGCGACCCGGGCGTAATGCAGCAAAGCGTTGCGCAGCGCCTCTTCCGGCGGCACCGGCGCGTTCAGCCGCTCGGCCAGCCGTGCAACCGATCCTTCCGCGTAGTGATCGAGCGCGGCGAGCATGATGCCGTGCTTGTCGCCGAATACGCCGTACAGACTCCCCCGTAACAGGCCGGTGGCCTTGCAGAGGTCGTCGATCGAGGTGGCGTGGTAGCCGTGATTCCAGAAAACCTGGCTGGCGCTCGCCAATACGGTATCCGTATCGAACTCGCGCGGCCTGCCCCGGGAGCAGACCTCGCCCGCTTTTTTCACGGATTGCTTCGAATTGCCTGATTGCGTCATATCACGGATATTATGACTAACCGTTCAATAATGCAAGGCAATTGAGACGCTTACTTGCCAACAGTTCGGCTTGCAAGGCGCCGCCTATGGCACAAGCGTCATCGTGCAATCACCACCCGCCATCTTTCGTCACCCGGCCGTCTATTTGCCCCACTTTTGCGCGGCGGTCGTGAACAACTGGTTGATCTCATTACCGCTGGCGGCTTCTTTCGTGTAGTTGAACGTGCCGTGGTCATGCATTTCGTGTGCCGCGCGGAGAAACGCGCCCAACGCCGCGCGCGCCAGCGAACCGCCCACGCTGACACGTCGCACGCCCAGCGAGCGCAGGTCGTCGAAACTGAGCAGGACACCTTGCAGCCCCATCAGTACATTGACCGGCCGGTCGAGCGCGCCGACCACGGCGGCGATCTCTTCGCGCGTCTTCAGGCCGGGCGCGTAAAGCACGTCCGCGCCGGCCTCCTGATATGCCTGCAAGCGCCGGATCGTGTCGTCGAGATCGGGCCGACCCACCAGATAGTTTTCGGCGCGCGCCGTCAGGGTGAATGGAAACGGCAGAGCACGCGCCGCAACGACCGCTGCGCGCACGCGCTCCACGGCGGCTTCGAACGGGTAGATCGGTTCACCAGCACGACCGGTCGCGTCCTCGATCGAACCGCCGACGACGCCTGCTGCCGCGGCCTGCGTGATCGTTTCAGCGCAGTCTTCTGGCGCGTCGCCGAAACCGTTTTCCAGATCGGCGCTGACCGGCAAGTCGGTCGCGCCCGCGATTTCGGCGAGATGCACCATCATCTGCGCGCGGCCGATCGCGTTATCCGGCAGGCCACGCGAAAACGCGTAGCCCGCGCTGCTGGTGGCGAGCGCCTTGAAACCGGCCAGCGCCAACAGCCGCGCCGTGCCGATGTCCCACGGATTCGGGATGATGAAGGCCTCGCCCGCTGCGTGGTATGACTGGAATTGCTGTGCTTTTTCGGTTTGCGTTGTCATCGACAGTTCCATTGAAGACGGCGACCGGCGTTTTCGCGCCCACGCGCGGCTCGGTCGTCGTCGTATTCGTTAAATGGCAGATGAATGGCAAGTAAGTGGAAGTGCGTGGTGAACGAACTGCAAATGAGAAAAATACAACGGAAAGTGGCGACCGGCGGCACCTGGCTACCACTGCCAGCCGGCCCTGCATATGTCTGCAGTGAGTGACCCGCGGGCTCAGGTTTCGAGCTTCGCGTCCATCGTGATAGTTGCGTTCAGTACCTTGGAAACCGGGCAGCCCGCCTTGGCATCCGCGGTTGCTTTCTCGAATGCGGCTTTGTCGCCGCCGGGGATTTTGACGGCTACATCGAGATGTACCGCGGTAATCGAAAAGCCGCCGCCGTCCTTGTCGAGCGTAACGGTTGCCGTGGTGCCGATACGTTCAGGCGTAATGCCGGCCTTGCCCAGTTCGGCCGATAGCGCCATC
>NZ_DASRSY010000237.1:0-2347 GCF_035656215.1 Paraburkholderia sp.
ACCGCGTCAGCGGGTAATCACGCGCAGGGCGTGGCGCTGTCGGCGGCGCGCATGGGCGTGAAGGCGATTATCGTGGTGCCGGTGACCACGCCACAGTTGAAGGTCGATGCGGTGCGCGCGCATGGCGGCGCAACGGTCGAAGTCGTGCAGTTCGGCGAGTCGTATAGCGATGCGTACGGACATGCGGTGAAACTGCAGGAAGAACGCGGTCTTACGTTTGTTCACCCGTTCGACGATCCGTACGTGATCGCCGGTCAGGGCACCGTCGCGATGGAGATTCTCAGCCAGCATCAGGGCCCGATCCACGCGATCTTCGTGCCGATCGGCGGCGGTGGTCTGGCCGCAGGTGTCGCCGCGTACGTGAAATCGGTGCGCCCGGAGATCAAGGTGATCGGCGTGCAGACCGACGATTCGTGCGCGATGGCGGCCTCATTAAAGGCCGGCGAACGGGTGACGTTAAATGAAGTCGGGCTGTTCTCGGACGGCACGGCAGTCAAGCTGGTCGGCGAGGAAACCTTCCGCCTGTGCCGCGAATATCTCGACGACGTGCTGATCGTGAACACGGATGCGCTGTGCGCGGCGATCAAGGACGTGTTCCAGGACACCCGCAGCGTGCTGGAACCGGCCGGCTCGCTGGCTGTGGCAGGCGCGAAGCAGTATGCCGAGCGCGAAGGCATCGAGAACCAGACGCTGATTGCGATCACGTCGGGCGCGAACATGAATTTCGACCGTATGCGTTTCGTGGCCGAGCGCGCGGAAGTCGGTGAAGCACGTGAAGCGGTGTTCGCCGTGACGATCCCCGAAGAGCGCGGCAGCTTCCGCCGATTCTGCGAACTGGTGGGCACGCGCAGCGTCACCGAGTTCAACTACCGGATTGCGGACGCGAATTCAGCGCATATCTTTGTCGGTGTGCAGATCAGGAATCGCAGCGAATCGGCGCAGATCGCGGATGCATTCGAAGCGCACGGTTTTGCCACCGTCGATCTGACCTTCGACGAACTGTCGAAGCAGCACATCCGCTATATGGTCGGCGGCCGCTCGCCGTTGGCCCACGACGAACGTCTGTTCCGTTTCGAGTTTCCGGAGCGGCCGGGCGCGCTGATGAAGTTTTTGTCGTCGATGGCGCCGAACTGGAATATCAGCCTGTTCCATTATCGCAACCAGGGCGCGGACTACAGTTCGATTCTGGTCGGCATTCAGGTGCCGGAGAGCGAGACCAGCGGGTTCGAGCGCTTTCTCACGACGCTGGGTTATCCGTACTGGGAAGAGACGCAGAATCCTGTTTATCGCTTGTTCCTCGCGTAACGGAGCGAGTTGCATCATGGGCAGGAGGCGGCGCTTAGCAATAGGCGCGGCTACTTCCTGCCGCGTCGGCACGAGTGCTTCTGCATGTGCTCAAAGCAGTCGCTGGAGCGGGCGATGAGAAGCCCGCGGCGCGCCGGAAGTTGCTCGCCGAGATCCGTAAGTTGCCTAGGGTTTACCTCGAGGCCGCGCAAAACAATACAGACGATCGGCTATCGGTCGAATGAGCGCAAGCGCTGTCTGGGCAACGGTATGGCGCATTTGCGTGAAGCCAACTCGCTCGACCAAACACATCTGTTATCTCAAAACTAGATAACGCATATCCACGATATCGCGTTGCGCGATACAGGGTGTGATTGTCAAACTGCGTGCAAATCAAACGCATTCAGGAGACAACTCATGCGAACCCAAGTTGGCATCATCGGTGCCGGGCCTGCGGGCCTGCTTCTTTCCCATCTTCTTCACCTGCGCGGTATCGACTCCGTCGTGCTCGAATCGCGCACTCGCGAACAGATCGAATCCACTATCCGCGCCGGCGTACTCGAACAGGGCACGATGGACCTGCTCACCGAGGCAGGTGTCGGCGCGCGCATGAAGGCTGAAGGCGCGCTGCATCACGGTTTCGAACTGGCTTTTGAAGGCAAGCGGCGCCGGATCGACCTGACCGGACTCACGGGCCATTCGATCATGGTCTACGCGCAGCACGAAGTCATCAAGGACCTGGTCGCCGCGCGCATAGCCGCCGATGGCGCCTTGCGTTTCGGCGTGACGGACACATCGCTGCATGACATCGATACCGATAAGCCGTCGATCCGCTATCGTCACGAAGGCGAAGCATGCGAACTGCAATGCGACTTCGTGATCGGCTGTGACGGCTCGCAAGGCGTCTCACGTGCTTCGATTCCGCAGGCGCTGCGCAAGGACTTCGAACGCGTCTATCCGTTTGGCTGGTTTGGGATTTTGTGCGAAGGGCCGCCGTCGTCGGATGAATTGATCTACGCGCGGCACGACCGCGGTTTCGCGCTGATCAGCACGCGCTCGCCAA
>NZ_DASRSY010000238.1:0-6770 GCF_035656215.1 Paraburkholderia sp.
CCCCAGGCCCGAACAAGGAAACCGCGGCATCAGAAGCGGTAGTTGATGGATATATCGGCCACACCGGTGGCCCTGCTGTGCGTAATCGGACTGTTCCCCGCACTGCCGACCAGTTGTTCGAATGCTCCGTCTGCAGTAGCAAACCAGTGCTTGTCGAACAGCCACACCATGCTTATGCCGAAGCCCACCGACTTGAAGCCCGCGCTCGCGTGATACTGCGAATATTGCGAGTGGGCCGCCTGATTCTGATTCACACCGTACCAGCTGTTCATGTAAGTGGAGTCCGCGAGCGTCACATTCGGACCGGCGAACCAGAAGAATTTTTTGGTGCTGCCCGGCATCGGCAGATAGGCGCCCAGATCGCCGATCCAGCCGTTCGAACCGCCGAAATAGCGTCGCACGTCGGCGCGCAGCACGAGCGGGAAATCCTTCGACACGACGTATTCGCCGGAGAGTTTGAGGCCTGGCGCCGGATTGATGTTGCCGAGGCCGTTCAACTCCTGCGGATCGTCATGACCGCGACGCCCGAGATCGTAGACCGCCGCGAGGCTCGCGCGCCAGTTCTGCCCTTGCGCGAAGTTGACCCCAAGGCCTTCGCCGCTCGAAAAGAAGAACAGGTCCTTGTAGCGCACGTCGACGCTCGGACCGGCCATCACGTGATACCGGTCGGAGCCCTCATAACGTGGCTGGAACGACGTCGCCGCGCCAATGCGCACCTGCCAGTCCGGAATATCCGGCTGCCACATCTTCTGCAGCGGAATGCCCACGGAATACTGCCATTCGCCCAATGGCGAAGGTGTTTGGGCCAAGGCCGAACCCGGCAAAATGCCGATACCGCCGATGGTCACGGCGACCAGAGATGATGCCGCGATGCCTGTTTGTGTATTGCGAATCTTGCCGATCCGCTTTCTACGGCTATTCAACACCAGAAACCTCCGTTTCTCGCGTATCGCGAAGGGGTTCACTTCTTGCCCAATGTCCACAACGGATTAGAAAACATCCGGGTGACCGCCGCATTGCAACACACGGCAAGTAATTTTTTCAGCAGACCGCACGCGTTTGCCCGGCAAAACGCACCGTTCGAACCCGATGCCGCCTCTTAAATTGGGCATTCGTACGAACAGAGACGTGCGAAAGATTTGCCCACGGATGCTTCTGTGCAAAATGCGGGCCTGGTCGCTGGAGAGCCGGGTCGGGTCGGGTCGGGTCGGGTCGGGTCGGGAAAAACGGAAGAATAGACCGACGGACGCCAGCGCGTGCGCCCGTGACGATGGTGACAGGCAGAATACAGCCACAAAATAGCAGCCGGCGCCGCGCGATGCAGCGCCGGAAAGGGAAGATCGCCGCCCTCGCGGCGCTCGCCGTTTTACTGCGCCGCTTCGACCAGCACAGCCTTGTCGCGATAGAGATTCGGAAACAGACGCTTCAGGTTTGCGACCTTCGGCATATCGTTGATCGCGATATACGCGGAGTTCGGATGCAGCGTCAGGTAGTTCTGATGGTAGGACTCGGCAGGATAAAAGCCCTTGAACGGCTCCGTCTTCGTGACGATCGGCGCCGGGAAGGCATGCGCCTTCTCGAGCTGGGCGATGTAACTTTGCGCGACGTGCCGTTGCGTGTCATTCAGCGGAAACACCGCCGAACGATATTGCGTGCCGCTGTCCGGCCCCTGGCGGTTCAACTCGGTCGGATCCTGAATCACCGAGAAGTAGACCTGCAACAACTGCCCGTACGTGACTTTGGCCGGGTCGAATGTGACCTGCACGGATTCCGCATGGCCTGTTTCACCGCCACTGACAGTCTCGTACTGTGCGGTGTCGCGCTGGCCGCCCGAATAACCCGACACCGCCTTCGTGACGCCTTTTACATGCTGGAATACGCCCTGCACGCCCCAGAAGCAGCCGCCCGCGAACACGGCGGTTTCTTCGTGCGCGGTCGTGGCAGAGATCGGTTCGTCGAGTGCGGGCGGTGCAATGACAACCGCGGCTTCCGACGAGAATGCCACCCGCTGCGCCAGCAGCAGCGCAAGAGCGCCGAGCCCAAGCGAAAGCGCGACGGCCGCCCCGCGCGAGCGGGCCGGTTTGCCGATGATGCGTTTCTCGATGTTCATGATGTCCGTCCTGATTCGATCAACTCGTGCCGCGCGCGGCGGGTGCGAAAGTTAAAGCGAGGCCGTTCATGCAATAGCGCAGACCGGTCGGCTTGGGGCCGTCGTCGAATACGTGACCCAGATGGCTACCGCAGCGCCGGCACAATACTTCGTCGCGCGTCATGCCGAACGACTTGTCGGTATGCGTGATAACCGCGTGGTCCAGCGGCTGCCAGAAACTTGGCCAGCCAGTGCCGCTATCGAACTTCGTTTTCGACGAAAACAGCGGCAGTGCGCAACCGGCGCATGAAAATGTGCCGGCGTGGTGCTCGTCGTTCAGCGGGCTGCTGAATGGCCGCTCCGTGCCTGCTTCGCGCAGCACGCGGTACTGTGCTTCCGTGAGCAGTTTGTGCCAGTCGGCGTCACTGTGCGCGACCTCGTAGGCTGCCGCTGTGCCCAACTCCGCCGCGCCTGCCGTGCGCCATGCCGCGGTTCCACCGGCGAGCGACGCCGCGCCGATTAACCTGAAGAAACTCCGTCTGCTGCAAGCCATGATGATCGTCCCGGAAAGTCCGTACCGTTCACCCGTTGAGGCGCTGATCGCGCCGCCCGCGAGTGGTCCTGCCACTTAGTCGGGCGACAAGGGGATTTATGACAGCATGCGCGTCTTTTTGCGTGAGGGTGCCGCTTACAGCGGAAATTTCGTGGTCGACAGGATTTCTTTGAGCACCATGAACGAGCGGATTTGCCGGACGCCTGGCAGATAGAGCAACTGCTCCGCGTGCAGACGATTGAAGCTGTCGCTATCGCGCGTGCGGATCATCATGAAATAGTCGAATTCACCGGTCACGACATGGCATTCCATGCAACCCGCCACCTTCTGCGCTGCTTTCTCGAACTCGGCAAAGGACTCCGGCGTAGACCGATCCAGCACCACGCCGATGATGACCACCATACCCGCCCCGACCGCTTTTGGATCGATCAACGCGACGACGCCCCGAATCAGCCCCGATTCCTTTAGCCGCTCGACACGCCGCAAACACGCCGGCGCACTCAATTTAACTTTGGCCGCAAGCGCGACATTCGAAATCGACGCATCGGTCTGCAGTTGACGCAATATCGCGCGATCGATGCGATCAAGCGCATGAAGAGACTCAGCTTCCGCAGATGAAATTGAGGCAGCCGCTGCGGCCCCAATGACCGGTGCACCACGAACTTTTGTTGCGCTCATAGGGTTCTATTGGGCTCTTTATTAGGTCATTGCCTACTGATAATTTTCAAAAGTATGCCCAACAAAATTTCTTTGCAAGTTCACGTCCAGCTACGTATGCGACTGGAGGGCGTACTGACTGATCCGGCATACGAGGGAAAATCACACCCCCAACCCCTTCCCCCAAAACCCCCTCAAAAACTCAACAAAAACCCGAATCGTGACCGAGCTCTGCCGATGCTGCGGATAAACAGCATAAACAGTAGCCGCCGAAGGCAAAAACTCTTCCAGAACACTCACCAACCTCCCATCCCGAACCGCCTCAGCAACAATAAAATCAGGAAGCCGAACAATCCCCAACCCAGCCACCGCCGCATCGCGAATCAGCTCCCCATTATTAGCCCGAAGTGGCCCATGCACTTCAAACCCTTTCGACACACCATCAACAACAAAATCCCAACTCACCGCCCCGCCATGCCCATACAACAGACATGAATGCCGCGCCAGATCGGCAGGATGAAGAGGCGCCCCACGCCGCCGCACATACCCCGGACTACAACACGCCACCATCCTGACATCGACCAGCTTCTGCGCGATCAGCGACGAATCCGGCAACGTGCCGATCCGGATCGCCATATCGAACCCTTCACCGACCACGTCGACGGTGCGATCGCTCAACTCCATATCGAAGCGCACATCGCTATGCTCGCGCAGGAAGTTCGCCACCAACGGCGACAGATGCATCATCCCGAACGACATCGGTGCACTGACCCGCAACAGCCCACGCGGCCCGGCTCGGCGCAGCGACATGGCCTGCTCGGCGTCTTCCACCTCGCCCAGGATACGTTTGGTGCGCTCGTAAAACTCCTGACCGAGTTCGGTCACGGCCAGCTTGCGCGTATTACGGATGAGCAATTGCACGCCGAGCGCCTCCTCCAGCGCCATCACGCGCCGGCTGACGAACTGCTTCGACAGCGCCAGCCGCTTTGCCGCCGCGGTGAAGTTATGAGCGTCGACCGTGGCGACGAAGATCCGCATGTCATCGAGTTGCATCGTATTGTCCACCTGATCGAGACAGTGTTTCATATTTTCATCTGATTATATACATTCTGATTGACCTACACTGTCACTCATGGATCGCGGACAAACATCTGGCCGGATCGCACAACCAGAACCCAGGAGAAATACGATGCTCGAAATCAGACACGCCAATCAACGCGGCCGCGCGGAGCACGGCTGGCTCAGCTCGCGTCATACGTTTTCCTTCGCGAACTATCACGACCCGAAACAGAACGGCTTTTCCGACCTGCTCGTGATCAACGACGACCGTGTCGCACCGGCGCAAGGTTTCGGCAAGCACCCGCACCGCGACATGGAAATTTTTTCGTACGTGCTGGAAGGCGCGCTGGAACATAAGGACACGATGGGCACCGGCTCTGTGATCGTGCCCGGCGACATCCAGTTGATGAGCGCGGGAACCGGCGTCGCGCATAGCGAATACAACCATTCGAAGAGCGAGCCCGTGCACTTCATGCAAATCTGGATTGCACCGGCGCAGAAAGGCACCGCACCGCGCTATCAGCAACGCCACTTTGGCTCGGATCAGAAGCGCGGCGTGTTGCGTCTGGTGATGTCGCCGGACGGTGCAGAAGACTCGCTGGTGCTGCAACAGGATGCACGGGTCTATGCCGGTCTTTTCGATGGTAACGAAACCGCACGCCTCGAACTGGCCAGCAATCGCTATGCTTATATTCACGTGGCGCGCGGCAGCGTCACGGTGAATGGCGTCGAACTTGGCGAAGGCGATGGCGCACGGGTCCGCGGCGAAGAAGCTCTCACCTTGACGCAAGGTCACGACGCGGAAGTGTTGGTGTTCGATCTGCGTAACATCGAAATGTCGGAGTTGTGGGCTTAAGCGGCATAACCCTGTCGAAAGACCTGGCCGGCTTAAGCGAGGCTCGCTGCGAAGCTTGCGGCGAGCCGCTTCCTTCCTTACCTACAGAGAAAAATCATGCGCTATGCTATTTGAAAACCAGAAAGACGCAGTCATTCTCGTCGCCCGCATCCTGTTGATGGTGCTGTTCGTGATGTTCGGCTGGTCGAAGCTGACCGGCTTTTCCGGCACCGTCGCTTATATGACGTCGACCGGCGCACCGGTGCCTGAGGTGTCGGCGGTTATAGCCGTCGTCATGGAGTTTGTTGTAGGCATTGCGCTGGTGGTGGGCTTCTATACGCGGCCGCTCGCGCTGCTGCTGGCGCTTTATACGCTGGGTACGGCGATCATCGGCCACCACTACTGGAACATGACGGGTGCGATGCAGTACGAAAACATGATCAACTTCTACAAGAACATCAGCATTATGGGTGGACTGTTGCTGTTGTGCGTGACCGGCGCCGGCAAGTATTCGATCGATCGGCGTTAAGGCTGCGCTGCCGCTATTCGACAAGCTCGACAACAAAGCCGCCCGGCATTGGCCAGGCGGCTTTTCTTTCCATGAAGCAATCTGCGCTAACCGGCAAACTGCGCCAACACGCGCTCACGAATGGCCGGCCGGATATTCGATTGCGCCATATTGCCTTGGTAATGCGCGACCACGCGTGGGTTCATCACGTGAAACCACAGTGGCGGCACATACGCGAACATGATCATCGTCGCATAACCGGAGGGCAATTGCGGCGCGCCGTCGAAATGACGCAGCGCCTGATAGGAGCGCGTCGGATTCGCATGATGATCGGCGTGACGCTGCAACTGGTACAGAAACAGATTCGTCACGATACGATTGCTGCTCCATGAATGCTGCGGCTGGCAGCGCTCATAGCGGCCGCTCGCGAGCTGCTTGCGGCCGAGTCCGTAGTGCTCCAGATAATTGACCACTTCGAGCAATGAGGCGCCATACGCCGCCTGAACCAGCAGAAACGGAATCACCGTTTTACCGAACAGCGCGATCATCGCGCCCCACAGCACCGCTGTCATGGTCCACGAGTGCAATACTTCATTGCGCCATGTCCAGGGCGATTTGCCGAGGCGTTCGAGCCGATGTTTCTCGAGGCGCCACGCCGACGCGATGCTGCCGAATACCGTACGCGGCAGAAAACGCCAGAACGATTCGCCATAGCGCGCGCTCGCCGGGTCGGGTGGTGTCGCTACGCGCACATGATGTCCACGATTGTGTTCGACGAAGAAATGACCGTAGGCGACCGGCGCCAGCGTGATCTTGGCGAGCCATCGTTCGAAGCCATCGGTCTTGTGACCGAGCTCGTGAGCGGTATTGATCGATACGCCGGTCGCTGCGCCCAGCGAGAGCGCAAAGCCGAGGTAGTCGTACCACTTCAATGCGTGTGTCCCGACGATCCACAGCGCGCCGATGAACGACACGTATTCGATGAAGGTGGCGAGATAGACCACGCGGCGGTAATAGCGCTCTCGTTCGAGCGTGGGGACGACGTCCTCGGGCGGATTGCTCGGGTCGT
>NZ_DASRSY010000239.1:0-2217 GCF_035656215.1 Paraburkholderia sp.
CGAAGAAACCGATGTCGACCCCTATTCCCCTCACCCTGATCGAAGGCTCCATGGCGCTGCCGAGCCTGTCGCCGCTCTGTCGTCTGCTGCCCGCGCCATTCGGCCGCGATTGGACGCTACTGCCGCCTGGGCCTGGTTTGCGGGCGGAACTCAAGGCGCTCTATGCGGCCGTATTGCGTACCTTTTGTCTGAATGACAAAACCTTCCGCGCGCTCTGCCATTGGGAATCGTTGCGCAAGCCGGCGGCTGCGTCCTCGGGTTTCATCCCGCCTGCTATCTCGACCACCGTGTTCGACGCACCGGTCGACGAATCTTTGCAAGCGTCCGTCGAAACTGCACCTTTCTCGCCGGTTAGCACACCGGCCGCTCCGGCCTCGCCGCGCGGGGGGTCAATGCATTGGGGAGCTCTAGCGGGCGGCGCCTGTGCACTCAGCGGCGCCGCGATGCTTGCCTGGATTGGGTTTGGTCATCTGGCACAGCGCCACACGATTAGCGATGTCAAACCAGTGAGCAAGATCCCGCTCCGCCAGGAAGCACAGTTGGCGAGTCGCCCCTCGCCTGATGCCGCTGTTAATCCGCACGCAGCCGCTAACAACCGTGCAGCAGGGCTTGTATCGAGCGCCGCTTCGTCGCCCGTGCCCGTTGCAGGCGCGTCTGGATCCGCACGCGCATCTGTACCCGCATCGCCTGCGATTTTGCCAAACGCACTTGCCGCGGCGCCGTTGCGCGATTTCACGGCAAGACCCGCCACGGAAATCACTACAACGGTCAAGGCAACGTCAGCGCGCGCCACAGCCACAGCCACAGCCACAGCCAGCAAGAACGTATCGCGCCGCCCGGACAAGCAACGCAAAGGCGCCGCGAGCCTGCACGAAAGAAGCGGGCGCCGTTCGCAGACCATCATCGCAACGCAGTTGCCACGCATGTCGCAGATGAACCACGAGGCGTCGCAGATTGCGGTGCCGGCGATCGCACAACAAACCTCACCGAAACCGTCGTCGGCGGGTTCTTACTCGCCACGTGCGTCATCGCAGTTCAGCACCGACGAATACGCGTCGACGACCATGTCAGCTGGCACACACCTGCGCAATATTGTGCCGCCATCGCGTCCTGCTTCGTCGCTCAATCCGTCTGGAAGCGGCGACACAGAATGGATCGATCACATGTCGCAACGTCGCGTGACCGACGTTCCCAATCAGTTCGTGAAGTAAGGGTCTCGGTATCGAAAAATCGAGGTGCAAAAAACAAAACCCCACGCTCCGAAAAACGTGGGGTTGGTCACCAGCCTGAGCCCGGCCATGAAAATCGTCGGGCTTTTTTACACTCGTACGCCTACTTCTGTGTTGGCAATCCGAACTCGGTTTGTCGCTGCAACTGCATCACTTCGCCCTGCACCTGCCGCAACTGCGCCTGCGCCTTTTCCTTCTCCGCGTGCAGCGCTACCGCCTCACCTTGCGTCTGCCGCTGGTAATCGTTGACCTTGGCCTGCTGCGTACGCGCAACGTCGAGATCGGCCTGCAACCGTTTCGCGCGATCTTCCGACAACGCGATGATGTCTTCGATATACGCCTTCTGCGCCTGCAACTGTGTGCGGCGAATCTCGACGTCCGCCAGTTGCGCCGTCTGCTGGACGAAGCCGGCATAGACCGCTTCAGCCCGGCCTACGTCCTCCGACTTGATCACGCGCCAGAAATGCTTGTCCTGAAAGAGCGCGACGTAGTACGTCATCTCTTGTGGATAGAAGAACAGACTCGCACCGTAACTGCCGTTATACGTGGTGCGCAATTCGCTCAGCTTTGCGTCGTGAATCATCTGCATCAGTTCGGCGACGTTGCCTTGCGCGTCGCCGGCGGTAACCGGCGTGCTTGATGCCGCACTGCGCAGCGCGGCGGCGACCGGTTGCGGCGTTAGCGTGTTCATGGCCGGCCGCGTGCCGACCAGCGGTGCGGCCTCACCGCCTTGCGCTGCCAGCACGAAACCACCATGCTGCAACAGCGCACACGAGGCCGCGAGCAGCATGGCGCGCCGTACAATTGAGGGGTACTTCATACGTGCATGCTCCATGCAAATCCAAATCAGCCGCAGATTATCGCGCGGATTAGTCGTTAAGCGAAGCATTCAGGTGTCGCACTGACGGACTTTAAATCGAGATAAATCGATAACGAATGATTTGGCCGGATGCACGCATCAGTCGCGAAATAAAAGATTTCAGATAAG
>NZ_DASRSY010000240.1:0-6733 GCF_035656215.1 Paraburkholderia sp.
GCCCTTCGGAGATATTCAGGGCCTGAGCGATTTCGTAAAGCGATTGCTGTTTGACCAGATTGGCGCGGACGCGCGACAGATCACCTTCGTCCAGTTTGCCGAAACGTTGGAACAAAAGCGCAGCCACCGCGCAATTTAGAACGGAGTCGCCGAGGAACTCGAGCCGTTCGTTATGCGTGGAGCTATGACTGCGGTGCGTTAAAGCCTGGCGCAGCAATTCCGCATTGCGAAATTCGTAGCGCAGACGGCTTTCCAACGGAGATAGGGGCATGGGCAGAGTATAACGCGGGCGCCTGCCCCGGCGAAAACGCGGGGCGGCCAGCGGAAAAAGCGTAGTGAAGCGACGTTACCGCAGATTCTTAAAGTAGCGTGGTAACACGCGGCGACGGAAGTGACCTAGGTGTAGGCCACCGCCGCAGCGTGTCGTGCAATCAATGTATGCGAACTCAGTGGAATGAGCCGATGCGTTTCAGATTGCTGAAGTTCATCCAGATGAAAAACGCGCGACCAACGATATTCTTATCCGGCGCAAAACCCCAGTAGCGGCTGTCAGCGCTGTTATCGCGGTTGTCACCCATCATGAAGTAATTGCCCGGCGGCACTTTGCAGATCACGCCGCGTGCGTTGTATGTGCAGTTATCGCGATACGGATAATCTTCCGCGCCGACGATGAACGGCGGCACGGCCGGGTTGTTCAGAATCGCGTTCTTGCGGCCGTCAAGATCTTCTTCGAATTGCTTCGCGTAGCCGAGGCGCTCTTCATCGAGATAGTCTGGCAGCGCCGTTTCCGGCACCGGCTTGCCGTTGATCGTCAGTTGCTTGTCCTGATAAGCAACGGTGTCGCCCGGCAGGCCGATCACGCGCTTGATGTAGTCGACGGATTCGTCTTTCGGGTAGCGGAACACGACGACGTCGCCCCGCTCTAGCGGACGGCCTTCGGTGATCTTCGTGTTGACGATCGGCAGACGGATGCCGTAGTCGAATTTATTGACGAGGATGAAGTCGCCCACCAGCAGCGTCGGCACCATCGAGCCCGAAGGAATCTTGAACGGTTCGACCACGAACGAGCGCACCACAAACACCACCAGAATCACCGGGAAGAAGCTCGCCGAATACTCGAGCCACCACGGTTGACGCAGCTTGTCGTCACGCAGACGGGCACGTGTTTGGGCCGCGTTTTCGTCGGCAAAACGCTCGCCGACGCGTGCCTGCTGGCGGTCGAACTCGGCGACCGCCGCATCCGCCGCGCGCCGCCGTTGCGGCACGAAAATCAGTTTGTCTGCGACCCATGCGACGCCCGTCAAAATGACGAGCACAAAAAGAATCAGCGCAAAATTCATAGAGTTCCGTTGTTCGTCTTATTTGTCTTCGACACGCAGGATCGCGAGGAAAGCCTCTTGCGGAATCTCGACCGATCCCACCTGCTTCATTCGCTTCTTGCCTGCCTTTTGTTTCTCGAGCAGTTTCTTCTTACGGGAAATATCGCCGCCGTAGCATTTTGCCAGCACGTTCTTACGCAATGCTTTAATGTTCTCGCGCGCAATAATGTTCGCGCCGATGGTAGCCTGAATCGCGACGTCATACATCTGACGCGGAATCAGTTCGCGCATCTTCGCCGCCACTTCGCGGCCGCGATACTGGCTCTGCGAACGGTGCACGATCACCGACAACGCATCCACCTTGTCGCCGTTGATCAGCATGTCGACCTTCACGACGTCTGCCGCACGGTATTCCTTGAACTCGTAATCCATCGACGCGTAGCCGCGCGATATCGACTTCAGACGATCGAAGAAATCGAGCACGACTTCGCCCATCGGGATTTCGTAGGTCAACTGGACCTGGCGGCCGTGGTACTGCATGTTGATCTGATTGCCGCGCTTCGTCGTACACAGCGTAATCACCGAGCCGACATAGTCTTGCGGCATGTACAGATTCACGGTGACGATCGGCTCGCGCACTTCTTCGATCTTCGAGGGCTCCGGCATCTTGGCCGGATTTTCGACCATGATGGTCGTGCCGTCGCGCTGCAGGACTTCGTACACCACGGTCGGCGCGGTGGTGATCAGGTCCATGTCGAACTCGCGCTCGAGACGTTCCTGCACAATTTCCATGTGAAGCAGACCGAGGAAGCCGCAACGGAAACCGAAGCCGAGCGCCTGCGACACTTCCGGTTCGTACTGCAGCGAGGCGTCGTTCAGCTTCAGCTTTTCCAGCGAGTCACGCAGCGCATCGTACTGATTCGCTTCGACCGGATAGAGCCCGGCGAACACCTGCGGCTTCACTTCCTTGAAGCCCGGCAGTGGTTCTGCGGCAGGACGATTCACAAGCGTGACGGTGTCGCCCACTTTCGCCGCGGCCAGTTCCTTGATGCCGGCGATGATGAAACCCACCTGCCCAGCGGACAGCGATTCTAGGTTCTTCGACTTCGGCGTGAATACGCCGATATGCTCGACCGGGTACTGCGCGCCGGTCGCCATCATGCGGATCTTGTCTTTCGGACGCAGCGTGCCGTTCTTCAGACGCACCAGCATCACGACACCGACGTAGTTATCGAACCACGAATCGATGATCAGCGCCTGCAGCGGCGCTTCCGGATCGCCCTTGGGCGGCGGCACCTTGGCGATCAGCGCTTCGAGCACGTCTTCCACGCCGAGGCCAGTCTTGGCGCTGCAACGCGTAGCGTCGGTGGCGTCAATGCCGATCACGTCTTCGATTTCTTCGATTGCGTTCTCGGGATTCGCGGCCGGCAGGTCGATCTTGTTCAACACCGGAATCACGTCGACGCCGAGTTCGATCGCCGTGTAGCAGTTGGCGACGGTTTGCGCTTCCACGCCCTGGCTTGCATCGACGACCAGCAACGCGCCTTCGCATGCGGACAGCGAGCGGCTGACTTCGTACGAGAAGTCGACGTGGCCCGGCGTGTCGATCATGTTCAGGTTGTAGATCTGCCCGTCACGGGCCTTATACGTCAATGCGGCGGTTTGTGCCTTGATGGTGATGCCGCGCTCACGCTCGAGATCCATCGAGTCGAGCACTTGAGCTTCCATCTCGCGGTCGGACAAGCCACCGCAGATCTGGATGATGCGATCCGCGAGCGTCGACTTGCCATGGTCGATGTGCGCAATGATCGAGAAATTACGAATATGATCCATTCAGTACCGATCAAGCGAAAAAGGCGCGCTCGGACAATAGCGGAGCACGCCTTGTAAGTAGGTGAAAAACCTATCTATTTTAGCCGAAAAGGCTATCGCCCGGCGCATCTTGCGAGGCTCGGACGGAAAAGACGGCTCAGGAGAGACGTGAAACGGGGTGTGAACGGCGCACGTTCGCGCCTGGTTTGGTGCCCTAATTGGACCCCGAATGCGTGGATCCAGAATGCACCGCCACAAAGCGTGCGGCAAGCGCGGCACGAACCCGTGCCGCATCAAGGTGATAGTGACACAGTTCGACACCGTCGCAGAGCAGAACCGGCACTAGCTCGTTGTAACGGGCTTCCAGCAATGGATCGGTGTCAATGTCGATCAGGACGACTTGGGCGCCGAATTCAGCGAGCAAAGGCTCGAGCGCGGCACGCATGTCGTCGCATAAGTGGCACCACGCGCGCCCGTAGAGCGTGAGCGGCGCCACCTTCTTCATTTCTGCGCGCTGCGCGGGCGAATCGGCACGAACTGCGTGTTCTCGCCGCGACGGACCAGCAGCGCAACCATCTTCTGCGGGTCGAGGTGCGAGGTCAGGTCGTCGAACTGCTTCGCGCTCGTGATATCCGTGTCGCCCACACGCAGGATGATGTCGCCCTTTTGCAGCCCAACGCGCACTGCCGGGCCGTCTACTGCGTCGATTTGCACACCGTTGTGCAGTTTCAGCGCCTTCTGTTGGTCAGAAGGAATATCGCTAACGGCGAGACCCAGCGCGTTCGTGGCGCGCTGCTTCGGCACCGGCGGCTTCTTCTGATCCGCCTTGGCGGTCTTGTCTGGCTGCATCTCGGCAATCGTGACCGGCAGATCACGCGTCTGGCCTTTGCGCCAGATCGTAATAGTCGATTTGGTGCCCGGCTTCGTATCGCCGACCATGCGCGGCAAATCCGTCGCCGTGTCGACCGAGTGACCGTTGAACTTCAGGATGATGTCGCCGGGCTGCACGCCCGCCTTGTCCGCCGGACCACCCGGCTCGACGCTGCTAACCAGCGCGCCCTGCGCCTTCGGCAGACCGAGCGAATCGGCCACGTCCTTCGTCACTTCGCCGATCGCCACCGCGATCCGGCCGCGCACGACTTTACCGGAGGTTTTCAGCTGATCGGCCACGCGCATCGCCTCGTCGATCGGAATCGCGAACGAGATGCCCATGAAACCGCCGGTACGGCTGTAGATCTGTGAATTGATGCCGATCACTTCGCCCTGCATGTTGATCAGCGGGCCGCCTGAATTACCCGGATTGACGGCTACGTCGGTCTGGATGAACGGCAGATAATCGCCCGTGTCGCGCCCCTTGGCGCTGACAATGCCGGCCGTCACTGTGTTCTCGAGACCGAACGGCGAACCGATCGCGACCACCCACTCGCCCACACGCACCTTGTTCGAGTCGCCAATCGTAATGGTCGGCAAGTTGGCAGCACTGATCTTCACGACGGCAACGTCGGTCCGATCGTCCACTCCGATCAGCTTAGCCTTGAACTCGCGCTTGTCGGTGAGGGTGACGTAAATGGTGTCCGCGTCGTCCACGACGTGCGCGTTGGTCATCACGTAGCCGTCCGCCGACAGAATGAAGCCTGAGCCGACGCCGCTGTTCTGTTCGGGATCGCTGTTATCCGGCGAGTCCTGGTTGCCGCCGCTGCCGCTCCCGCCGTTATCGCCGCCGCGCGGCGTACCGGGCGAACCCGGTGATTGCGGCGACTGCGGCAGCGGGATGCCGAAGAAACGACGGAAAAACTCCGACATATCGCCGTCGTCCATACCTGGCGGCAGTCCGCCACGGGCACTGCTGTTCGACACGCGCGTAGTCGTGCGAATGTTGACGACTGCCGGACCGACCTTGTCGACGAGGTCAGTGAAGTCGGGCAGATTGGCTGCGGGAGCCGCCGACGCCGTGTGCGGTACGAGCGGCAAACAAGCCGCTACCACCGCGGCCGCGAGGAATTTGCGCACCGAGAAAGTCGTCATATCGTAGCAAGCCGAGGGATTCGAGTGATTCGGAGGATTACTTCGGAGCTTTATATTCTATGGCAGACGCAAATTGCTGCAATGTGGTCTGGGGCACTTCACCAAGCAGAGTAATCCAGAAGTCGCCGCGCCGCTTGACCAGCACGTGGGTGGCGCCGCTGCTACCCGCGCCTTCTTTGCGGGTGTTGTTCTCGACCGGTTCGACAAACACCGAAATGGCCGCGAGGCCGTCGGAGAATACAGCCTGATCGACCGGAATGGTCGGCTGGCCTGCATCACGTGCGGCCATTGGGCGGCGCAGTTCGCGAATCTTGCGGAAACCCGGCACTGTCGGCGTGATCTGCCAGCCTTGCGCAGCCATATCGACCGGCTCGACGGGCGGACGCACCACTGTCCAACCTGCCAGATTACGAATGCCGTTGACGATGGCGGTCTTGTCAACCGGCACGCCGATGCGAATCTGCGAAAACGACAACTGCTCAAGCACCTGGCCGTTCGGGTCAAGCGTCTGCGCACGCAGCAGCAGACCCGTCTTCTTGTCGGCCCACAACTTGTAAGCAAAGCGGTAGGCGTCTTTCGGATCGAGCTCGATCACCTGACTGTCGACACCCGCGACGCGGTCGTCGCCGAGCAGCTTCGGCTCGTACACAGACAGCACCTGCTCGCCGCTTACAGCCAGCAGAGCAGGAAACGAATCTTTGTTCTGGCGCTTCTCGACTACGCATAGATGCCGCTCAGGTACGAACGTGTAGAGATCTTCGTTATGGCGAAGCATTTTGCGCGGCTTGCCGTCGAGACTTTCGAGTTGCTCGAATTCGCCATCCGTGCGGGTCGCGTAGTGCGCGATCTGCGACGTCTGAACGAAATTGCCGCGTTGATAAACGAACGCGCCCTCGTAGTTCTGCTGCTGGGCGGCCTGATGGATTCGATCGAGCAGCTCCGCGGCCGTGCGACGGGCGACGAGCGGATCGTCGGTTTGTGCAAAGACCCGCGGCGTAGCGGACAACAATACGGCTGCGCAGAACAGAAATGCCGGCAGCCGCCCCCAGATAGTCGTTTTATTCAACCGCGGAGTCTGCATCAAACTATTGGCCTTGCGTAGAAACTGCGGCAGCGCGAATCAGCGGCATCGAGCCCGGCATGACCGGTTGTTGCGCGAATTGCTGGTGAGCTTCCAGATACTGATCGAGACTTGCGTCACGAATGATGTTGGCGTCTTGCGCGACCGGCTGGACCGTAGCGGCAGGCACCGACGCCATGGCCACGCGTTGCAGCGAATCGCCGTGTGACTGGATGGACGCGACTTGCGTCACACCCGGGCCACCCGGCACGCCTTGCAGTTGCGGCACGACGATCCACGTCAGCGTGGCAGCGGCGGCAGCGACAGCAAAGGCCGGCACAACCCGGCGACGCAGCGCCAGCAAGCGGCGCGCGACCGGCATTGCGGCAGGCGCGAGCACGTGCGGCTCGTTGTCGAAACGTGCGGCAAAACCGCTCAGGAACGCGTTGCTCGCCGCTGGGCTAACCGCCAGGTCGTCGGAACGCAGAGCGTCGCCGATCAGGTGATAGCACGACCA
>NZ_DASRSY010000241.1:0-31291 GCF_035656215.1 Paraburkholderia sp.
CATCAGGCCGCGGCCTTGCGTCGAACGGATCGCCTGGCAAAGATTGGTCTTGCGCGACAGGCAGAATTTGCACTGGCGGCATTCCGGCGTGTAGAGCGGAATGACGTGGTCGCCTTTTTTAAGCGTGCCGACGCCCGGACCCACATCGACGATCACGCCCGCGCCTTCGTGGCCGAGAATCGCCGGGAAGATGCCTTCGGGATCGGCGCCCGAGAGCGTGTAGTAGTCGGTGTGGCAGATGCCCGTCGCCTTCACTTCGATCAGGACCTCACCGGCGCGCGGACCTTCCAGATCCACCTCTTCGATCGTCAACAGGGCGCCGGCTTTCCATGCGATTGCTGCTTTGGTCTTCATCGATATTCCTCACAACGTAGAAGTTGAATTGCAAACACGACGCGGCGCGGGTGCCCCACTTCATCGCGGATCACCCCGTCGTCGAATCGTCAAAATGGATATCAGCCGTTACAAAAGGCATACTTTGCAACGCGCCTTTGACGCTCCGATGATCGGTTCCATATTTGTTCATCCAGTATTCCCAGCCAAACCCGACACGAACCAGATTTTTGTGACCAGTAAAGCAGCGCGACGTCGAAATTCCCAGGTACGTTGAAAACAAGATTCGGCCCCACCACGATGGCCTGTTTGCCTGATGCAAACGTCTTGTTCTTGCTGCCCAGAATGAAACCAGCGTCGAGCGTGAGATCCTTGAGCGGTCCAGGCGCGAACGCCTGCGTACCGGTCAGGGCATTCATGCTGGTCAGCCACCCGATAAATTTTTTCATGTGTCTCCTCCAGATATTTTTTCTGGATGCACTTCACGGGTGCTTCCTTGGTACGCCTTGCGCTCAAACGCGTGCGGCGACTGCCTTTTCTCGCTTGATGTCCGCCCACGTGCGACGGAACCAATCGGCAATCGCCACGTTCTGCTCGAAAAGCGAATACTTCACGCCGCCACCGTAATCGGGCATGTCGATCATGTCGGTGGTGATGTAGCGCAGTGGGCTATCAGGTGTGTCGCGGTGATGCCGCAGCACGCGGCGCACGACGTCCTTGCAGGGTTCGACGCGATAGGCATTCCACGGCAGATGCCATTCGCCCGGCGCCGGCCTGAAAAAGGGATACTGGCAGGCACGGCCATAGGTGCCGCCGTCCTTCATTTCCCACGGATTCTTTGGGCCATTCGGCGAGACGGGCCGGATCTGCAGCCAATGCGTCATGTTCATGCCAATCCACTGGTCGAGCACATTGCCTTCTTCATAGGGGTCGATGACGAACCGCCCGGACTCCACATCTTCGCGAATGCCGCTTACATCCTGTTCCTCGAGGTTGTCCACCTTCAGCAGCACATGACTGTGATCGAGAACGAAATTGAACGGTACGCCACGCTGCTGAACCTGCCGGGCCACCGGCGTGATGCGCCGAAGATCTTCCGACCACATGTAGATATGCACTTCGAAACCAATGGCGATGCCGATCTTCTGCCCTAGTTCATGGGCATGCAGATAGAATTCGACGATGTCCTGATCGGTCACCACATGACCTTTCGCGTGCTTCGTGTACAGCATGATGTTGTGAAACTCGCCGCCGGCGTCCTTGCACAGGCGCAGATTCTTTTCGAGCACGACCTCATCGCGGCCCGCGGTGTATGACCACAAGCCCGTGCGGATCGGAATGCCATACCGGTCAGCCGCGCGCAGATATTCACGTTCCTGACCAGGTTGCGGCATGCGGTCGAAATGGTCGAACACGCCGGACTCCTTCAACATGCGGAACTGCTCGTCTACCGACACGGGCTGTGTGTGCTGTACGCCCCGGCCGTTACAGCCAATCGAAAATTCCATCTCGAACTCCTGATAATTACGACGTGGATGACTGTGTTTCGCCCGGCACCTGGTGCAGTACAAGCGCGGTCGGCGGGACCGCTTCCTTTGCTTGCAGACGTTCGACCATCTTGCGGATCCGCACAGGCGCGTTGTCTATGCCGAGTCGGGTGTATTCGCGCACCCCAGTGCGCTCCTGTTCGCGCTGGACATAGGCGAGCAGCACGGCGTCTTCATCGAATGTGAGCGTCATCAGGCGTGCGACGTCTTCCGAGACCTGGGCATCGTGCGCGTGATAGTTGCGCAGATGCAGCCAGAAATAGTGCGTGGTCGATTCGGTTTCAGGTGTCAGGAAATTGAAGCTGAACGAGCGGAATCCACGATCCTTATTGGTCTCGGTCGGCTCGATACCCGCGTCGATGCTGCCGAAGTCCACATATGAAGTGGACGGCAGATGCAGGTAGTAGTACTGCCAGCGGTTCACCATGCCGGCGAAATCCGCCATCTTTTCGACGAGCGGCACCGGCGGCGCATTGTTTATCCAGCGATATGCAAGCACGTACGAATCGCCCTGCTCCACCTTGACGCCGACGTCCTCGCCTGCCGCATTGCCGATAGTCTTCTTGTGCACATAGCTCGTATGTGCCGGATCGACGAGGTTGTCGGTGATGTTCAGGTAGTTGGATCTGAAGTGAAGATATTGCCCGTCGACGATGCCCCAGTCCGCATCGTCATAGTGAGGAACATCGACGATAGCGCCGGTGTCGGCAGATGCCGGATCGCCCATCCAGATCCAGACCGCGTTGTACTTCTCAACGAGAGGAAAGGATCTGACGCGCGCGGTGGGCGGAATGTTCTGCTGGCCGGGTACCCGCACGCAAGCGCCCGAGCAGTCGAACGTCATGCCGTGATACCCGCATTGCACGTGGTCGCCCTTCAATTCTCCCAGCGAAAGCGGCGCCAGTTTGTGTGGGCAGCGATCGACCAGTGCAGCAGGTGTGCCGTCTTCGCGTCGATACAGCACCACCTGCTCGCCAAGGATGGTGCGCGCCAACAGTTGCCGCCCAACGTCATTGCTCCACGCCGCAACGTACCAGGCGTTTTTGACAAACGTACTCATTGTGTCTCCGTTATCTTGAGAAGTCGCACCGGATGGCGACATCAGGCGTCCAGCACCAACTCACCTTCCCGGGCTCTTGAGACGCACACGCACATCAGATGCTCGTGATCGCGATCGTCGTCGGACAGTGCGTAGTCGTGGTGCTCCGGCGTGCCACTCAGCACGCGCACGGCGCACACGCTGCACTCACCGCGCCGGCAATCGAACATGGGATCGAGCCCCGCGTCGATCATTGCGTCGAGAATGCTTTTTTCCGCGGGCACGTCCAGCGTCAAACCGCTGCGTTGAAGCACGACCCGGCAGGGACGGTTACCGGCTTGCGGTGTCGGCGCGCCAAACAATTCGAAGTGGACGTGCCCGGCTGACCATTGCTGCGCACGCGCGGTGGCGACGACGGCGTCGATCAAGGGACGTGGCCCGCAAACGTAGAGGTGACGATTCGGGGCCGGTTGCCCGATCACTTCTGCTAGTGGCATACCTCGCGCAGGATCGCCATAGTCGAAGTACAGGCTCGCCTGTTCACCGCGCAAGTGCGAGATGCCGGTTCGATACGCCATGGTTTCCGGACTGCGCGCTGCGTAGTGCAAACGATACGGAGCACCCTTCGCACTGAGTTCCTTCGCCATCGACAGAATCGGTGTGATACCGATACCGCCGGCCATGAGAACGGCTTCGTGCGGTTCATCGTGCAAGGGGAAATCGTTCGTTGGCAGCGCAGCACGAACATGCTCGCCAGTCCGAAGCGCGTGCATGAAGCGCGATCCGCCTGCGCCTGCCGCTTCCCGTTTGACTGCGATTTCGTAATAGCCCGACTGGTCGTCGCTGTTGACGAGCGAATAGCAGCGCTCGCCGCGCGTCGGTGTTCTCAGCGCGCCGGGCAGCGTGACGGGGTCTTTCGCGCCATCGGTGAGGTCCACCCTAAACTTGATGTGCGCGCCGCCTGAGAACGCGGGCAACGGTCCGCCGTCGGCCGCCTTCAGCTTTAACGAACTGATCTCCGCAGTAAGCGGATCGGTGTCGGCCACCACGAGTTCCAGTGGCCATTCAGATGTAGTCGACATGTGCTCTCTTCCTGATCCGGACGCAGCAGTTCCCGAGCGCTGTTCTGGAAAACAGCGTATTTAACGCGGAACGGCTGGGATTGGGTCTTGCGTGAGCGGGCCTTGCACGCGACGAATCGCGCGCGCCGCTGGCGCATCACCTTATTGCAGGGAAGCGACGCGGAGGAGCAGTGTGTTTTGCATTTCGATAGCTGATCGGCGCAGGGGCATGTTTTCTCCGCCATTGCAGCGGAATACGATGCATCGCGTGATGCCTCAGGCCCTCTTCCCACGCGGATTCGACAGCCAAGCGAAACATCGCCTCTTCCCTGATTCCGTTGTTGTGAGTCAAGTATAGGGAGAGTGCCGCGCCACGCGTAGCGGCAAATAAACAGCGCGCCGCTGCAAATTTTGCAGCGGGGAAGTTCATACCGTTCAGTCCGCGCCTGCTTCCTCCCGCTGCAGGCTACCGAGCTGTTCGTTCATGATAGCGATGAGCGCCGTCACCGCAGGCGGCAATGCGCGCGCTGACCTGACATAGACGCCCAGGTGGGCCGCCACGTTTTCCGACTCGCGCAAGGGCACATACGCAAGCCGTCGGTTCTCACAGAGCGCCTTGAGACCGATACGCGTCTGAAACGCGATGCCTACCCCACGCATCGCCAACTGGCGCATCAGCTCGATCGCGCCGGTGTACACGACCGGTTGCACTGGCCTTGCCGCTTTCTGCATCAGTGGCAACAGTAGCGAATGCACGGCGAAATCCGGATTGGCCATGATTAGCGGGAAAGCCGCGCAATCGTCGAATGACACTTCCTTGCAGGCCGCGAGCGGATGGTCCGGCGCCATGATCGCGCCGAGGCGGAAGATACCGCTGCCGGCACAGGTCAGGTCCGGGGTGTCCTGCATCGCAAACGCTACGCCAACATCGACCTCTCCCGACGACACCTGCTGCGCAATCGGCTCCGATCCCAGCATGAAAGTATGGATACGCACCTTCGGATATCGTTGCAACATGTTTTCGAGTACGGCTGGCAGGAAGTCGGCATTCAGACTCTCCGCAGCTGCTACGCGAATTTCACCGCGCTCCACGCCTTGTAGCAGTTCCAGTTCCGCGAGTGTCCGCTGCTCATCCTGCAGCACCGTGACGACATGTTGCGAGAAAATCTGCCCTGCTTCCGTGAGACGCAACCCGCCTGGCAGGCGTTCGAACAATGCCGCGCCTATCTCGCCTTCCAGATTGAGCAGTTGTCGGTTAACCGCCGACCCATCGACGTGCAACCGGCGTGCAGCTTCGCGGATAGATCCCGAGCGTAAGATCGTGTCGAAGTAGCGAATGGATTTGGCATGGATATTCATGCGCGGATGCTAGCAGAAGTGCACCCGCGGCACACAGGAATTGACATGACGTGTGGGGCAACGCGGCCCGCGCAGCGGACCGTCCGCTGCAACCGATTGTTAGGCCGTCCTCACTGACGCACATAGCGCAAGTGTGTGGCAGCTGGACCATCAAGAACCTTGTCGATGCGAAACTGCGGCCCGGGCTCGCGCAGGTTCTCGAAGAGACGCCGCCCACCGCCGAACAACACGGGTGACAAGGCGATTTCCAGCTCGTCAACGACACCCATGGCCAGGTACTGCTGGATCACATCGGCTCCACCCGCGATACGAATATCACGACTGCCTGCGGATTCCCGAGCCAGCTCAAGGGCACGCTCCGGTCCGTCACTGATGAAGTAGAAGGTCGTCCCACCCGGGCGCACCCAGGGTTCGCGTTTCTCATGGGTAAGAACGTATACCGGTGTGTGAAACGGAGCCTCCTCTGGCCAGGCGCGCTCGCCTTGGTCGAACATTCGCTTGCCCATAATGTCGGCACCGATGCGCTCCGTGGTGCTGCGAAGCAGATCATTGACCGGGCCGGTCTCGCCCCCTGGCCCGAGCTTGAGGTTCTCGCGGAAGTACTGTTGATTGAGGATCCAGGCCATCAGCGCACCCCATTTAGCGCCCCAGTTCTTGTACTCAGGCTTGTCCCAATTCTCCATGGTCATTCCTTCCGGCGCCATGTAGCCATCGAGGCTAAGTCCAATGTTGACGAATACTTTACTCATGATTCTCCTCTCGCGTGTTCGGATGTCGGCCTGACTTTGATACAGGGCGACAGTTTTGCGCCCTAACTTCGACGACTGCCGGTTAACCCGGCAGCTAGAACCAGAGATATAAAAGCGTCGGCCGAAAGCGAGCAAACCTGACCGACGCCTTATAACGCACCCGATGTACAGAGCCTTTGCTAATCCGTTGCCCCCGAATACGCAGCCTTCAGCGCGGCGACGTCGAACTTCGTCATTTTCAGCATGGCCTCTGCAACGCGCCCTGCCTTTACTGGATCGGGATCAGCCATCATCGCGATGAGATCATTTGGAACGATCTGCCACGAAACGCCGAAGCGGTCTTTCACCCAGCCGCACTCCTCGGTCGAACCGCCGCCCTCGAGAAACGCGTCCCAATAGCGATCAAGTTCTGCCTGATCGTTACAGTTGACCATAAGGGATATCGCGTGATTGAACGGGTCGAGTCGCCCGGCGCTCATGGCGATGAAGGGTTGCCCAAAGAGAACGAACTCGACGACTTTCGTGGAACCGGCGCTCGGCACCGCCGTGACCCGAACGACGCGCGAGTCTGGGAAGATGCCCGCATAGAAAGCAGCGGCCTCCTCTGCTTCGTTCGAATACCAGAGAAAAGGCGTGATCTTTTGAATCGTCATGGCAAATCTCCTATCAGTTTTGGCTGAATGCGGCGGCAAGCCGCATGCATGCCGACATTGAGACGACGAAGGGAGACTATCAAAAACGACACGCCGGGATGAAAAAACTCACTTTTTCATCGGTTTCGGCCATACGGTACGACCCCCACCTGCCGGGTTTGTGGCAGGCCGGGGTATGGTCATCCTTCGAATGCGCAACTCATTGAAAAGCGTCGCATCGCCACCGCCTTCACGGCTGTCCCGGTCTTGGTGCGTCCGGAGAAGCCGTCAGCACACGGTATCCCTCACGCTCTACCAGCAGTCGAAGTGGGCGCAGAATATTCGGGGCATCATCAACTAGAAGTACGGTTGCCAATTCGATGACCTCGCAGCGGTTCTACAAGCTTCGGAGGGCCGGATAACCGCGGCCATCGATACGCAATGAAATTTCTACGAGCGGTTTGAAAACCGTTCATCCGGTCGAACAATCCGCGTCATTCTTCAGTGCACGCGGCGCATCCGTTCCCTGATGCCACGTCGCGTGCAGGAATGGCTTACGTGCTCTTCCCTCCCCCGTCGATGCCGGCGCCTTTGCGCCACACTTCCTTTCCTTTTTCGGAAAGCTCGCCGCTGCTATGCGTGGCATCGGCCTCCGTTCCTTCGACGGCCATCGAACCGCCCGATTGTTCCTGCGCTTTTTGTTTTCGGTTCTTTTGTGCAGCACTCCGTTCATCATGAGACCGCCCTGCATAGGGGTTCATTTCGCTCTCCCTCAGTTTCGCCAGTTCACTCCAGCACTATGGTGTGCACGCATAACCTGTGCCTACGTCGAGGCGTGCGAACGCCCAGTTAGCTCAATTCCGCAGCCTATTCGAATGGGCATTTTCTTTGCTTCCGTCGATGATTGGAATCACCGTTCAGTCGCCGAAGGTCTATAACAGTATCGGTAGTCCGAGATGGCCGTCTGCGCAACTGCCGATGGCGCGGAAGCCCGCGAACTTTTGACTGGGGAGGTTTAGCGATTACGACTGGACGAATCCATGCTTTGTCTTTTCGAATCCCGAATAGCCTGAGTATCGGAGGCAATCATGCAATGCGGGTACCGTGGGTGGATCATCGACGCGACTCCGGATTTCTCCCTTGGGAAATTCTTCGCTCACGCGCGACTGATCCGTGTTTCGGCTGACGATGACGTTGATGGAGAAATGCACATCGAGCGCGATCTTTCGTATTTCGACACGGAAGACGAGGCGATCGAGGTTGCCCAGGATTGGGCGTTTGCATGGATCTGCAAGCGCGACAGCATCGTCGATAGTACGCAGGACCAGACGTTAGTATTCCGGCACGACATTCCGGCCGATACGCCAGCCAGATGAAGTGCCAGATGCGCCGCATCCCGGATCGTAGCCGGACGTGAACCGGGCCGAACCCCCGACTACGTCCGGCTGAGCGTTCGATACAACTCGTTTGCGCGATTCAGATGCGCGCGCATCGCTTCGGCCGCGCCTTCGCCATCATGTTTCGCGATCGCGTCGACGATTCGCTGATGCTCCGACAACGTCAATTCCTCGGCCCCCGGCGCGCGCACTAGCGGGCGGTAGTACTCGCCCGCCCAGCGAAATAGCGATTCGACAATCGACGGGAAAATAGGGTTGCCGCTGACTAACGCGATCTCGCGATGAAACGCCATATCTTGCTCGATAAACTCCTCGAGATTGACCATCGAAGCGCGGTGCCGGGCGACACTGAGTTGCAGCCGGGCCACGTCTTCCTCATTGGCCCGCTCCGCCGCCATCCGCGCCGTACCGATCTCGAGAAAGACGCGCGCCTCTTTCAGGTGGATCAGCATGTCCGGATGGCTGCGTAGCAGATGCATCGCGCCGCCGGCGATCTGCGCGATCAGCCTGTCTGCGGTAGGAACCACGACCCGCGCACGCTCGCCATGAACAATCTCGACGATGCCCGAGCGCTCCAGCGTTTGCAGCGCTTCGCGAATCGCTGGCCTGCCAACGCCGTAAATTTCCATCAACTCCCGTTCCGACGGAAGCTGGGCGCCGGGCGCAATTTCGCCCGAGCGAATGCGCTCCATGAGTCGATCGACAACTTCCTGATACAGCTTTCGGCGCTGAATGATCTCAGCCATGACATATCCGCGTAAAACCAAGTGGTGTAATGACCTTACCACGGACTACCCAACAGATGGAAGCATACCAGGCTGGCGGTGTCCGTGACACGGCAACGCCAGTGGCGGCAGCGCAATCGCCAGGTGTTTCGACGCCCGCCAACGCCGGATCCACACGTCATACCCCGGACACGCGCCCTTCCCTCACTGCGCCGAAGAACGATGCTTCGCCCAGTTGGCCGCCTTTCAGCACGATTTGCAGGCCGTCGCGCCGCGGCTCGGCGGACCACGCGCGACACAAAGGCGCGCCAGGCGCAAGCCCTGCCACGACGCTCAGCGCGTCGATACCAAGCGTGCTTGCCACTTCGCCCGAGCTGTCGCCACCCGCGACAACCACGCGAGCCAGATCAACGCGATCGAGCAGCCGTCGCATCACCTCCGCCAAGGCGCGCCCGATCTTGCGCGCTGCGTCGTGGCGCGTCAGCCCCGCTGACGAGGCGATGGCGTCGAAGCCGGTTACCGCCGGATCGTCGGGCCCTTCGGCGCTATACACGATCGCGCTTATTCCGAGAGTCAACGTCTGTGCTGCCGCCGTTACGACGCGTTCAATCTCCGCGTCGCCGTCGCGCGGGTCGAGCGCCCTACGCAACTCAAGACGCTCCGTGTGAAAACCGTGCGCGCGTGCCCAGGCGATCTGCACGGCCGTCACCGGCGAACAACTGCCGCTTACTGCGGCAATCGCCTGAACCGGGCCGGCGAGGGGTAGCGACGACTTCGCCGGTAACGGTCCGCACGCTCGCCAGTACGCAGCAAGCGCGTATTGCAAGCCCGACGACGACGCCGTAAAAATCCCTTCGCCGCGATGCTTCCAGACCAGACGGCCCGCCGCCGCCAGCGTCTCTTCATCGAGCACGTCGATCAGAGCGACCGGCGTGTCGGCCGCGCTCAGTGCGCGAACCCGGGCGTCTACATCGTCGCCACGAAGCTGGATCATGTCGATCAGCTCGATACGGCGCGCCGTCTGCCTGGCGAGATGCAGGCGAAGATCGGCCTCGCTCATCGGCGTGACCGGATGCCGTGACATCGTCGGATGCCGATCCAGCCTGTAGCCGACACCGTCGGCCGCGGCGAACAGGTTGCCGAACATCTGATAACGCATCAGGCGCGGCGCACCAACCACCATCGGCGACCAGCCTCCGGGCATATGCTTCACGCCGATGTCGATCGCGCGGCCGATTGACCCGACCTCCGGGGACGAATCGAAAGTCGAGCAAACCTTGTATTGCAGGATCGGCGCACCGAGCGTGGCAAGGCTTGCGAATGCTTCCGGCAGTTCGTCGTCCATCCATGCGCCCGAACGTCCACGTGAAGAGCCGGCCATGCCCACGCACCGAACCTCGGGAAAACGCGCCAGCAACTCGCGCGTGGGCTTTTGCAGACAGAGCACGGTCGGCACACCGGCGGCCGTCATGGCCTCCATCGCGTCGGTCGAGCCCGTGAAATCGTCACCGTAATAGGCGAGCAGCAGTCCATCGGGCCACGCCGCGTCTCCTTCGCGCGTCCCGTTCATTTCCAGAACTCCAGCGCAGCGTTCAGCGCGGGATGCCGAGCGGCATGCTGCTTCAGCGGCACGCCTTCGATGACCGCGACCCACGCCTCGCGCAACGCCTCGACGCCCGCCGCAACGCCACCGGGATGACCGAAAATGCCGCCACCGGCTGTATGAATCAGGTCGGCACAGCCGAGCGCGGCATACGTGTCCGCGGCCTGAAGGCCGGTCTGTCCCGAACTGAAGACGGGCATCGCCGGCATCGGCGCTTCAGGCATTACCGGCGCGAGCACAGCACGCGCGGCGGCGATCACGCTGTCGTCGGGTTCGCTAAACTTGTTGTGCAGTCCGTTCACATGCAAATGATCGGCACCGGCAAGACGCCAGATCATTTGCCACGGTGCGTAGTCCCAGCCGAGCTCCGGACAGCGCGACAGATACCCCCAGCCGGCCCGATGAGCGTGAATCGGCAACTGCGAGTGGCGGCGCAGTTCATGCATGCCGACGAGGCCGACGGAGTTCAGCACCGCCATCACGCACGTCCCGCCCTCGGCCAGCACGAGATCGTGACGACGACGCATCTGATCCAGGTCGCCGGTCAGATTGAACGCGACCATCGCCTTCTTGCCGGTGCGATCCGCCTCCTGGTTGACCACGCGCATCACCGCCCGCACGCGCTCGTCGAAGGGACAATGCGGACCATCTGCCTGCAACTCGTCGTCCTTGATAAAGTCGATACCGCCCGCAACGAGTTCGCGCACCTGCTGCGCAGTCTCTTCGGCCGACAGTCCGACGCTCGGTTTAATGATCGTGCCGATCAACGGTCCGTGGCTCACGCCGCCCAGCCGCCGCGTGCCTTCGATACCGAACGCGGGTCCCGGATAGGCCGCCGCGAACGACGGCGGCAATTTGAGCCCCGTCAGACGAAGACCCGACACCTGCCGCAACTCGAACAGATTGCCGGCAATCGTGGACATCAGATTCGGTAACGATGGACCGATGTTCTCGATCGGCCACGACAGTTCGAGCGTGCAGCGCGTGTACATGTCCGACACGATTCCGCCAGTCAGGCTCGGCGTGCCGGCCGTCTCCAGCACGGTGAGGCGCTCGACGCGCGCCCCCGAACGCGCTTTCAGTTCCGGCGTCTCGTTGGGCAGCGCGACGAAGGTGCCGCTCGACTGCTCGCCGGCAATCACGTCGGCGGCGCGTTGGGGATCATCGCCCGTTTCGAGCCAGTAAGTGGTGTGGATACGTTCGCTCACGATATAAGTCCCTGTTCAGAAATCTGCATGAAAGCCTGGCGCCCCGGCCTGTCAGGTAATCCGGCGAATGCTCTCGGCGATCTCCGCGTGATCGAACACGTTCTTCCAGTCGTCGCGCATCAACCGTGGTTTGCCGAATTCGATCGCCTTATTGCAGGCATCGGAGAACGCGCCGGGAATTTCGTTGAAGATCACCGCGCTCAGGATGTTCATGTGGCCAAGCAGAAAGTCGCGCGCGGCTTCTTTCGGCACACCTCGTTTCACGGTCTCGTCCATCGCTTCGCGCATCACATACAGAAGCGTCGCGCAGATCGTTTCCGACAGCCCGGGTTCGAGCAGCGCCATCTGGTCGACGCTCAGCCGATACGAGCGAAGAATCGGCGCGTAGATCACCTTTGCCACGTCTTCACCGAGATCGAACGCGGTTTCCGGACCTTGCATCAGCGCACTGGTGATCGACTGTTTCGCGTAAGCGCCGCCAAAGAAATCGCGGCGTGCTTTGGGATCGGCGTCGTCGTTAAAGATCAGCGGATGACACGGGTGCGCGACGAAATACGTCAGGTCGTCGCGCTTTGGCAGATGACCTGCGAACGGCGCCGCGGCATCGAGCGTCATCACCATCGTGCCCGCCGGCAGCTTCGGTGCAATCTCGTGACTCAGTTTGCCAATCAACGTGTCAGGCACGGCGAGAATCACCACCTGTGCGCCGTCGAGCGCTGCATCGGTCGATACGCACTCGACGTTCAATTCGTCCTTGAGGCGTTTCTGCCCTGCCTCGCTCACTTCGACGTGTGCAACGCGGTAGTCCGACTTCAGCAGGTTGCTCGTGAGGCGAAAGCCCATCTTTCCGCCAGCGCCGAACAGTGCGATTTTTTCTTTCATGGTGCGACCTCCTTGCATGGATTCATTGAAATGCTTGACGACTAACTCGAATGCGATTGCGGTCCGAGCGCGACGGGTGCGACGCCGTCGCCGGGTTTCGGCTGCCGTGCGCTGCTGCAGAACGCGAAAGCGAGTCCCGCGCTGACCAGCATCAGTGCGCCGACGACAAACATGGGCGCGTGATAGGAGCCCGTAGCGTCCTTGACGGCGCCAGTGAGATACGGCGCAACAAAGCCGGCGAGATTGCCGATGGTGTTGATCAGCGCGATCCCCGCGGCGGCAGCGGCGCCAGAGAGGAAGCGTGCGGGCAGTGCCCAGAAGTTCGGCAGCGCGGAAAAGATCGCGCATGCGGTGACCGTGATCACCGCGACGGTGGCCTCAGGCGATTGCATGTACAGCGCGACCGGGATGCTCGCCGCGCCGATCAGCGCCGGCACACCGATGTGCCAGGCACGCACGCCGTGCTTCGTCGCGTTGCGGCTCCAGAGAAACAGCGCCACCGCGGCAGGCAGATACGGAATCGCCGTGATCAAGCCTTTCTGGAACACGTTGAAGTGCGTACCGAACTGGCCTTCGAAGCCGCCGATGATCGTCGGAAGGAAAAATGCCAGTGCGTAGAGACCGTAGATCAGGCCGAAGTACATCAGCGCGAACATCCAGACGCGGCCGCTTTTGAGCGCGGCCAGCGCATGCATCGAGTGCGATGTGGAAGCGTTGACGCGGGCGCGCTCCTCTGCTTCGAGTTCGGCGGTGAGCCAGGTCTTCTCAGCGGGTGTGAGCCAACGCGCCTGCGACGGACGGTCAGCCAGGTAGAACCACGCCACGACGCCGATCACGATAGCCGGCACAGCGACACCGAAGAACATCACACGCCAGCCCGCGAGTCCGAACACGCCATGCGCTTCGATCAGCAACGCGGCTACAGGTGCACCGATCACGATCGTCAGCGGTTGCGCCAGGTAGAAGAGCGCGAGGATATGGCTGCGATATCGCGAGGGCACCCACATGCTGAGGAACAGGATCGCGCCCGGGAAAAATCCCGCCTCGGTCACACCAAGCAGGAAACGCAACGTGTACAGGCCGGGAATGCTGCTGACCCACGTGAACAGCAGCGCGACAATGCCCCACGACACCATGATCCGCGCCAGCCAGCGACGGGCGCCGAACTTGTGCAAAGCGAGGTTGCTCGGGATTTCAAGCACGATGTAGCCGATAAAAAACACGCCGGCTGCAAGCCCGAACTGTGCGGCGCTCAAGCCGAGATCCTTCGTCATGCCGTTCGGACCGGCGAACGAAATCGCCGTGCGGTCCAGAAAATTGATGAAGAACATCAACGCCACGAACGGCACCAGCCGCATCGACACCTTGCGTATGGCCGATCGTTCGATGGGATCCACAGGTACGGTTTGCATCTCACACCCTCCAGTCAAACCATGTCTCGGTATGCATCTCTCAGTACACATCACTCATGTGGTTAATTGGTATGATGAGTAGACCATTACACTTAAAATTTAGACACTGGGTATTCACCAAGCACGGTTCACCAGCAAAAAAAAAGGAGTTCGGCCGTTTCGTCACCACGCGTTGTCGCGTTGATGCCGACGGCAGTTCAAGACGATCGTCGAGTTTCTTATGACGAGAAAACGCGCCCGAAAGGTGTCAGCCCGGAAGCGATCTGGACGCAGGCAAACGGATTGAGGACGAAGGTGTCGCACCCAGGGCTTATGCGATCCGCCGGCACGTGCCCGGCACGCGCCTGCCCGGCCGACGATTCGTCGAGCGTCGCAAGACTCATGTCACCAGGAATGTGTCCGCGGCCGGGATTCAGCCGCACCGTGCGTTTTTCGGGCGTGAGGTTGGCGATGATCAGGCGCAGGCTTCCTTCGGCGTCGCGCGCCCCGAAACATGCGACGTCCCGAGGCCTTTCGGAGCGACATGGCAACCGGCTCAGACCGGCCATCCGCGCCAGCGCAGCCGCGATATGAAATGCCGGGTAGCGCACCGGATCTGCCGCGCTATCGATCGACCCATCGACCAACCCACGCGCGCCTGTCAGCGCGCCGAGGGTCAGACATTCGAGCGAGGCGCCTTCGAGCGCCATCGCATAGCCTGCAAGCCAGGCCGCGCCAAACAGACTGCGTTGACGTGGATCGTCGCCGGCCATCGCCACGCGCTCACCTTGCGGATTGGGCATGACGCGCGAACCGTACGGGTTCTGTCGCATGCCGATCGATACGGGCCCGATTGCATACGGCTGCGCGCCGATCAACGCGCGACATGATCGCGTTATATGCGGGATCGCCTCCAGCGTTTCCATCACGCTGTGATCGTCGGCTGCGTGAACGATGGGACAGGTTGCGTGCGTGACCCAATCGACCAGATCCAATGGCGGCCGCTTTCGATTGAGCTCGGTGAAGTAACTCAACATCCCGCCGCCCAGGCGCAAATCGGGAAACACACGGCGGGCCGCACGATAAACCTCGTCGAGTGGCGGGCATAGCGGACTGATGCTCCCTGGCGGGTTTGACTGCCGGTGCACGGACGGACTAACGACGATGCCAGTCACCGCGAGCTCCGCCACCCTGATCTGCGTCGCGATCGATTGCAATTCCTGTTCGGGCGCGCCGACGCCGGGCAGAACACATTCGAGCACCGCCGCAATTCCGGCGCGACGCTGCAAGTGCGCGAAGCGGCCGAAGTCGGCCTGACCATGACCCGCGACCGGATCGAAGTGCAGCGTCAGTTGTTGCGGCGCGAGTTCTGCCAGCAACGGGAGATTCGCAAGTGCCGCGTCGATTTCATCGGGTGCAATCGCGATGCCGAGGGCAGGCATGGGTTCATCCATGCCGTGCAGGTCGATCAGGACTTCACACTCTCGATTCGACACGGTCGGTAACGTGGGCGATGGCTCCCGCGCGGCTTCGATCTCAAGACGCACGGACTGCTCATGCGTCGAGCCCGCTTCCATCGTATAGGGCCACGGCAATTCGAGCGGCCGCGAGTAAGTTTTGAACGATGCGTCCGACCAGTTGCGCTGGTCTTCCATTTCGAACACATCGCCCGTGAAGGCGCAGCGCACGTTCAGGCCCGACGCATGCGAATGCTCGATCGCCCGGATGTCCTTGAACGGTTGCCACGGATCGATCAACGCGGGAAACGACGATGCGTCGACCGTGCCGTCGCTATGCCCGACGCGCGCCGCTGCGCCCGCCACGCCGTCGATCGGATGCAGAACCACGAAGCCGCAGCGCGCCGCAAGAAAGTCTGTTTGTGCTGTCGCACGCGCGCGGAATTCGAGCGCGCCGTCAGCGTCGCAGTCGATCACAACCGCGTAAGTCAGTACGTGACCCTCCGGATTCGTGCATTCGGCGGAGTAGGAGACGCGCAGGTCACGAACGTGCGAGTCAATTTCGATGCCGCGTATCACTGGCCGGCAGGTGCCCCAATCCCGGTCGCGCACGAGATAAGCAATCGCCCGTATGACTTCAGCACCCAGATAACGGATATCGCGCAACGCGCCATCGACGAAAAGCGCGGACCAGGAACCGGCCGCCAGTGCCTGCCCTTGCACTTCGATCTGCGAGGTGCCGTAATACACGTGCGCGAGCGCGGTCTCACGGTCGTTCATCGCGACACCGCGCTCAACGAGCTGGGCGTGTTCGCCACCGCTTCTTCTTCCAGCGACTTCAACGTCACCGTTCGACCTTCGCGCGCAGAAAGATAAGTTGCTTCGACCAACGCGAGCGTCTTCAGATTGTCGCGGCCGCTCGTCGTCGGTTCGCATCCATTGCGAAGACATTCGATCCAGTGCCGCTGAATGTTCCGCACGCTGCCCTGAATGGCCTCCCAGGGCGCGGACGCCCACGCCGAAGGCGGGGGTGCCACGATTTCCCTGCGCGTGCCGTCGCGGTTGTGTATTTCGAGCTGGTAATCAGCCGACAATCGCAGCGTGCCGTCCGTGCCATCCACTTCGATCAACGTCTGCGGAAACAGCTCCTGTGAGCGTCGCGACGCATAGCTGCAATCCACCACGCTCGTCACGCCGGATTCGTGGGTCAGCAGGATCGTCGCAACATCTTCACCGGCGATCGCAGCGTTCACCCGTGAGGTGGCCGCACTGAGACGCTCGACATCGCCGAACAGAAACCGCGCAATATCGAGGATATGAATGCCGAGATCCTCGACGATGAAGCGTTCGTTTTGCGCGAGATACGGCTGTCCGCTGAATACATCGAACGCTGAACGAAACGACACCCGGCCCCAGAACGGCGCGCCGATCAGACCATCTTGAAGTGCGCGGCCCACTGCCTGAATCGCAGGCTGCCAACGAAAGTTCTCATGGACCATCAGCGGCACGCCGGTTTGATCGCACGCGGCGACCATCGCGCGCGCATCGTCCAGCGTCAACGCGAACGGCTTCTGGCAGATCGTCGCGACGCCGGCATGCGCGGCCATTTCGACAAGCAGACGGTGGCTTGGCGCCGTCGTGGCGATGTCGACGAAATCCAGTTCCTCGGCGCTCAACATCGCCGTTGCGTCCGTGTACAGGCGCTCGATGCCGAACGCCTGTCCGGTCGCCCGCAACCGCTCGCTATCCGCATCGCACAAGGCGACGATTTCGGCGTCGTCGATGTCTTGCCAGGCGTGCAGATGGTTCCGCGAGAAGAACCCGCATCCGATCAAGCCGCCCTTGAAACGCTTCGTGCCCGCGGTCGTTGCGTTCATCGCTCAGGCTCCCGTCGTCGCGGCCTGCTTCTGCAATGCGAAGCGCTGCTGTACGCGCCGCTGGACCTGGTCGACGACCACTGCCGCCACGATCACCACGCCCTTGATGACCGTCTGCCAGAACGAGCTGACGCCCATCATCACGAGCCCGTCGGACAGAATGCCGATCACGAATGCACCGATGATCGTGCCGCCAATCTTGCCCCGGCCGCCCGACATCGACGTTCCACCCAGCACGGCTGCAGCGATCGCATTGAGTTCGAACGTCTCGCCGCTCAACGGATGCGACGCAACCAGTTCGGATGAAATGATCAGCCCGACGATCGCCGCGCAAAAACCCGAGAACATATAGACGAACATCTTCACGCGATTGACGCGTACGCCTGAGAGTTGCGCCGCGCGCTCGTTGCTGCCAATCGCATAGATCTGGCGCCCAAGCGGTGTGCGTGCCGCAAGGTACGCCGCGAACACACCGACTATGACCAGCAGCCAGACCGTCAGCGGAATGCCGAGAATAGACGCGCTACCGAGGATCGGAAAACCCGTCGTGCCGTAATCCGCATTGCCGGTCAGGTTAGGAAAGGTTTCACCGCCCGACGACAGCAGCGCCGCGCCGCGCGCGATATACAAGGTACCGAGTGTGGCGATGAACGGCGCGACATTGAGGCGGGTAATCAGCAGACCGTTCAACGCGCCAACCGCGACACCCGATAACAACGCAACGCCGATCACCTCGGGCACGCTGAGGTAAAGGGTGTAGCTGCTGCCGATCGGAATGCCGTTCAGAATCAATCCGCCCGCCACCATCCCCGAAAGACCGACAATCGAGCCGACCGACAGATCGATGCCGCCGGCCACGATGACGAATGTCATGCCGATCGCGAGAAACGCGTTGAGCGCAACGTGTCGCGACATGATCAGCATGTTCTCGATGCTGAGGAAGTTATGCGCCGCGAACGAAAAGAAAATAACGACCGCGAAGAGCGCGATGAACGTCCGTAGCTTGAGTAGAACTAGAAGCGGCGCCTCTCCGAAATTGGCTCCGGGTGAAGCGCTTTTGATGGCAATCGTCATGAATGCGTCTCCATTAATACGGTCAGACTGGCGTGCGTCGTGTGATACATGTGTCTCTCGACATGCATCGCGCTATATCAGGCAGCGGCGAGTTGTCCGGTTCCATGCGTGTCCACCCGGTGTCCGATTGCCGACGCCGCGACGAGCGCATCCTGCGTCGCTTCGGCCGCATCGAATTCGGCCGTAATACGGCCGTTCGACATCACGAGAATGCGATCGGACAGCGCCATCACCTCCTCGAGATCGGACGTGACGAACAGAATTCCGAGCCCTTTGACGGCGAGGTCCCGCATCACCTTGAAGATGTCCGCTTTCGCACCCACGTCGATGCCGCGGCTTGGCTCGTCCATCAGCAAGACCTTTGGCGCCGTCATCAAGGCACGCGCGATGACCACCTTTTGCTGGTTGCCGCCCGAGAGCGAGCTGACAGGCAGGTACGAGTCGGCCACCTTGATCGCCAGATCCCGGATGAAACGCGTAATGGCGCTTTGCTCGCGTTGACGCTGAATGTGAAAGCCGCGCGCGAAATCGGCGAGGCTCGACAACGTCATGTTGCTGCCAATCGATAGAATCGGCAGTAACGCATCCGCTTTGCGGTCTTCGGGAATCAGCGCAAGGCCACCGGCCACACGCTTTGCAATCGCCTTGCCGTTCAGCGATTTTCCGTTCAGCACGACGTCGCCCGTCGCATGCGGATGGCAGCCGAGAATGCATTCGAACAGTTCGGAGCGCCCTGCTCCCATCAGCCCGTAGATGCCGACAATCTCGCCAGCGTGCAACGACAGCGACACGTGGTCCACCAGCAAACCCGCGCCCTTGCGCGGCAGCGATACGTCACGCACGGTCAGTACTTCGCCGCCTCGTTCGTGTCCGATCGGGCGGGAAAAATCTTTCGTCTCACGCCCCACCATCTGTCGCACGATCCACGGCACGTCCACCTGGTCCATCGGTTGATTGCCGGTGATACGGCCATCGCGCAGCACCGAGATGTAGTCGCCGATGCGGATCAGTTCTTCGAGCCGATGCGAGATATAGACGATGGCAACGCCCTGCGACTTCAGATCCGCAATCACCTGAAACAGCACCTCGACCTCTGCCGCACTCAGCGCGGAAGTCGGCTCGTCGAGAATCAGGATGCGCGCGTCGTGAGCCAACGCCTTTGCGATTTCGACCAGTTGCTGCTGACCGATGCGCAGCTCCTCGACCGGCGTATCCGGGCTGACGTCTAGTTCGAGCTGCTTCAGCAACTCGCGTACTTTGCGACGCTGTGCACTCGCATCAATATCGATGCGTCCACGCGTAATTTCGTGCGCAATGAAGACGTTTTCTGCAATCGACAGATTCGGGAACAGGTTCAGTTCCTGAAACACGATGCCGATGCCATGCCGCAACGCTTCGGAACTGCTCGTCAGTTCCATGGGCTGGCCATCGAGCAGCAAGCGCCCTGTGCTGGGTTGCTCCGCCCCGGCGATGATTTTCATCATCGTGGATTTTCCGGCGCCGTTCTCGCCTACCAGCACGTTGACAGCGCCGCGCCGCACACTGAAGTTCACGTCCTTCAACGCGACGGTGCCCGGGTACACCTTCGTCACGCCTTCTACCTGAAGGACGACGTCGTTCATGACGTCGCCAGTGGTACCGCTCTTAGCGAGGCTTTCACTCATGGTTTGCTCCCGAGCGCGACCGCTAGCGGAACCACTTCCGGCTGGTCGCTGGCGCTGTCATAGGAGAAGGCGCCCGTCACCGTAATCGTCTGCCCGTTGAGCTTATTACGCGGTAACGTCTCCATCACATGCGCCACGGCATAGGCATTGAGCGCGGTACCGAATCTGGCGTACTCGATTTGATTGCGGAAATCCGCGAACGAGACGAAGTCGAGCGAATCGCGCAACGTTGTGCCCAACACAGTCGGTCCGATGTCGACGATCACGTCCGCCTTACCATCGCCGGTGGTATCGACGCCGACCGTACCCTGACTCGAATCGGTGTCGACCGACACGATGGTGCCATGCACTTTGGTCGGGAAATTCCACGGGGCGCCGTCGTCCTTGCCACGATAGCCGTACTTCTTGCCGGCCGCGTCGGGGTCGGCCTTGATCGCGTCGAGCAAAACCTTGATATCGGTTGCGCGCTTCTCGACGTCGGGCAGCACTTTCGTGCTCCACATCGAAGCGACCATCGCGTTCGGATCGTAGCCCGCCGACGCATACGCATCGCGTGGACCTTTGGCCGCCTGGGGGTCGTTCTTGACGAGTTTGCAACCGGACAGCGCGCAGTTCGCGACCAGCAGAATGGCCGCGCATACAGAAGCTCTCATGAATGTCCTCGCTCTACGCCGAATGAGAACCTGGAGGCATTCCGCCTCCAGGGGCCAGCCTTTAGCGCAGGGCAAACATGTCGAGCTTGCCGGCGTTCGCCTTGGTAATCAGCGAGCAGTTGATCAACTGTTTTTCAGGCTTGCCGGTCGAACCGGTCTTCATATATTTGTCGGCCTGTTCTACGGCTTCTGTTGCAGCCAGCGCGGCGGGTTGCAGAACCGTGGCCCGGATGTCGTTGCGCACGATTGCATCGCGAACGTCGTTGCTGCCGTCAAAGCCGACCACGATCACGTCGCTGCGTTTCGCGGCCTTCAGTGCCGCCGATATTCCCATGGCCATCGTGTCGTTGCCTGCAATCACGCCTTTGATATCGGGGTGGCTCTGCAGGATGGTCTCCATGACGCTGAATGCTTCGGTCTGACTCCAGTTGGCCGATTGCCGCTCGACCATCTTCATGTTCGGGAACTGGTCGATCACATCGTGGTAACCCTTTGAACGGATACCCGCGTTGATATCCGCTTCACGCCCAACGAGTTCGACGTAGTTACCTTTCTCGCCGAGCGCCTTGACGAAGGCGCGACCGCCGAGCTGCGCGCCCTGATAGTTGTTCGACACGATTTGTGAAACGGCGATACCCGTCGCATTGATTTCACGATCGATCAGGAACGACGGAATGCCCGCCGCCTTTGCCTTGCGCACCGCCGCGATCGATGCCTCAGAACCCGCATTGTCGAGAATGATCGCCTTGGCGCCGCGTGCGATGGCAGTGTCGACCAGATTCGATTGCTTGTTCGCATCGTCGTCATGCACGAGGACGATCGTGTCGTAGCCCAGCACCTTGGCGCGCGCATTTGCGGTATCTGCTTCGGCCTTGAAGAACGGATTGTCGTGCGAGGGCGTAATGATGGCGATAAGGTTGGCCGCCTCAGCAGCCCCCGCCGCAGTGAAAAGGGTAATCGTGGCTGCCGCCAGCGCAAGCCAGTGTTTTGAGGCCTTCATCGTTTGTCTCCTGTGTAAACGTCTGTGCACTGCAAAACCAGTGGCGCGGGAAGAGGCACGTTTCTTTTTATAGTCGCGCTCGTCACTTATCGCGTCATGATGTCATCATACCAGTGGAATTTCGGCATGGAAGGACGATTTGGTCAGGGTTTTCTCTAGCTGTCGTCGACCGAGGTGTCACGCGCACCGCTCGGCGGACGCATCCGCGCCAGGCGCGAAATCTGCTGCTCGATAGACCCGTTGATCGCCTGTGCTGGATTCACCTGGCCGCAATGCCAGTCCGGACAAGCGATCTCAGCGGCTCAATCGGGGCGACCGGGAGCACTTTCCATGACAGGCAAGCGGGTCCCGTCCGTCGAATCGAAAAGGAGAATAACGGTGACTCTGCTCATTTATCTCGTAGGTTGGATCATTCTGATAGGCGGCGTGGCGTGGGGGTTGATGGCGCTGCACGTCGCCCAACATACGATCGCGATCGTGGCGGTCATCATGCTCGGCGTCGCCGTGATCACAGGCGCTACCCGGGTACGCAACCGCGACCGGTCATAAAGCCGATAACGTTGTCACTCTCTTCCCACCCAGCGGAGCTACCCAGGTGGTGGTGTCGTACGAATATCGCAAGTTTCTCTATCCGTTCGATCGCGGCACGGCGCTCGACCCGAAGACCAACAAACCGCTCGCCATTTCGAGCCGTGAACGCCTCGACGAACCGTTCAACGAAATGGAAGGCGAATCGAATCTGGCGCAGTCCAGGACAGTTTGCATCTCACCGACAAGTGGATTCTAATCGGCGGCGCGCGTTTTCTGAGCTACAACCAGATCGCGGGAAAGGGCCGGCCGTTCGTCGTCAACACGGACATCAATGGCACCAAATGGCTACCGCGCGCGGGCGTGATTTACAAATGGACCGACACGGTGTCGCTGTACGGCAGCTATACGCAGTCGCTCAAACCGACCTCGACGATCGCGCCGCTTGCTTCCGGCGAGGTGATCGACTCATCGGTACAGCCTGAAGAAGCGACCTCGTGGGAACTTGGCGCGAAGGTAGCGATGCCTGGCGGCCTGACCGGCACGCTGGCGCTGTTCAATATCGACAAGAAGAACGTGCTGGTGCAGCAGTACAACGACACCACCAGGCAGACCGACTGGCGCACGGCCGGCAAGGCGCGTTCGCGCGGCGTCGAGCTCGACGTAGCCGGCCAGATCGGCCAGCACTGGAGCGTGATCGCGAGCTACGCGTACATCGGCGAAGACCACCGAGGATCCGCTCTACGCGGGCAAGCGCCTGTTGAATGCACCGCAGAACACGGCATCGCTCGCGGCGGTGTACGACTTCGGCACGATCTTCGGCGGCGACCAGTTGCGTGTTGGCGCCGGCGCGCATTACGTCGGAGTACGTCCGGGCGATTCGGCCAATAGCTTCACGCTGCCGGCCTACACGGTCGCCGACGCCTTTGCCACGTACGACACCAAACTCGGCAACCGGCACCTGTCGTTCCAGCTCAACGTGAAGAATCTGTTCAACAAGACCTACTACCCGTCGAGCGTGAACAAGTGCTTCGTATCGGTCGGCGACGCCCGTCAGGTCTCCTTGCTGTCGACACTCGAGTTCTAAGTCATGCCGGAATCGCACGAGATACACGCATTCAACTGATCAGCACGGGACTGGAATCGTTATGAAGCGTCAAAATAAAGGATCAGAAAAGGGTTCAGCACCCGCACCTAAGCGCCGCTCATTTCTGACTGCGGCGGCGGGCCTCGGTGCGTTGCTGGCTGTCACGACGCCGGGTGCGCGCGCCGCATCGAACGGGCCACGCACGGGCAAAAAAGTCGTCATGATTGTGCAACTGAACGGGCCGAACCTGGCTGTCGACCAGAAGATCGCGGACCATCTGGGCGCGCGCGGCTACAGCGTGCGCATGCTGGATCAGGCACAAGCACCCGAGGCAACCGGCGATGCCGATCTCGTCATCATTTCATCGACGGTCTCATCCAAACAGGTGGCAGGCGGCTGGCGCTATCTGACCAAACCGTTGTTGACATGGGAAAACGATTTGCTTGACGACTTCGCGATGACGGGCAAGCGCCACGACGTCGATTTTGGCGAAGCGGAGAAAGAGCGTTACCTATGGTTGGTCAACGCACCCCACCCGATCGCAGCCGGCTTGCCGGCAGGCGTAACAAACGTATATGGCAAACAGGCGGCGATGAGTTGGGGCAAACCGGGCCTTGGCGCAACAACGATTGCGACCCTGTACGGCCAACCGGAAAAGGCCGCGATCTTCGCATACGAAAAAGGCGCGACAATGGACTACGAATCGTTGGCCCCGGCCCGGCGCGTGATGTTTTTCCTGAACAACGACACATTCGGAAATCTCTCGCCTGCGGGAAACAGCTTGTTCGACGCAGCCGTGGATTGGGCGGCAGGTGTGAGTTGAGGGACACAACCCAACTAACGTGACTGAGTATGGCGAAATACCCTTCGGCGCGCGCAGCGCCGCCGGAAGAATGACTGCCTGGTCACGAACGCGGAGTGTGCGAGAACACAGATTCCAGATGCACCACTACTGCAACTGTGCGGGGGACCCGCTTATAAGCTAGCGATATGAGCCGCTTTCTTTTGCCTACTTTTCTTTGCGGCATGCAAAGAAAAGTAGGTGCCTGCCCCGCACAGGGGCGAACGCTAATAAACCAAAAACAAAACAAGAAAGGGCCAAGGCCACAGGCGAACAAAAACAGCATCAATTATCCGCAGAAGCCGCGACACTACCACCTGCCGCCCCAGCCGTCTTCGCGGCACCAGCCCCATCCCCAGGATGCTGAATAGCATATATCTCGCGATTGCGAGCAATTTCCCTCGCCGTAGGCGGATAGTCATTATTAGGCGTCGGCACGAGCCCTTCTTCCTGAGCCTGCTGCAACTGAGCCATAACATCGGCGCGAGTCAACCCAGACGGACTAGATTGAGCAAAAGCATTCGCTCCAAACGGCAGGCTAAGCGCAGCAACAGCAATAGCGGTAAGCAGTTTCATGATGTCTCTCCGATGATGAGCAAGAAATGAGTGGCCTGAACCACGCTTCCCATTCTTGTCATTTCACCTGTCGGAGCACTGACCTGCAGATTACCGTTTTGTTATCTACGCATAGCCGTTGAATAAAACCCCAGATAACAGAACGGTAATGTAGCGGACCGCAGCCCGTAAGGGCCAACCCTCCACACTCCTGACTCACGAAGAAGCCCGCGTCCCGCGCCGCCAGGGACGTCAAAAAATCGCGCTTCCATCTGCCTCTTTTCAGGAAATCGTCATGTGGATCGTCAAGCTCGCGCTGCGCCGCCCATATACATTCGTGGTTCTCGCGGTGTTGATCTTTATCGTCGGCCCACTCGCGATACTGCGCACGCCGACCGATATCTTTCCGAACATCGACATCCCGGTGGTCAGCATTGTCTGGACGTATAACGGCTTTTCCGCCCAGGATATGGCCAACCGCATCACCTCGAACTACGAGCGTGCGCTGACCTCCGACGTCGACGATATCGAGCACATCGAGTCGCAATCGCTGAATGGCGTCTCGGTGGTGAAGATCTTTTTCCACCCGGGTGCGGACATCAATCGCGCGATTGCCGAGGCGGCCTCCAATTCCGCGTCCATTCTGCGCGTGCTGCCGCCAGGCACGTTGCCGCCGAACATCATTACGTACAACGCGTCGACGGTGCCGATCCTGCAACTCGGACTCTCCAGCAACACCTTGTCCGAACAGCAGCTCTACGACCTCGGCAATAGTCAGATCCGCACGCAACTGGCGACGGTACAGGGCGCCTCGGTGCCGTTGCCGTTCGGCGGCAAGGTCCGCCAGATCATGGTCGATATCGATCCGCGCGCGCTCCAGGCCAAAGGTCTTTCCCCACTCGACGTGGTCAATGCCGTCAATGCGCAGAACCTGATTTTGCCGGGCGGCACCGCGAAAATCGGCACGAAGGAATACAACGTGCAGATGAACGGCAGCACCGACACGGTGGCCGCGCTGAACGACCTGCCGATCAAGACGGTCGCCGGCGGCGTGGTGTATGTGCGAGACGTGGCCCATGTGCGCGACGGTTACGCGCCGCAAACCAATATCGTGCGCAGCGACGGCAAACGCGCCGCCTTGCTCACTATCGAGAAATCCGGCAGCACGTCCACGTTGACCATCATCCAGCAGGTCAAGGCGATGTTGCCGCATATCGCGGCCGGCTTGCCGAGCGCGTTGCACATCACCGCGTTGTCCGATCAATCGGTGTTCGTGAAGTCGGCGGTAGTGGGGGTGGCACGCGAGGCCGTGATCGCCGCGGCCCTGACCGCGTTGATGATCCTGCTGTTTCTCGGCAGTTGGCGCGCCACGCTGATCATTGCGGTGTCGATTCCGCTCGCGGTGCTGACTTCTCTGATCGCGCTTTCCGCGCTCGGCCAGACCATCAACATCATGACGCTCGGCGGACTCGCGCTCGCCGTGGGTATTCTCGTCGACGATGCGACTGTCGCGATCGAAAACATCACGCACCATCTGGAAAACGGCGAGCCGTTGCATGACGCGATTCTGAACGGTTCCGGTGAAATCGCCGTACCGACGTTCGTCTCGACATTATCGATCTGCATCGTGTTCGTACCGATGTTCCTGCTCTCCGGCGTTGCGCGCTATCTGTTCGTACCGCTCGCCGAAGCCGTGGTATTCGCGATGATCGCGTCGTATTTCTTCTCGCGTACGCTGGTGCCGACACTTGCGATGTACCTGATGCGTGCGCGCAGCAATGCGCCGGTCACGGGTAACGGACCGATTGCGCGGTTGATCCGCTTCCAAACCGGTTTCGAACATCGCTTCGAACGCCTGCGCGAAGGTTATCGCGGCGTGCTTGCCAGTGCAATTGCGAGCCCGCGCCGATTCATCGTCATCTTCCTGGTGTTGTGTATTGGCTCGCTCGCATTGGTACCGTTCGCCGGCCGGGACTTTTTCCCGGCTGTCGATACCGGCGAAATCCGCCTGCATCTACGTGCGCCCACCGGCACGCGTATTGAAGACACCGCGCGCATCACCGACGAAGTCGAAGCCAAGGTGCGCAGTGTGATTCCGAAGCAGGAACTGGCCGCCATGCTCGACAACATCGGCGTGCCGGTGAGCGGCATCAATCTGACCTACGACTCGTCGGACCCGATCGGCCCGGAAGACGCCGACGTGATGATCACCCTCGCGGAAAAACACAAACCCACCGCTGCCTATGTGGCGACATTGCGCACGACGTTATCCAAGGATTTCCCCGGCGTCACGTTTGCCTTTCTGCCCGCCGACATCGTTAGCCAGATTCTCAACTTCGGTTTGCCGGCACCGATCGATATCCAGATCGTGGGCAACAAGCTCGACGCTAACCGCGTGGTCGCGAACCGCTTGCTCGAAGAACTGCGCGGCGTGCGCGGTCTCGTCGATGCGCGAATCCAGCAGCCGGGCGATGCGCCCGCAATCAACGTGAATGTCGACCGCACACGGGCGATTCAGGCCGGCTTGTTGCAGCGTGACGTGTCGCAGAACCTGCTGATCGCGCTCTCCGGCAGTTCGCAGACCTCGCCGAATTTCTGGCTCGATCCGCGCAACGGCGTCAGCTATCCGCTGATGGCGATGATGCCGCAGTACGACATCAATTCGCTGCAATCGCTCGCCAACATCCCGGTTGCAGAGAATGGCGGTACGGGTACCGGCGCAATGAACGCGTCCGTTGCGGCGAACGGCAACGGCCCCGCGCCGCAGAACCTGCTCGGCGCGCTGAGCACGCTGACGCGCGGCACCCAGCAAGCCGTCGTCTCGCACTACAACGTGCAGCCGGTCCTCGATATTTTTGCATCGGTTCAAGGGCGTGACCTTGGCGGTGTGGCGGCCGACGTGACCCGGCTCGTCGATCAGATCCGGCCGCAATTGCCGCCGGGCGCATCGATCGTGATGCGCGGCCAGGTGCAGGCGATGCACGACTCGTTCAGCGGCCTCGCAAGCGGTCTCGTGTTCGCGATCGCTCTCGTCTATCTGCTGATGGTTGTCAATTTCCAGTCGTGGCTCGATCCGTTCATCATCATCAGCGGCCTGCCGGGCTCGCTCGCGGGCATCGCGTGGATGTTGTTCAGCACCGGCACGAGCCTGAGCGTGCCGGCACTGACCGGCACCATTCTGTGCATCGGCATTGCCACGGCCAACAGCATTCTCGTGATCAACACCGCGCGTGAATTCCACCACGCCGGCAAGCCATCGTTGCAGGCTGCGCTCGAAGCGGGTTTCAGCCGCTTCCGTCCGGTGCTGATGACCGCGCTCGCCATGCTGATCGGCATGCTGCCGATGGCACTCGGCCTTGGCGACGGCGGCGAACAGAACGCGCCGCTCGGCCGCGCGGTGATCGGCGGCCTGGCGCTTGGCACCGTGTCCACGCTGCTCTTTGTCCCGGTCGTCTACGGGATGGTGCATGCCTGGCTCGACAAGCGCCGCGCCGCGCGCACCGACACACAAGAAGCCGGCGTTCCCGCCCGCACACATTGACTCCGACGAGAGCCTGCTCATGAACAATCCATCACTTCCGCCTGATCGCGGCGACATGTCTGAACAGGCCGCCGAGACCGCTCAAGCGGCTTGGTCGGCTCAGCCCGCGAGCGGCAAGGAAAACCTCCATGCCGATAAGACCGGGACTGCACGCTCCGCAGAGACGACAACAGCAGGCCCGAAGCCGCGCCGCCGTCTCTGGCCATTCGCATTGTCCGGCCTCGCCGCGGCGCTACTGATCGTCGGCATCGTGCCGCGTCTGCACGCGAGCGCCGCGCTGACGCAACAGACACAAGCGCAAAGCATGCTCAGCGTTTCCGTGGTCACGCCGCGTCCCGCGCCGGCCGTCCACGAACTGCTGTTGCCCGGCTCGGTGACGTCGTTCGCCGAAGCGTCGATCTATGCGCGCACGAGTGGTTACCTCGCGCACTGGAACAGCGACATCGGCGCCCAGGTAAAAAACGGCCAGACGCTTGCCACGATCAACGCGCCCGATCTGGATGCCCAACTGCGCCAGGCCCGTGCTGACGAAGCCACTGCGCAAGCCAACTTCGACTTCGCGAAGACCACCGCGCAGCGCTGGCAGGAGATGCTGAAAACCCAATCGGTCGCGCAACAGGATGCGGATACGAAAGTCAGCGACATGGAAGCGCGTCGCGCGATGCTGGCCTCGGCGCAGGCCAATGTCGCGCATCTGGCCGAGCTGGTGTCGTATGAAAAGATCACCGCACCGTTCGACGGCACGATTACCGCACGCAATGTCGATGTCGGCGCACTCGTGACGGCGGGCGGCACACCCGGCACGTCGGGTATGTCGGGCGAGCTGTTTCATATCCAGCAGACCGGCGTGCTGCGCGTGTTCGTCGACGTACCGCAGAACGACGCGCCCTACGTCACGCCCGACACCGGGGTGTATCTGACCGCCCAGCAGTATCCCGGGCGGCACATCGCGGCAAAGGTGGCGCGGACCACCGGCTCGATCGATCCGTCGAGCCGCACGCTGCGCGTCGAGGTCGACGTCGATAACAAGGACGGCACGCTGATGCCAGGCGCCTACGCGCAGGTGCATCTGCAGTTGCAGTCGACCACCCCGGCACTCGATCTGCCGGTCAGCGCCCTGCTCTTTCGCCCGGATGGCGTGACGGTCGCCGTGGTCGACGGCAACGGCCGTGCGGTGCTCAAGACCGTGCACATCGGCCGCGATTTCGGCACGCATGTGGAGATCACCACGGGCCTCGCGGCCACAGACCGCGTGATCGACAACCCCGGCGATTCGCTAAGCACTGGCCAGGCCGTGCAGATCGCGCCGGCCGCGCACGGCTGAGCGCCTGTCATCGAAAGGATTTGCCGATGTTCACACTGCCTCCTTCACGCCTTTTGCTGCGCCGTTCCATTGCCGCTACGTTGATCGGCGCGCTGCTAAGCGCCTGCTCGACGTTGCCGCCTTACCAGCGGCCAACCGCAGAGATTCCCGCGCAGTACGCGGGCGCCGCACCCGGCTGGGCGCAGGCGGCACCTGCCGACACAGCACCGCGCGGCCCCTGGTGGACGATCTTCAACGATCCCGTGCTGAATCAACTCGAGGCGCGCGTCGACGTCTCGAATCAGACCGTGCGCAAGGCGGTTGCACAGGTGCAGCAGGCACGTTCGATGGTGGATTATCAGCGCGCCGGTTTTTTCCCCACCATTACCGCAGGCGTCGCCCAGGATCGCTCGCGAACCTCGCAGAACGTTGAGGGGAAATCGCTCGCGGGCAAGACCGTCCCGGATTATTCGGCGGGCGTGTCCGCGAGCTGGGAACCGGACCTGTTCGGACGCATACGCGACACCGTGACCGGCGCGCAAGCCGATGCCGCGGCGAGTGCGGCGGATCTCGAAGCAGTACGCTTGTCGATGAGCGCCGACCTCGCTGTCGACTATTTTTCCCTGCGTTCGCTCGACACGCAGAAGAAGCTGCTCGACGACAGCGTGACCGCCTACGCCGCCGCCTTGAAACTCCTGCAGCAGCAATTGAAAGACGGCGCGATCGATGCCTCCGCGGTCGCTCAGGCCACCACTCAACTCGAAGCGACGCGCACGCAAGATACCGATATCGACGTTACGCGCGCGCAGATGCAGCACGCGATTGCGACCCTGATCGGCGAGCCGGCCTCGACCTTCACGCTGGCGCCGAACGGCTCGGCGGCGACAGCGCCAACGATTCCCATCGGCCTGCCGTCGCAACTGCTTGAACGGCGTCCGGATATCGCCGCCGCCGAACGGCGTGTGGCGTCGGCGAATGCGCAGATCGGCGTGGCGCACGCGGCGTTCTTCCCCGATCTGGTGTTGTCAGCCAGCGCCGGGCTGGAAAGCACATTCTTCGCGCCGTGGCTCAGTGCGCCGAGTCTGTTCTGGTCGCTCGGCCCGCAGCTTGTCGGCACGTTGTTCGACGGCGGCAAGCGTACGGCCAGCCTGCATGGCGCGACGGCACAGTACGACGGCGCGGTCGCGGATTACCGGCAATCGGTGCTGGTGGCCTTCCAGCAGGTCGAGGACAACTTGTCCGCCCTGCATTCGCTCGCCGACGAAGCCACCAGCCAGCAGCGCGCGACCACGGCCGCGGATCTGTCGTTGCGGCTCACGACAAACCGCTTCAATGCGGGCGCGGTCAGTTATCTCGACGTGGTGACCGCGCAGACGATCGCGCTGACGAACCAGCGCACGGCAGATCAGATCGCCGCGCGGCAGTTGGAATCGAGCGTGCTGTTGTTGAAGGCGTTGGGCGGGACGTGGAATGGCCAAGGAGAGGGTGCGGCGACGCCGGGTGTGGCAGCTACGGCGAACGCGACTGGTCCCGTCACCCCATCCGCTGCTCAATCCGGCACCACACTCGCTACTGCGCCCGCCCCTCGCGCAGCCCTTAAACCCGCCGGAACGTAAGAACGAACCGCGTGCTCTGCGCGTCGCTCTCGGCATGCACCGTGCCGCCATGCAACTCCATGATCGTGCGGACGATAGCAAGCCCGAGCCCCGTCGAACCGGTGGACCCCTGCGACGATCCGGACGAAGGCAAGGAACTGCGCGACGGATCGATGCGATAGAAACGGTC
>NZ_DASRSY010000242.1:0-7660 GCF_035656215.1 Paraburkholderia sp.
CATTGCCGTCGTGCAGCAGCAGAATGTCGCGCGGGGCAAGGCCGTCGAGCAGTCGCTGCGTCACCACCTGCGGATCGCGCTCGCGCGTGTCGTAGCCGCGCCGCGTCCACGCCGCGAGCCGCAAATCGAGTTTGCGCAGCACGGGCTCGAGAAAGATGTTGCGCAACCCCGCCGGCGCGCGGAAGAACATGGGCCGCTCACCGCTCAATGACTCGAAGGTGCGCTGCGCAGCGTCGATCTCGCGTGTGAGTGCGCCCGGGAACGTGATCGAAAACGTATGCACGTGAACCTGCGAATGGTTTTCGAGCATATGGCCGCGCGCGACGATTTCGCGTGTGAGATCCGGATAGCGCTGCGCTTTCGCGCCGATACAGAAGAAGGTGGCGCGCACAGCGAAAGCGTCGAGCAGATCGAGCACTTGCGGTGTGACGACCGGGTCGGGACCGTCGTCGATGGTCAGTGCGATCGCGTCTGCGTTAAGCGCACCTTCTGGCAGGCGCGTCCAGTTCGGGCCCAGCAGCGAAGTGCGCGGCAACAGGCCGGCCACCGTGAAAATAGCGTGATTCGCGAAGATCCCGGCCAGCCACCACGGCCATGCGGCGGGCGTCAGCAGCCATCCGGCCAGCACGAAAATGTGCCAGGCGGCGGTGGCCGTGAGCATCGCGGGATAGCCGGTGCGCGGCCAGCGGCGTTGTGGCGCCGACCGGGCGCCCTGCGGCGGCGTGGAGAGTTTCATAATGCGTGCTTCCTGTCTTCCTTCCTCCGTCCTGGGAAGGCCTTGAATCGCGCGTAACGCGCAACAGCAAACGATACCATTGATGCGTCGTTCGACGCTGTTGCGAAGGGTAACCATAAGTAATGAAAGCACGCTGAAAGACGTTATGCTTCGCGATGGCGGCCGCGACGTTGCGTTTGTGATGGGCGATCGGCTGTTGTATGGTGCTAAGGCCAAAAAACGGAGCAGGAGACGCACTGTGACAGGAACGGGAATCAGGAAAGTCGCGCTGGTGACGGGCGCGGGCAGCGGCATCGGTCGAGCCTGTGCGCTCAAGCTGCTGGAGCATGGTTATAGCGTCGTACTCGCGGGCCGTCGCCAGGCGCCGCTCGACGCCGTGGTCGAAGAAGCACGGGAACTCGGCGGCGACGCACTCGCCGTGGCCTGCGACGTGACGGACGCCGATAGCGTCGCCGCGCTGTTCGACACGATCCGCGCGCGGCTAGGCCGGCTCGACGTGCTGTTCAATAACGCGGGCCGCAACGGCTCGCCTGTGGATATCGACGAACTCGCTATCGACGAATGGCGCTCGGTGGTCGACACCAATCTCACCGGCGTATTTCTCTGCACACGTGCCGCCTTCGGTCTGATGAAAAAGCAGACGCCACGGGGCGGCCGCATCATCAACAATGGATCGATTTCCGCGCATGCGCCGCGGCCGAACAGCATCGCCTACACGGCGACCAAGCACGCGATTACCGGTATGACGAAAGCGGTTTCGCTCGACGGTCGCAAATACGACATCGTCTGCGGGCAGATCGACATCGGCAATGCCGCGACGGAAATGGCCGAGCGGATGGCGCGCGGCGTGCCGCAGGCGAATGGCGAAATCGCGGTCGAGCCGTTGATGGACGTGCAGCACGTCGCCGACGCGGTGCTGCATATGGCGGAATTGCCGCTGTCGGCGAATGTGCAGTTCATGACCATCATGGCGAGCAAGATGCCGTTCGTCGGCAGGGGCTGAGCGCGGCGCCGGGCATCGTCGCATGGGCGGGTTGAAGGAAACGGTTAGGACGGGAATGGAACGCGCGGGCTTAGGTCGCGAGCCGCCGCCACGCGTAGCGCGGGAGATCAAATTATACTGAGTGCTTCCGCGTTTTCGCAAAAAGCCATTCGCCGTGCCCCGAGCCACACCCAAGGACGACCCGCAGCCGGTGCCGCCCGTGCAGCCCGACCTCGACGATTGTTGTCATAGCGGCTGCAATCCGTGTGTCTTCGATCTCTACGATGAAGCACTCGAGCGCTATCAGTCAGCGCTCGCCGAGTGGCAAGCGCGGCAGGCGGCGCTGAAGGCGCGAACGGCACGAACGGTGCATGCACGGCAGAGCAAAGCGCGCACGCGCCGCTGAACGGCGTTTCCGGTTTTACGCCAAGGCCACAGCCATACAACGTCTCCGTCATGACCGACCTTCCGCCCGCGCACATCGAACCCTTCAACGAATCGCACACGCTGGACGATCTGCATACGTTCGTGCAGCGTTATCCGCGTCTGTTCGTGCTGACCGGCGCGGGCATCAGCACCGACTCCGGTATTCCAGGCTATCGCGACGACAACGGCGAATGGAAGCGTTCGCCGCCGATCACCCTGCAGGAATTTCTCGGCACGATGGCGATGCGCCAGCGCTATTGGGCTCGCAGCATGGTCGGTTGGCCGGTAGTGGCCGATGCGCAGCCGAATGCCGCGCATGTCGCATTGGCGCGGCTCGAGGCAGTGGGCCATGTGCCGACGCTCGTCACGCAGAACGTCGACGGTTTGCATCAGCGGGCGGGCAGCCGCGAGGTGATCGAACTGCATGGCGGCATTGACGGCGTGACGTGTCTGGACTGCGGAATGCAGCATTCGCGTGCGTCGATCCAGCAGACGCTCGAAGCCGACAATCCCGCGTTGCTGAACGTCACCGCCGAAACCGCCGCCGACGGCGACGCGCATCTGGAGTGGCATGATCTCGAATCTTTCCGCATTCCGGCGTGCACGAATTGCGGCGGGTTGCTGAAACCCGCAGTGGTGTTCTTCGGCGAAAGCGTGCCGCGCGAGCGTGTCGAAGCGGCTTCGCATGCGCTCGACGCGGCGGATGCGGTGCTGGTGGTCGGCTCCTCGCTGATGGTCTATTCGGGCTACCGCTTCTGCGTGTGGGCGCAGAAGCAGGGTAAGCCGATCGTCGCGATCAATCTGGGGCGCACGCGCGCGGATGCGTTGCTGTCGCTGAAAATCGCCGCGCCCTGTGCCGATACGCTGACCGCGCTGGCGGGCCGTCTTGCGTTGGGCTGAACAGGCCGCCCGAACCGGTCGCCCGAGTTGCCCGAGCCACGCGCGGTCCGCGTAAATCGCCGATAATCCCAGTCCGAATCTCGCTCCACGCAGCACCGCCCTCACTAAAAGCAACCGCCACACAAAAGGTCCGCCGATGTTGACGACGATCGAACAGCTCGAAGCAATCTACGGTCAGCCCCACGAGCGGGCAGTGCGCAAAGAAATTCCCTACGTCAACGAAGACTATCGCGCGTTCATCGAAGTCGCGCCCTTCGTTGTGCTCGCTACCGCCGGTCCCGAAGGCCTCGACTGTTCACCGCGCGGCGACGCGCCGGGCTTCGTGCGTGTGATCGACGAACGCACGCTCGCGCTGCCGGACCGCATCGGCAACAATCGCATCGACAGTCTGCGCAATATCATCGCCGAGCCGCATCTGGCGCTGCTGTTCGTCATTCCGGGCGTCGGCGAAAGTTTGCGCGTGAACGGCCGCGGCCGTATTTCCAACGATCCGGAATTGCTGGACAGTTTCGCCGTCGAAGGTAAACCGCCGCGCACTGTGCTGCTGATCGACGTCGATGCGGTGTACTTTCATTGCTCGAAGGCGCTGGTGCGCTCGAAGCTGTGGGATCCGACGCGTCATGTCGAACGCTCGCGCCTGCCGAGTGCGGGCGAGATCCATCGGCGCATCAATGGCGCGAGTTTCGACGCCGCGACCTACGACCGTGAACTCGCCGAACGCGTGCGCACGGCCCTGTACTGAAACAAAGTGAACATGACTGATTCCCATCCGGCGCTGCGACAACGCTCGCCGTCAGCGGAACGCAATCGCGAACCGATCCTTGCTGTATTGCGCGAGGTGCTGCCCACCACCGGCCGCGTGCTGGAAATCGCGAGCGGCACGGGACAGCACGCTATCTGCTTTGCCCGCGCGATGCCTGGGCTTGACTGGCAACCGAGCGATCTCGATGCGGATGCGCGTGCGTCGATTGTCGCGTGGATCGCGCACGAAGGGCTGGCGAACGTGCGTGCACCACTCGCCCTCGATGTGCATCAGGAGGATTGGGGCGTGCAAACGCTGCATACGCTCGATAAGCTCGACGCCGTAGTCTGTATCAACATGATTCACATCTCGCCGTGGAGCGCGACGCAGGCGCTGTTCGCCGGCGCGAGCCGTCGTCTTGCCGATGGCGGTGTACTGTATCTGTACGGTCCTTACAAACGGGGCGGCGCGCAGACTTCGCCGAGCAACGACGCGTTCGATCAACAATTGCGCAGCCGCGACCCCGCGTGGGGCGTGCGCGACATGGAAGCCGTGGTAGCGTTAGGCGCATCGGTCGGATTCGTGTGCGACGAGCCGATCTCGATGCCGGCGAATAATTTCAGCCTGGTTTTCAGGAAACGCCCGGACATCGCACGGGTCTGACAGACGTTCGGCTGTGCTAGGTGCCTGAGTGGCGTCGTGCGGTGCGTCATAAAGCGCATCACGAGGCGCCGCATAAAGTATCTAGCGAGGCACCGCATGCGGCGGAAGCCCCGCTCCTTGCGCGTCAGCGAGCGGCAAGCCGGCATTTCTTTTATCCTTTCACCCTCGACGTCCCGCCGACGTTCCTTCCGGCGCGGCGTCTCGACATTCATTGGACTCTGGAGAATTCACATGGGCAAACAGGCAATCGGCGTGGTGGGGCTGGCGGTCATGGGCCGCAATCTGGCGCTCAACATCGAAAGCCGCGGCCACGCGGTGTCGGTATTCAACCGTAGCCGTGAGAAAACCGACGAACTCATCGCCGAATATCCGGACAAGAAGCTGGTGCCGGCCTTCACGCTGGAAGAGTTCGTGGAGTCGCTGGAAAAACCGCGCCGCATTCTGCTGATGGTCAAGGCAGGCGAGCCGACCGACGCCACTATCGCGTCGCTCAAGCCGCTGCTGGACAAGGGCGACATCCTGATCGACGGCGGCAATACGCATTTCACCGACACCATCCGTCGCAATCAGGAACTGGCAAAAGCCGGCCTGCATTTCATCGGCACGGGGGTGTCGGGCGGCGAGGAAGGCGCACTGAAAGGCCCGTCGATCATGCCGGGCGGTCAGCGCGACGCCTATGACCTGGTTGCACCGATCCTCACTGAAATTGCCGCCAAAGCGCCGGACGGCGAACCGTGCGTTGCGTACATGGGGCCGGACGGTGCGGGCCACTTCGTGAAGATGGTGCACAACGGCATTGAATACGGCGACATGCAGCTGATCGCAGAGAGCTACGCAGTGCTCAAGCAGGTCGTCGGTCTGTCGAACGAAGAGTTGGGCAAGGTCTATACCGACTGGAATCAGGGTGAACTCGACAGCTATCTGATCGAAATTACTTCGAAGATTTTCGGCAAGAAAGACGAGGAAACCGGTAAGGACCTGGTCGACGTGATCCTGGATCGCGCGGCGCAGAAAGGCACGGGCAAGTGGACCAGCCAGAACGCGCTCGACCTCGGCGCGCCGCTGCCGCTGATCACGGAAGCCGTGTTCGCGCGCGTGCTGTCGTCGCTGAAGACGCAGCGCGTGGCCGCAAGCAAGGTGCTGGAAGGGCCTGCGGCCAAGCCGCTGGGTGCCGAGCGCGACGCGTTCATCGAGTCGGTGCGCCGTGCCCTGTACTTCAGCAAGGTGATTTCGTACGCGCAAGGCTTCGCGCAATTGCGGGCGGCGTCGGAAGAATATAAGTGGGATCTGGACTACGGCACGATCGCGAAGATTTTCCGCGCCGGCTGTATCATCCGCGCCCGCTTCCTGCAGAAGATCACGGACGCCTATTCGAAAGACAAGGCGATCGCCAATCTGCTGCTCGATCCGTACTTCCGCGACATCGCGAAGAACTATCAGTCGGCATTGCGCGAGGTGGTGATTGCCGCCATCAATGCGGGCGTGCCGGTGCCGGCATTCGCATCGGCCGTGGCGTATTTCGATGCATATCGTTCGGAACGCCTGCCGGCGAATCTCGTGCAGGCACAGCGCGATTTCTTCGGCGCGCATACGTTCGAGCGTGTCGACAAGCCGGGCAGCTTCCACGCGAACTGGAGCTAGGCGTTTGAACCGTGGCCCGATGTGCGCTTGCCACAAGGCGCGCCGGGCGACGCGACCGATTGAAATCGAGACGGGCAATTATTGCTCAAAGCTATTAGGCAAATAGCATAGCGGGGCGGCCAAGTCGCTTACTGTTGCGGAAATCGAAATAGAGTTTCGTCGTTTTAGGGGTTTCCCCTAGGTGTCGACGCTCCTAAACTTCTACTTATGCGCTACGGGACAACGAGCCCAAAGCGAATTAAAAACAAGTTCTGGAGGTTTACATCATGAAGACCCTTATCTCTGCAGTTGTCGTCGCCGCCGCTCTGGTCGCTCCTGTTGCTTCGTTTGCTCAATCGAACCAGCCGGTTACGCGCGCTGAAGTCCACGCCCAACTCGTGCAACTTGAAAAGGCCGGCTACAACCCGATCAGCGATCAGATCAACTATCCGGCTAACATTCAGGCCGCACAAGCACGTGTCGATGCACAGAACGGCACCGCTCAAGCTGTGAACAGCGGCTACGGCGCACCGATCGCCGGCAGCTCGCAAGCTGGCCGTCCGGTGAGCGGCAACGACCGTAACTCGGTTTACTTCGGCAACTAATTTGCGCCGAAGCTGATGCAAACGCCGCCTGGCTGACAGGCGGCGGGTAATAAAAAAACGCCGACCGGATTGCCGGGCGGCGTTTTGTCGTTTACGGCGCTGCTGGGCCGTAAGCTCGATTTCAAGGCACGATTCAACGATTCGGCAAATGCGGAATCCCTTCGTTGCTGGTCAGATTGAGTTGATGAATCTGCCGATGCGCCTTGTTCAGATGCGCCTGCGCGGCCACGCGTTGCGCCTCCAGTTGCGACACCTCCTTGTGCAACTGATGCTGACGGTTCGATACTGTCTGTTCCTGCGCGCCGCGCCGTTGCAGATCCGTGCGCAGCCGTTCGGCCTGCGCCTCGGAGCGCGCGATCATGCGCGCAAGCTGTTCGTTTTGCGCCTCGAGTTGCGCGCGGCGCGTTTCGCCGTCCGAGAGCCGTGTCGCCTGTTCCTCGAAGTGATGGAAGGCCGTTTCGGCGGCTTCGAGGTCCGCGGCTTTGAGCGCGCGCCACAGCGAACCGTCCTGATACAGCGCGACGTAGTACGCCAGTTCCTTCGCGTGAAAAAGCAGGCTCACCGAATAGGCGAAGCTGCGGAACACGCGGAACGGCGTCAGCGCTTCTTCTTCGGCGAGCCATTCGATTTCGGCGGTGTCGGCCATCTGCACGCCGCGCGCGCTGACCTGGGAGGGTACCACCGGCACCGGCCGTAGCGTCGTCACCGGCCGCGCCGGCTCAGCAGCCGGGATGGGCGCAGCAGCGGCGGTGGGTGTGACGCCGGCGGTCGCGGCCAGCGCCGCTTCCTCGCTGTCGTCGGGCGAGACGGTATCGGCGGCGTTCTCTCGCGCAACCTGCACGAGATGCGATGGGCCGGCCAGCACGCTGCGGCGGTTCAGGAGACTTTTCACGGCGGTTCCTCCGGTTGACTCGCCCTAAACCTTCAGACGGCGCCGACGGTCAAGCATGCCGGACAATCTGGCGGTGCGAGCGGTGAGCGAAAAG
>NZ_DASRSY010000243.1:0-14018 GCF_035656215.1 Paraburkholderia sp.
GAACTGGCAGACCTATGCCGGTCCGGAATCGCGTTATTGCCCGGCCGCGGTGTATGAGTTCGTGAAGAACGACGACGGCAGCGAGCGTCTGGTGATCAATGCGCAGAACTGCGTGCATTGCAAGACCTGCGACATCAAGGACCCGACGCAGAACATCGTCTGGGTGACGCCTGAGGGCGGCGGTGGGCCTAACTATCCGAATATGTGATTCGGTGTTTGATTGCCGTGCGCGGAGCTTGTTTGTCTGCCCGCGTGCGGCACGCAGTCAAATCGTTCCGAGCAGGCAAAAGATAACGAGGCATCCGCTGCAACCGTATTGCCAACAACGCCCGCTAAGCAAAGAGCTCAAACGCCCCGCATCATTTCAATCCGCTCTCGCACTTTAGCCAGCACAGGCGCCCACGCGCCAATCTCAGGCTGTCGAAAGAGCTCAATAGAATCGTACCAGGCCGTGGTGCGCGATTCATCGCCCCAAAACCATGCCGACACGTGGTCGATCATTAAACACGTCGGCACGCCTAGCGCCCCGGCCAGATGCGCCGGCCCGCTATCAATCGTGACGACCAGATCCAGATTCGCCAGCAACGCAGCGACGTCGTCGAATCCGGACTGAAAATGGTGGGTCAAATCGACAACGTCGAGACTTTTGGCCCGCCACTGCGCGACGGTCTCGCTGCGCCCTGGCGACAACGCAAACCACGTCACGCCCGGCACGCTCAATAGCGGCTCGAACTGCCCGACAGGCACCGAGCGCCGCATGTCGCGGATATGCTCCGGATTGCCGTTCCACACCAGACCGACTTTTCGATTGCCGGGCCGGCCGGCCGTGTGCGCATGAACCCGCTCGCGCCATGCCTGCACAAGCGCGGGCTCGGCGCTCAGATACGGCGCACCCCACCCTGTGGCATCGAAAACACCAAGCCGCAGCGGTAAGCTCATCAACCCACAATGAAAATCAGGCCGCGTCTCAAGGCTGGTTTCGAGCGGCAGGTCAGCAGGCAGCATCCGTTCGAACAGATGCCGCAACGGCCCATCGTGACCGAAAATCACCCGGCCGCCCTCGCGTCGCGCCCGCTCGGCCAGCAACGGCAAAAAGCGTACCGCCCAAAGGCAATCACCGTTGCCTTGCTCGCCGTACACGATCAGCGTTTTGCCTCCCAGCGATTCGCCCTGCCAATGCGCGCTGATCGCAGCGAGCGCATGCTGCGCGTTATTCAGATCGTCGCCGAACGCGACGCGCGATTCGTAGTGCACCCAGCCGTCGGTGAAACGCCCTGTGCGGATTTCGAGTTCCGACAGATCGAACTGCGCATGCGCGTTATTCGGCGACAACTCCAGCACTTGCCTGAGCAACGCTTCCGCTTCAGCAAACCGCGCCTGCTCCTTGATGCACAAAGCGAGCTTGTGAAGCGCCACCGGATTGCCGGGAACAACACGCACCGCTTCACGCAGTAGTCGCTCAGCCGTGTCGAAGTCGTTGCGCTGTTGCACGGCGGCGGCGCGCCAGATCAGCGCGTTGGCGTCTTCGTTGTTTCGTTCGAGAAGCAGCGCCGTGGCGGAGTCGACGAGTGCCCAATTGCGCACGATGAACGCCGTCTGCGCAATCGTGTGAAGCAGCGTGGGTTCGCAGGAGGAATCGAGCTGATAGGCGCGCACCAGCGCTGCAAGCGCTTCGCGCCGGTGGCCTTTGTCGCGGCCGGCGTATTGCAATAGCGTTTGTCCGAATGCAAGACAATCTGCCGCGCCGGCATGCGGCGCGGCAGCACGCGCACGCAGGTCCGCGAGATTCTTATCTGCCGGCTCGATGTTCGTATCGGTCATTGAGACGATGCTGCGCGCGCAGTACGAAGACGCTCAGAGAGTGCCCTTTACGGCGCGCTCGCCGCAATCTTCGGTGTGCTCACGGAGACATCGCCGCATTGCGCACGGTGGCGCAGCGCGTGGTCGATCAGCACCAGCGCGAGCATGGATTCGGCGATCGGCGTAGCACGGATGCCGACGCACGGGTCATGACGCCCGAACGTTTCGACGATGGCCGGCTGTCCCGCTTTGTCGATCGAGCGGCGCGGCGTACGGATGCTCGAAGTCGGCTTGATCGCGATGGACACCGTGATGTCCTGCCCGGTCGAAATGCCACCGAGCACGCCACCCGCGTGATTGCCGACGAAGCCCTCCGGCGTCAGTTCGTCGCCGTGCACCGAACCGCGTTGCGCGACGCTGGCGAATCCGGCACCGATCTCGACGCCCTTCACCGCATTGATGCCCATCATGGCGTGCGCGATGTCCGCGTCGAGGCGATCGAACAGCGGCTCGCCGAGTCCGACCGGCACGCCGGAAGCCACGACGTTGATGCGCGCGCCGATGGAGTCCCCGTCTTTACGCAGCGCGTCCATGTACTCTTCGAGCTGCGGCACGATGTCTGCATTGGGCACGAAGAACGGGTTCTCACGCACGTGTACCCAGTCGACGAACGGCACGTCGATCTCGCCGAGCGCCCCCATGTAGCCGCGGATCTCGGTACCGAATTTTTCGCGCAGCCATTTCTTCGCCACCGCGCCGGCCGCCACCGTCGGCGCCGTCAGACGAGCCGACGAACGGCCGCCGCCGCGATAGTCGCGAATGCCGTATTTCTGCCAGTAGGTGTAGTCCGCGTGGCCGGGGCGGAAGGTGTCGGCGATGTTGCCGTAGTCTTTGCTGCGCTGGTCCGTATTGCGGATCAGGAGCGCGATCGGCGCGCCGGTGGTCTGGCCTTCGAACACGCCCGACAGAATCTCGACCTTGTCTTCTTCCTGACGCTGCGTGACGTGGCGCGACGTGCCCGGCTTGCGGCGGTCGAGTTCAAGCTGGATATCGGCTTCGCCAAGTGCCATGCCCGGCGGGCAGCCGTCGATCACGCAGCCGATAGCGGGACCATGCGATTCGCCGAAGGTCGTGACAGTGAAAAGCGTACCGAGCGTGTTGCCGGACATGGGCGTCGTCCAAAGAAATGCGGGGAAGGCACTATTATGCCAGCCCTCAAGGGGCTAGGGCCGCCGTGCACAACGGTCTATGCCTTCCGGACAAGTCTCTGACGGGAGTATGGCCGCAGGCGGAAGCGCGGAAATTCCTGCCGCAGCTGGATCCGACCGCGAATTCCATCACGCCGCGGCTTGCGCTACGGACCCAATCGGCAGGCCGTTATCCGGCCGCTCTATTTCCGCGCTCCCCGCAACTCCGTAACGATCTGCTGCAGTACCTCCGGCGACGCCTCAGCTGGCTCGATCGGCTCACCCACCGCCAACGTCAGCCGGCTCATCACGCCCTTCTGGATCGGCCGCGGCCAGCGCGCGTCGTTGGCGCGCGAAAACACGCTGCCCCACAGCCCGCGCAGCGCCATCGGTATCACCGGCGCCGGCGTGCGGCGGATGATCTCGGTCACGCCGTGGCGGAACGGATTCATCTCGCCGGTCTTCGTCAGCTTGCCTTCCGGGAAGATACAGACCAGGTCGCCCTCGGCAAGCGCCTCTGCGCAGCGCTCATAGGCACGCGTCAGCAGTTCCGGATCCTGATGGGCGGGTGCGATGGGAATCGCCTTCGCCTGCCGGAACACCCAGCCGGCGAACGGCGTCTTGAAGATCTGATGATCCATCACGAAACGGATCGGCCGCGGGCTCTCGGCCATGATGACGATCGCATCGACGAAGCTCACGTGGTTGCACACCAGCACGGCCGCGCCCTCTTCCGGAATCCGTTCGGCATGAACCAGACGAATCCGGTAGAACGTATGCACCAGCACCCAGGCGATAAAACGCAGCAAAAACTCCGGCACGAGCGAATAAATGTAGGTCGCGACGACAATGTTCAGCAGCGCGGTCACGAGGAAAATCGCCGGAATGCTGAAACCCGCCGCGGTCAGCCCCATCGCCATCAACGCCGAGACGATCATGAACAGCGAATTCAGAATATTGTTCGCGGCGATGATGCGCGCGCGGTGGGTCGGCTGGCTGCGGCTCTGAATCAGCGCATAGAGCGGCACGCTGTAGAAGCCGCCGAACATGGCCACCAGGAACAGATCGGCCAGCACGCGCCAATGGGCAGGCCGCACGAGGAATTCGCCGACGCTCAACAGATGCCCCGCTGCGGGCAGCGCATGGCTTGCGAAAAACAGATCGATCGCGAACACGCTCATGCCGATCGAGCCGAGTGGCACGAGACCGATTTCGATGCGCCGCTTCGAGAGCTTTTCGCACAGCAGCGAACCCAAACCGATGCCGATCGAGAACGTACCGAGCAGCACGGTCACGACGTCCGGGTCGGCGGACAGTACATTTTTCGCGAAGCTGAAAAACGAAGACAGAAAGGTCGCGCCGACGAACCACAGCCAGGAAATCCCCAGCAGGCTCAAAAACACCGTACGGTTTTCGCGCGCGAGTTTCAGGTTGCGCCACGTCTCGCTGAACGGATTCCAGTTGATGCGCAGATCCGGCTGCGGCGCCGCCGTGACCGGCACGAAGTTCGACACAAGGCGCCCCACCAACGCAATCCCGACACATGCGCAGGCCAGCACCACGGCGCCATGCTCGACGAAACCCGCGCCCACGCCGCCGATGATCGTGCCGATCAGGATCGCAACGAAGGTGCCCATCTCGACCATTCCGTTACCGCCAACAAGTTCCGACTTCGACAGATGCTGCGGCAGGTACGAATACTTGACCGGTCCGAACACGGTCGAATGGACGCCCATCAGAAACGTGCACAGATACAGCAGCGGCGCGCTATGCAGCCAGAAACCCGCGCCGCCGATCAACATCACAACGATTTCGAAGCTCTTGACGAAGCGTGTGAGCATCGCCTTGTCGTATTTGTCCGCGATCTGACCGGAGGTGGCCGACAGCAGCACGAACGGCAAAATGAAAATCGCGGAGATCAGGAACGCGGCCGTTTTCGGATCGACGCCGGAAAAGCGCGCCGCCTGATACGTCACCAGCGACGTGAAGCCGATCTTGAAAACGTTATCGTTCATCGCGCCGAGGAACTGGGTCCAGAAAAACGGCGCGAAACGGCGCTGGCCGAGCAGGCGGAACTGGGACTCGTGCGCCTCGTGAGGACGGGCGGCACGGCGGGCAGCAGGTAACGGACGATCGCTCATGAAGTTCGGAGAACGGCCTAAAAGCGCAACAATGGGGAAAGGACCGGGCACAAAAAAAGCGCACGCTTTCGCGCGCGCCTTGACCACATCTTCAGACTCACGGCAACGGCGCGAGCGCCGCGGTGAGCCACCGCGCGTTAGTTAGCGCGGCGCCTGCTGTTCCTGCTGTTCTTCCGGCCAGTCGCGAATGTAGGCCTTGAGCATGCGGTTTTCGAAGCCCTGCTCTTCGACCACCGCCTTCGCGACGTCGTAGAACGAGATCACGCCCATCAGCGTGCGGCTTTCCAGCACCGGCAAATAGCGCACATGGTGTTCAAGCATCATGCGACGAACCTCGTTGACGTCCGTTTCGGGCGTGCAGGTCAGCGGATGGTCGTCCATCAACTTGCGGATCGTGGAGGTACCGAGGCTGCCGCCGTGCTTGCTCAAGGTCAGAATAATTTCACGAAATGTCAGCATACCGACGAGATCGCCATATTCCATCACGACCAGCGAGCCGATATCGTGCTCGGCCATTGTATTGACTGCGTCGTGCAGCGTGGTATCCGGCGTGACCGTGAAAAGGGTGTTGCCTTTGACTTTAAGAATGTCGCTGACTCGCATGTTCTGTCTCCGTGATACCCGCTAAGCTGATATTGCCTGAATGACTTTCGATCCTAGCGGAAAGGTCCATAAAAGGAAAGCGGCCCGCCCACCAAGGCGCAACGGGCGTTTGCAAGGTCAATCCAACACCGGTCAGATCGCTCCCACCGGGAAAACCGCGCTTGAAGCGATCCATGCCGGTGATAGGATGGCCGCCACTTTCACCTTTCGCGAGGCCGTCCGTGGCTTCGCCGCCCAGGATGTCCGCCAACCGTTTCGATACGCTTGCGCTGCACGCCGGTGCAGCGCCCGACCCGACCACCGGCGCGCGCGCCACGCCTATTTACCAGACTACCTCGTTTTCGTTCCGCGACTCGGACCACGCCGCGGCGCTCTTCAATATGGAACGCGCCGGCCACGTCTACTCGCGCATCTCGAATCCGACCGTGGCCGTGTTCGAGGAGCGCGTTGCCGCGCTGGAAAACGGCGCGGGCGCAATCGGTACAGCCAGCGGCCAGGCCGCGCTCCATCTGGCGATCGCCACGTTGATGGGCGCCGGTTCCCATATCGTCGCCTCCAGCGCCCTGTATGGCGGCTCGCACAACCTGCTGCACTACACACTGCGGCGCTTCGGCATCGAGACGACGTTCGTCAAACCGGGTGACCTCGACGCGTGGCACGCCGCGCTGCGCCCGAACACGCGCCTGCTGTTCGGCGAGACACTCGGCAACCCGGGCCTCGACGTGCTCGATATCGCCGCGGTGGCGCAGATCGCACACGAACACCGCGTGCCGCTGCTGGTCGATTCGACCTTCACCACGCCTTACCTGCTCAAGCCGTTCGAGCATGGCGCCGACTTCGTCTATCACTCGGCGACCAAATTCCTCGGCGGCCACGGCACCACGATCGGCGGTGTACTCGTGGACGGCGGCACTTTCGACTTCAACGCGTCCGGCCGCTTCCCCGAATTTACCGAGCCGTATGAGGGCTTTCACGGCATGGTGTTCGCCGAGGAAAGCACGGTCGCGCCATTCCTCCTGCGCGCGCGCCGCGAGGGCCTGCGTGACTTCGGCGCGTGCCTGCATCCCCAGGCTGCGTGGCAACTTCTGCAGGGCATCGAGACGCTGCCGCTACGCATGGAACGGCACGTCGCGAATACGCGCAAGGTGGTCGAATTTCTGTGCGCACACCCTGCCGTCGAAGCCGTCGCCTACCCGGAACTGCCGTCGCATCCGGACCATGCGCTCGCGAAGCGTCTGCTGCCGCGTGGTGCGGGCGCGGTGTTCAGCTTCAATCTGCGCGGCGACCGCGCCGCCGGGCGCAGCTTTATCGAAGCGCTTTCGCTGTTCTCACATCTCGCCAACGTCGGCGACGCGCGCTCGCTGGTCATCCATCCTGCCTCGACGACGCACTTCCGCATGGACGCCGCCGCACTCGCCGCAGCCGGCATCGCTGAAGGCACGATCCGTCTGTCTATCGGCCTTGAAGACCCCGACGATCTGATCGACGATCTCAAGCGGGCGCTGAAAGCCGCGCAGAAAGCGAGCGGGGCGACTGCGCCTGGGAGTGGGCCATCCGGTCCGTCCGGTGCGGCAAAAAGCAGCGGTTCCAGTTCATCCGCTGCTTCGGTCCAAGGCAGCTTCCCCAGTTCATCCGCTGCTTCGGTCCAAGGCACCCTCCCCAGTTCAGTCGCTGCTTCGGCCCAAGGCAACCTCTCCAGTTCAGCCGCTGCTCCCGCCCACGGCGACCCATCCGCCCCGCCCGCCGATGCGGCCAAACCCCGCCCGGAGTCCGCATGATCTTCACCGTTCAAGGCAAATCCGCCTACGCGTACACCGGCGGCAAACCATTCGACCGTAGCCTACCAACGGCCGTGTTCATCCACGGCGCAGAGCATGACCATAGCGTGTGGGCATTGCAAACGCGTTACTTCGCGCATCACGGCTTCGGCGTGCTGGCGGTCGATCTGCCCGGACACTGCCGCAGCGACGGTCCCGCGCTCACGACCGTGACAGCAATGGCCGACTGGCTGGCCGCTCTGCTCGACGCCGCCGGCGTACAGCGCGCATTCGTGGCCGGCCACAGCATGGGCTCGCTGATTGCACTCGACTTCGCCGGGCGCTATCCGGAGCGCGCAACGCACCTCGCACTGCTCGCCACCGCCGTGCCGATGGCCGTCTCCGACGCCTTGCTCGACGCGGCCCTGCATCGCGAACCCGAAGCAATCGACATGGTCAATCAATGGTCGCATTCGACGTTCGCCGCCAAGCCGTCGTGCCCCGGCCCTGGCGCCTGGCTGCACGGCATGAACCAGCGGCTGATGGAGCGTGTTTCGGCGAGCGGCGAGCCGCATCTGTTCCACACCGACTTCACCGCCTGCAATAGCTACGCGGACGGCCTCACACGCGCGGCCGAAGTGCGTTGCCCGACGCGATTGATCGTGGGCCGGCGCGACGCGATGACGCCGCCACGCGCGGCCAAAGCGCTCGCCGACGCGCTCTCTCAAGCCGGCGTACCGGTCGGCACTGTCACGCTCGAAGCCGGCCATGCCCTGATGACCGAGCAGCCCGATGCCACGCTCGACGCGCTGTTCAGCTTCGCCTCGAAAGCCGGAGACGGCGTTCCACACGGCGTTCGATAGTCGCTGCGAGCCGTCACGATAACCGCACCGGCGCAGGCGCGCCATCGGCCGAATGGCCAGGTTGCACGCATGGCCCGATAGCCGCACAATGGGTCAAGCCTGTCCTGTTTTGAGCGCGTTCCCGGCATGCCGGCGCGCGCCGAAACAATCTGGGAGCGACGGGCACGGAATCGAGTAGCGTCGACATTCGGAGGCCGTGATGGCTCAAACCGCGCACACCGATCACTTCGCGAGTTTCGCGGAGTTCTATCCGTATTACCTGAGCGAGCATCGCAACACGGTATCGCGGCGGCTGCATTTCGTGGGTTCGCTCGGCGTGATTGGCTGTCTCGCCATGGCGCTCGCCACCGGTGACTGGCTATGGCTGCCGGCTGCCGTAATTTGCGGATACGGCTTTGCCTGGGTCGGGCATTTCTTCTTCGAGAAGAACCGGCCGGCAACCTTCCGGCATCCGCTCTATAGCCTGATGGGCGACTGGGTGATGTTCAAGGACATCTGTGTCGGGAAGATTTCGCTGTAGGTTTGCCGTCGAATTGGCGTCGTGTTCCTGCCGCGATAGTTTCGCGGTGAATTCAGCCTGCCCGATGCGGCATTCGAGTTGCCACGGTTTTGCGGTCGGTCGGGTCCGCGTGATGCAGCCTCCCGTTGCCACAGTTTCGCTGCCGCTTCAGGCAGCCTGATGTGGCATCGATGAAGTGCCCTGCTCGCTTTCCTGCGCGCGCGCCGCCCGCGCGGCAGCACGCGCTGCCAGCAGCACAGCGAGCGTCACCTTCAGCTTGTCGTTTTCCAGCGCGGCCAGAAGCGTCTGGCCATCAACGCGCGTGGAATTCAGTTCAAGCTGATATTCGAGCTCCGCGCGATCGATCACAAACAGATCGAACAGACGCTCGACTGTGATCTGCGCCGGATTCGCCAGCAGCAGGAAGTGCGGCCGCGTGCCGTCCTCCTGCAAGCGCGCAATCCACTCGATCTCCTCGAGCTTTTGCAGCAGCTTGACCGTGGTGTCCATCTCACGGCGAAGCATGCGCGAGAGCTCCTGCACCGTGTAGCCGCGCTTGCCGGCCTCGCGCGCTTCCGAGAGCCGCGCGAGGAGTTCAAGCGAATCGAACAGATCGCTGCCCTCGAAAATCGGCCGGTGAAACTGACCAATGCGGATCGCCGGCAACGCCGACGCGATCATCGCACCGGCCAGCGCGATGAACCAGCATAGATACATCCACAGCAGGAATAGCGGTACGGCGGCAAATGCACCGTACACCGCGGTATAGGTGGGAATCCGGCGCACGTAATAGCCAAAGCCACGCTTGGAGAGTTCGAACGCGATCGCGGCCGTAATCCCGCCGATCACCGCGTCACGCCATTCCACCCGGCAGTTCGGCAGAAACACGTAAAGCATCGTGAAGGCGAGCGCCGTCAACGGCAGCGAGGCGCCGGTCAGCGCCCAGTCGATCACCGGCGGAATATGCTGGGCCGCCGTGAACGCCATGGACCGTGTGAACAGGTAGGAAGAAATCGACAGGCTCACGCCGATCAGAATCGGGCCGAGCGTGATGATTGCCCAATAGACCAGAATGCGCTGCGCGATCGGCCGTGCCTTGCGCACCCGCCAGATCACGTTGAAAGCGGATTCCACAGTCATCATCGTCATGACGGCGGTGACGAACAGAAAAATCATGCCGATGGTCGTGAGGCCCTTGGCCTTCGACGCGAACTGATTCAGATAATCGAAAATCTGACTGTTGAGCTGCGCAGGCATCAGATGGTCGGCGAGGAAAATCTGCAGCGACATCTGAAACGAGCTGAAAATCGGAAACGCGGTGAACAGCGCAAACGCGACCGTGGCGAGCGGCACAAGCGAGAGCATGGTGGTGAACGTGAGGCTGCCGGCCACCTGTGGAATGCGGTCTTCGCTACTGCGCTTCGCGGCAAACTGCGCGAGCCGTTTGAGCGTATCGAGATCGAAACGCACCCTGGACAACAAACCTGCCTCCTTGCTTCATAAAACGGTGTTTCAGGACAGTGCGCGAGGCCTGGCCGAATGGCTATGGATGGCCTGTGCAGCGGACCCAGCCCCTATAATACCCGTTCACCGATGAGGCTTATGAAAGACATTCTCGTGCTCTATTACAGCCGTCATGGCGCCACGCGCGAGCTTGCGCTGGCGATCGCGCACGGCGTCGACAGCGTCCCCGGCATGCAGGCGCGCGTGCGCACCGTGCCGGCGGTTTCCACGGTTTGCGAAGCGACCCAGCCGGATATTCCCGCTGAAGGGCCGCCCTACGTCGAACTGCGCGACCTCGAGGAATGCGCCGGTCTCGCGCTCGGTTCGCCCACCCGCTTCGGCAATATGGCCGCGTCGCTGAAATATTTTCTCGACGGCACCACGCCGCAGTGGCTTTCGGGTGCGCTGTCCGGCAAACCGGCCTGTGTGTTCACGTCCACCGGCAGTTTGCATGGCGGCCAGGAATCCACGCTGCTGTCCATGATGCTGCCGCTTCTGCATCACGGCATGCTGATTGTCGGCATTCCGTACACCGAGAGCGCGCTTTCCACCACGCAAACCGGCGGCACACCCTATGGCGCGTCGCATTTCGCACGCGCGGGCACGGCCGAACAGGGCATCTCCGCTGACGAAAAGACGCTTGCGATTGCCCTCGGCGCACGCGTTGCCCGCACGGCGGCGTCTATGAGCGAACTACCGTGAGCGAGCCGAATGCCCCTATGCGCGCAACCGCCATGCCCGTGCAGCAAAACCGCGCCGCCGCTTTCGGCGCCACGGCCGCCCTGCTCGCGCTGATCGTCCTGTCCGTTGCGTGGGAATGGTGGCTCGCGCCGCTGCGCCCGGGCGGCTCGGCGCTGGTGCTCAAAGCCGTGCCGCTGCTGCTCGCCCTGCCCGGCGTGTGGCGGCATCGGCTTTACACGCTGCAATGGGCGTCGATGCTGATCCTGTTGTATTTTGCCGAGGGCATCGTCCGTGGCTGGAGCGACCGCGGCCTAAGCGCCCGCCTCGGCTGGCTCGAAACCGCCCTCGCCGTAGTTTTTTTCGTCTGCACGCTTGCGTATGTCGCGCCGTTCAAGCGCGCCGCAAAACGGGCAGCAAAGGAAAACGCAAAGCAGAACGCCGAGCCGGTCGAGGGGCGCGCACGATGAAAACAGCGCCTTCCACGTAAGCTATCCGCCGACCATCCTGACCGACCAAACATGACCCAAGCCGCTTTCCTCACCGCTTGCCGCGATGCCATCGGCGCCGCCCAGGTGCTGACCGACCCGCACGACACAGCTCCCTACCTCACCGACTGGCGCCGCCGCTACACCGGCGCGGCCTGCGCCGTGCTCTGCCCGGCCACGCCAGACGAAGTCGCGTCGCTCGTCAAACTCGCCGTCGAGCATCGCATCGCACTGGTGCCGCAAGGCGGCAACACCGGTCTGGCCGGCGGCGCCACGCCGGATGAAAGTGGCGCGCAGGCGGTCATCAGTCTGCGGCGTCTGAACCGCGTGCGGGACATCGATCCGCACAACAACACCATCACAGTCGAAGCCGGCGTCATCCTCGCCGAAGTACAGAAGCGCGCTGAAGAAGCCGTCCGCCTGTTCCCCCTGAGCCTCGCCGCCGAAGGCAGTTGCACGATTGGCGGCAATCTCGCCACCAACGCGGGCGGCACCGGCGTACTGCGCTACGGCAACACACGCGAGCTGTGCCTGGGCCTCGAAGTGGTCACGCCGCAAGGCGAATTGTGGGACGGCCTGCGCGGACTGCGCAAGGACAACACGGGCTACGATCTGCGCGATCTGTTCATCGGCGCGGAAGGCACGCTTGGCATCATCACCGCCGCTGTGCTCAAGTTACATCCGCAGCCGGCCGCGCGCGTCACGGCGCTCGCCGCGCTCGCGTCGCCGCATGCGGCACTCGATTTCCTGTCGCTCACGCAACGCGTCGCCGGGCCGCTTCTGACCGGCTTCGAATTGATGTCGGATTTCTGTTTGCGGCTGGTCGGGCGGCATTTCGAGCAGATGCGCTATCCGTTCGCCGAATCGCACGCGCAAGTCGTGCTATTGGAACTGTCGGATAGCGAGAGTGAAGAGCATGCGCGTGGACTGTTCGAGCGCCTGATGGAAACCGCGCTCGACGAAGGCTTGGTCGAAGACGCGGTGGTCGCGGAAAATCTCACGCAGTCGCGGGCATTCTGGAATCTGCGCGAACACATCCCGCTCGCGCAGGCTGAGGAAGGCCTGAACATCAAGCACGATATCGCGGTGCCGATTTCGCGCATCGGCCACTTCATCGAGGAAACCGACGCGGCGATCGCGCAAGCCGTGCCGGGCGTGCGCATGGTCACGTTCGGCCATCTCGGCGATGGCAACCTGCACTACAACGTGCAGGCGCCCGAGGGCGTCGACGCGAAGGCGTTCCTCAAGACCTGGCAAAGCCCGATCAACCAGATCGTCTACGACAGCGTGCACCGGCATCGTGGCAGCATCAGCGCGGAACACGGCCTCGGCCAGTTGAAGATCGACGAGGCGATGCATTACAAGCAGGACGTCGAAGTGCAGTTGATGCACGCCGTCAAACGCGCGCTCGACCCGCTGAACCTGATGAATCCGGGCAAGATGCTACGCTAAGGTTTAGAGAAAACCTTCGCCATGTGGTGCGGGGCCTATTGCAGGAGTTGTCGTGAAGATTCGTGTGCTGTCCGATCTGCATCTGGAGAACGACGAGCCTGAACTGATCCCGCATGCGCACGCGGATCTGATCGTGCTGGCCGGCGACATCCACAATCACGCAGCCGGCCCGCGCTGGGCCGCGCAGGCTTTCGACGGCGCCGTGCCGGTGATTTACGTGCCCGGCAATCACGAGTACTACGACGGCGAATTCGGCGCGCTCGAAACGGCCCTCTACGACGCAGCCGCGCAAGTCGACAACGTGCATGTGCTGAACAATGCCACGCTGGTCGACCCGCAAAGCCGCTGGCGCGTGCTCGGCACCACCTTGTGGACCGACTTCGCGTTATACGGCGCGGATCCTGACACGCTCGCCGAGTCCATCGAGGCATCGCGCCGGGTGATGCTCGACTTCCGCGGCCTGATCCAGATGAACTGGCCGCATGACACCCAGGACTCGTCGCGCGACTTCACCCCTGACGACTCCCTCGCGCTGCACCGGCAAGCGCGCGCGTGGCTCGAAAGCGAGCTGGCGAGGCCATTCGACGGCAAGACGATTGTCGTCACGCATCATGCGCCGCATCGGCTGAGTCTGGCCGAGCGCTACGCGGAGGACCGCGTGTCGGCCGGTTTCGTCAATCATCTGCCGGAACTGGTGCGCTCGCCCGTCGCACTGTGGATCCACGGACATACGCATACGCCGTTCGACTACACCGTGAACGGCACACGCGTGGTCTGCAATCCACGCGGCTATCTCGACCGGCGCACCCGTCAGCCGGAGAATCCGCAGTTCACGTGGGATAAGGTCGTAGAGATATAGCATCGGCTTGGGGCCGATCTGGGTAGCGCGGTCACGCGCCACGCACTACGCTGTTGTTGTCGCCGGGTTCGGGTCTTGCCGGCACGTTGGCACGTTGGCACGTTGGCGCGTTGGCGCGTTGGCGTTGGCGTTGGCGTTGGCGTTGGCGTTGGCGTTGGCGTTGGCGTTGGCGTTGGCGTTGGCGTTGG
>NZ_DASRSY010000244.1:0-5483 GCF_035656215.1 Paraburkholderia sp.
ACATTGACCGGACCGACCGGGCTGCGCCAGCGCGCCCCGACGCCGACACCGGGATAAAAAACTTTCTCGCCCCAGGTATCGGTGGCGGTTCCGACGTCGAAGAACGCGGCTGCACCCCAGTCGCGGGTGAACCAGTGCTGATACTCCGCCGCCGCCGTCACGAGATACTTGGTGGGCAGCACCGAACCGTCGACGTTATTACCGATGCTCTGATAGCTGTAGCCACGTATTGAATTCGAACCACCCGCGCGGAACAGCAGCGATGCCGGGATGCCGCTCGAACTGCCGCTCGTGAAGACTCCACCGAGTTCTGCACGGAACAGCACAAGGTCTTCCTTGCCGATCGGCAGGTATTGCTGGCCGCGGGCGTAGCCGCGCACGAACGTCTGGTCAGTCAGCCCGCCTTTGACCGCGAAGCCCGCTTCGACGTGAATCAGATTGCCCGAGCGCGGGAACAGCGGATCGTCGGTATTGCGACGGGTCCATGACCATGACGGCACCAACGCTCGGCTGGTGGTCGGCGCGATCGCGTTCTGGTCGAGCCGGTCCTGGTAATAGAGGAGCGAGTAGTTGTAGTCGATGAATTGCGAGGTCCGGGCCCGCTGCAAGCCACCGCGAATGCTGTAGATGCGCGTGTCGGACACGTCCGTGGTGGTGTAGGACACCAACACACTATTGGTCCATGCGCGTGGCCCCGGCGGCATCGCAAGCTGGATTTGCCCGTATTGCTGGATCTGGTCGAGACGCCCCTCGACCGTGAACGGCCACGCTTTGCCGAACGTATCGAGATACGAATACGAGCCCTGGATCAGCGGGCCGTTGTCAGTCGAATAACCGACCCCGCCGCGGATACTGTTGTACGGATATTCCGACACCTTCACGTGCACCGGCGTGTCGACCGGCTTGGCCGGATCGCTGTCCACGTCGATTGCAACGCTCGCATAGTACGGCGTGTTCTGCAACTGCCGCTGCAATTCGGTGACGCGCTGCACGTCGTAGATGTCGCCCGCCGAAATCGGATTCACGTTGTCGACGATCTGTTCCGGATAGCGCCGCGTGCCGGATACGTCGAGCTTGCCCATCGTGAAGGTCGGCCCACTCTCGTATGTAACCGACAATTTCGCTTCGTGCGTACGCGGGTCGATTCGCGCCTCGGAATGGTAGACCTTTGCGCCCAGGTAACGGCGTGCCTGCAACGCCTTGAGTGACGCGTTTTTCGCGTCGTCCCAGTCGCCTTGCGAAAACGGATCGCCTTCATGCAGTGAGAACGCGAAGCGCGCCGCGTTTTCCTGCGCCGGGTCTTCGGTCAGCACCGGGCCGCGGAACGACAGCGAAATCGACGTGATGAGGGTTTGCGGGCCGGGATCAACGCTCACCGTCACGCGCTTTTTGTCGTCGACGGTTCGCACGTCGGTACGCACGACCGGCGTGAAATAGCCCTGCGTGGCGGCCAGATCGCGCACCTGCTGGGGGGTGGCGGTAATCAGAAATTCGAACTGGTCGTCGCTGATGTCGGGACGCTTGGCGAACCGCGCTACGTCCAGGTGCGCTTCGAGCAGCTTGCGCAGCGAGCGCGGCGTGGCTTCGATATCGACCTTGTAGCTAGCGGCCGCGCGCCGCGCTGCGTGCGCGTCGACCGCGGCAAGCATGAGCATGACGACGCCGAATGCCAGCCACGCGCGCAGCCAGCGCCGCACAGGCATGAGATGCCCGTGCTCAGTACCGGCCTTGTCGCGCCGCACACGCGGCTTTTCGATCGCACATACCGCCAAGCAGGACCTCCGGCCGTGGTTGATGAATTCTGTCGCTCGGGCTCGCCGCAGCGGCCGAAGCTCGCTATTTGACCACATCGGCGAGACCGCGCCATCTCTTAAAAAGGCGTTTGAGGCGTGACGCGCGGCGGGCCCTTCGGCCGCTGCGCCGTACCCCATGCGGCATGCGTAGCGACGCCCGCCCGGCCGCACAACCCGGACTCGCACACCACCCCGTCAGCCACGCGCCCGCCTTTGACGCATCGCGGTAGCGCGGGTTCCGGGTGTTTTTGCAAGCCGGCCGCACGCACCGGCCGCCATTTTTCGACCACGCGCGGCGCATGCGGTAAAATTATGGAATAGGAGCGATGCCGCGCGGGGATCCCCGCTGGGCAGCCGCCATTCCCCACACCACGGACGTCTAGCCATGTATCAATCGGACATCACCCAGTTCCTGAACCAGCTCAAGCAACAAAAACCGAATCTGGAAGCGGAGCAGCGCCGTGGCCGGTCGCTGCTGTGGGACAAACAGCCGATCGATCTCGAAGAACGCGCCGAGCAGAAAGCCTCGCGCGTAGAGCAGACGCCTTACTCGTACTATCAAAACTTCTAAGCGCGTGAGTCACGCCGACGAGGCAAAGGGCGCCACGCCGGCGCCTGACGCCGCGCTTGCCGCGCCCACCACCGATTCGACGCCGGACACCGTAGACGGCATCGCTTTCGCACGCCTGTACGGCGAGCCGCTCTTCAAGTTGCCGACGGACCTGTACATTCCGCCGGACGCGCTCGAAGTGTTTCTCGAAACGTTCGAAGGTCCGCTGGATCTGTTGCTGTACCTGATCCGCAAGCAGAACTTCAACGTGCTCGACATCCCGATGGCGGACGTCACGGTCCAATACCTCGGCTACGTCGATCAGTTGCGCCAGACGAATCTCGAACTCGCGTCCGAGTATCTGCTGATGGCCGCCATGCTGATCGAGATCAAGTCGCGCATGCTGTTACCGGTGAAGAAGGCCGACAGCGGCGACGAAGTCGAAGATCCGCGCGCCGAACTGGTCCGCCGCCTGCTCGAATACGAGCAGATGAAGCTCGCCGCACAACGCATCGACCATCTGCCGCAGCTTGGCCGCGATTTCCTGCGCGCCGAGGTGTACATCGAGCAAAGCATTACGCCGCGCTTTCCGGATGTGGATAGCGAAGACCTGCGCGCCGCGTGGGCCGACGTGATCAAGCGCGCCAAGCTGGTTCAGCATCACAAGATTTCGCGCGAGGAATTGTCGGTGCGCGAGCACATGAGTACGATCCTGCGGCGACTGCAGAACGCGCGCTTCATTGAGTTCTCTGACCTGTTCGACACCAGCAAAGGCGTGCCGGTAGTCGTGGTGAATTTCATCGCCATGCTCGAGTTGTGCCGTGAGTCGCTCGTCGAAATCACGCAGGCCGAGCCGTTCGCGCCGATCTATGTGCGCCTCGCCTATCTGCCGGCCTGACACCGCAAAACGGGGCTTGCGTGCGCCATCGCTGCCGCAGACGCCTCGTTTCGGTGCGCCCCCGGAGCAAATCCACTACAATCCGGCGCTCCGAACCTGTCATTACCAGTGAGGCTGCGGGTCACGCGAAAACCTGAGTTTTTGCGCCAACCGGGTCTCGCGCCGCGCGAGGAAATCCCTGTCCGATCATGAAAGTCATCAGCTCGATCCATGAATTGCGCGACCAGTTGCGCGGCCAGAATCGCACCGCCTTTGTGCCGACCATGGGCAATCTGCACGAGGGCCATCTGTCGCTGATGCGCCTTGCGCGCCAGCACGGGGATCCGGTGGTGGCGAGCATCTTCGTCAACCGCTTGCAGTTCGGCCCGAACGAAGATTTCGACAAATACCCGCGCACGCTCGAAGCCGACATCGACAAGCTCCAGAAAGAAGGCGTCTACGTATTGTTCGCGCCGACGGAACGGGATCTGTATCCGGAGCCGCAGGAATACCGCGTGCATCCGCCGCACGATCTGGGCGACATTCTCGAAGGCGAATTCCGGCCCGGGTTCTTCCAGGGTGTGTGCACGGTGGTGATGAAGCTGATGTCGTGCGTGCAGCCGCGCGTCGCAGTATTCGGCAAGAAGGATTATCAGCAGTTGATGATCGTGCGCAGCATGTGCCACCAGTTCGCGCTGCCGACCGACATCATTGCCGCGGAAACCGTGCGTGACACCGACGGCCTCGCGCTCAGCTCGCGCAACCGCTTTCTGCAAACGGCCGAGCGCACCGAAGCGCCGATGCTGGCCGCCGAGCTCAATCGTGTGCGCGATGCGGTGCTCGCCGGTGATGGCGACTTCGCGAAACTCGAACAGGCGGCGATGGCGGCACTGGCCGCGCGCGGCTGGCAACCTGATTACATCGCCGTGCGCAAGCGCTCGAACCTGCTGCCGCCGAGCCCGCAAGACGCGAACGCGGAGTTGGTCGTGCTGGCCGCCGCCAAGCTCGGTAGCACTCGTCTCATCGACAACCTCGAAATCTGAAGCAGCCTTAGGCTGCGCCAACACGCGTCAGAAGCACAAGGGATTGGTCATGCAACGCAACATGCTGAAGTCGAAAATCCATCGCGTCGCGGTCACGCACTGCGAACTGCACTACGAAGGTTCGTGCGCAATCGACGAGGACTTGCTGGAAGCCGCGAACATCGTCGAAAACGAGCGGATCGACATCTGGAACATCAACAACGGCGAGCGTTTCTCGACGTACGCGATCAAGGGCGAACGCGGTAGCGGCATGATTTCGCTGAATGGCTCGGCCGCACGGCGCGCACAGTTGGGCGATCTGGTGATCATCGCGGCGTTCGCGGTGGTCGACGAAGCGGAGCTGAAGGCAGGCTGGAAGCCGGACCTGGTATTCGTCGACGACAACAACAAGATCAAGGGCAGCCGCGATCACGTGCCGACCCAGAACTGGAACTGAGCCGGCCTTTCGCCGCACGGTTCCATGCAGCGGGCGGCCACGCCGCCTGCTGATTTACATCACGCCTTCTTGCTGGCGCCGTTGGTCCATTGGATGATCGGCTGCCACTGCTCCAGATCCTTCTCCACGCGGCTTTTCGCGACGTCCCACAAGGTCAGGCCGTGCGCCGCCAGTTGCACGTAATTCTGCGTGTCGCGCAGGTAACCCAGCACCGGCAGCTTCAATCCCTCGACAAAACGGTGCAATTGCTCCGCTGAGCGCGTGCGCGCGTCGACGCGCATGCCCACCACGCCGATCTCGATTGCACCTTTCCTGACCGCCTTCTCCTTGGCCAGCCGCTCGAGGAATTCCTGAGTGGCGAGAATATCGAACATCGACGGCTGCAACGGCACGATTACCTTGTCGGCCAGATCCAGCGCGATATTCAGACGGTTGCCGTGCAACCCGGCCGGCGTGTCGATTACCGAGTGCTCCAGACCTCTGGGCGGTTTGGCGGGGTTTTCCGGGTCGACCTCCCAGATCTCGATGGGCGGCAGCGCGGGAGGCCGCAGCGACAGCCACGCGTGCGCGGACTGCTGTTTGTCGAGGTCCGCCAGCGCGACCCATTCCCCGAGCGACGCGAAATAGCCGGCCAGATTGGTGGACAGCGTGCTTTTGCCCACGCCGCCCTTCGGATTCGCCACCACGATCACCGTCATGAATTCTCCCGGAAAGAAGGCTGGGCGCCGCCAGCCGGTTTGCCGCGCAGTTTGCTCGCTGTTTGCTCTGACTTGCGCCGATGTGT
>NZ_DASRSY010000245.1:0-5388 GCF_035656215.1 Paraburkholderia sp.
GGTCGTTCAGCACACTGTTGACGAGCATGCCGAGGATCATCTGCAGGGTGGCGCGTACTTCGAATTCGAGCGACTGGGTGGCGTTGCCGGCGCCCTTGATGCCGCGCGATTGCGCCAACGCGCTGACGAGACGCGGCACGATCAGCGCCAGCACTTCGTGATTGGTCGACTTCACGGCGTCCCAACTGGCTTTGCGCTGCGATGACCGCAGCAACGACGCGTGATACAACCCGCGATTGCGCCGGAACGTCGATACGTAAAACGAAATGACCGCATCGGCAAGCGTGCCAGCGTCGTTCGAACGCCAGGCAGGATCACGCTCGACGGTCCCGCGCACGTGCCCGAGGCCCTCTTCCATCGCCGCGTTCTGGACGACTTCAAAGAAGCTGTCCTTGTTGTCGAAGCGCCGATAGAACGCGCCGATCGACGTGCCCGCACGCTCGACGATATCGTTGATCGACAGGTCGTCGAGATTGCCACTCGCTTCGAGCAGCTCGCGTCCGGCTTGCAGCATGCGAACGAGCCCCTGCTGGCTGCGCGTCTGACGCGGCGCCGCGATGGCGCTGGGCTGCGCTTCGCGCCTGCGTGGTGAAGTCGTCGTCATGCGGTGTTCAGCTTCGGTTCGCTGCTCTGGGGAAATGAAGATTCACGACAAACCGGAATCTGGATTCCGGATAGTCCGCGATCGGGATTGCCTTGTCAACCGCACTCAGGGTAAACAAGGGGCCGGTCATGCGATCAACCAGGCGGCCGTTCAGCGGCCCATTCATGTCGCCAATGAATCGGGAGGCAGCAAGCTCTGCGCGGCGCGGTTGGCGTCCGCCATCACCTGTTCGGCGAGTCCCAATGCGGAAAAGGCAGCGGGCGAAGGGGTGCGCTCGGCCAGATATACCAGCGCGAACTCGAGCGCGAGACGCGGCGGATGGGCGAGCGGGATGCGCGCCAGTCGCCGCGTCTCCAGATCGCGCCGCACCGCGGACGCTGTGGCAAACAGCACGGCATCGGTCTGCGCAACGAAGTCCTTCAGCACCGTCACGTCGTTGCATTCGATCTGAAACGGAATCTGCTCGTGCGCGCGATACTTGAGCAGGCGATGCAGGGCGTCCTTCATGAACGCGGGCAAGCTCACCGACACCAGCGGGAATTCGCGCAACGCCGTGAGCTGTACCGTGTCGCGCCCAAACAAGGGATGGTCCGGCCGTGCAAACCAGCCACCCTCGTGACGTGGCAGACGCTGCAACATGACATCGGGTGTCACGGGCGGCACACGGCGGTCGGCCACCATAAAGTCGATCTGTTCGGCGTGCAGCTTGGTTAGCAACGCATCGGCTTCGCCGAGTTCGATCGACACCTTGATCTTCGGGAAGCGCCGCGCAAACTCCACCAGCAGGTCCGGCAGCAGCACGACCGCCGCGTAGGGTCCGAGGCCGATGCGCACCTCGCCGAGCTCGTGCGCCTTCAGCAGTTCGACGTCGCGGAACAGGCAGCGCGTTTCGAACAGCACGCGCCGGGCGCGCTCGACCAGCAGCCGCCCGGCCGCCGTCATCGCGACGCCGCGCGCGGCGCGGTCGAACAGCTTCATGCCGACTTCCTCTTCGAGCGCCTGAATGCTGCGGCTCAAGGCCGGCTGGCTCAGATAAACCCGCTCGGCCGCGCGCGCAAAGCTGCCTTCCTCGGCAAGCGCGATCAGATGGGTAAGGCGGCGGGAATTGACCTCATGCATAGTTTGCAAGCTCCCGATAACGAGAATGCACTTGAACAATTCAGTTATACCACCTCAAATGGGCGAAAACCCAGCGCCCCGCGCCAGCAATGGAGACCCGTTTTGCCCACTTTCCTCAGCAGCACGAAGCGCTGCACGGCGCTTGCCGCCGACACGACGTCGGCTCATCCCACCCAGGCACGCGAAACCGCGCAAGGCCGCCGCTGGATGATCGTCGCCTCGTTGTTCCTGTTCATGCTGATCAATTTCGCCGACAAAGCCGTGCTCGGCCTGGTCGCGATCCCGCTGATGCATGACATGCAGTTGACGCACGGTCAGTTCGGCCTCGTCGGCAGCGCGTTTTTTGTGTTGTTCTCGATCTCGGGCATCGCCGTCGGGCTGGTCGCCGACCGCGTCAACATGAAATGGCTGCTCGCCGCGCTCGCGCTGCTCTGGGCGGTGGCACAATTGCCGCTCGCGTGGCCGACCAGCTTTGCCGTGTTGCTGCTATGCCGTGTCCTGCTAGGGGCGGGCGAAGGGCCGGCGTCACCGCTTGCGCTGCATGTGGTCTACACCTGGTTCGATGATCACGAACGCAACCTGCCTACCGCCATCGTTCAGCAAGGAGCGACTGCGGGCGTCATCATTGCAGGACCGTTGCTCACCTATATCTCGCAGCGGTGGCACTGGCACGCGACGTTTCTCACGCTCGGCGCGGTCGGCATCGGCTGGACCGTATTGTGGCTGTGCCTTGGCAAGACGGGGAATCGTCAGCACAACCCATCACCTGCGTTTGCCGCCGCGGCGGCCGGCTCACGTGCCGCGTCATTGCGCTTTCGGCGCATGCTCAGCGACCGCACCGTTATCGGCGTGATGCTGCAATGCTTCGTCGGCTATGCGGTCATCGCGATCGGTTTCACCTGGGTGCCCGCGTATTTCCGGCTCGGCCTCGGTTTTGCCGCGACCCAGGCCGGCTGGTTGTTCGCGCTGCAAGTCGCGGCACAGATCCCGCTCGGCATCGCGCTCGTGATGGCTTCGCATCGAATGCTCAAGCGCGGCGTGCCGTCGAAGGTGGCGCGCGGCAAAGTGATCAGTGCAGCCTGCGTGATGAGTGGGTTTGCGTACTGTTCATTGTTGTTCAGTGCGCCGCCGTTCGTCAAAGTCGCCTTGATGGGGCTCGCCAGCGCATTGGCAATTCAGACTTTCACCTTCGGTCCGATGCTGGTCGCCGAAGTCGCGCCACTGGTAAGGCGCGGGGCCCTGCTCGCAATCACCAACTCGATCGTCACCACCGCGGGCCTGATCGGACCCGTCGCGATGGGCAAGCTGCTCGGCGCGGCGGGCGACGCGCGTGGCTATGAGATCGGCTTCATGGTGACCGGCGTGTTGCTGCTGATCGTCGGCTCGGCGGGTTTCGCACTGATCGATCCACAACGGTCGAAGCGGCGCATGGAGGGCACGCCTGGGTGAGATTCGCGGCTGCCCTTTTGCAGGGCTTTCGCTTGGCTTTTGCCTGGCCCTCGCGCCCTGCCCGGGGCAGCGTCCGCTTCACGTGCGGTCGCACGGCTTGTCGCTCGCGTCGTTCGAGTCGTTGACTAAATTCGTCCGGCGGTACATTCTTTTGCACACCGTCCAGCCGCAACATTCCAAGAGACGACGCAGTACACAGAGCAAACCCAGCAGGAACTGACCAGACCTGTTCTATTTGAGGACCACCGTATGCGCCGTGCATGCTCGAAGCATGTGCCTGTTCGTTTGCGTTTACTCGAAGCCCTTTCGTCCGCACTCGGCATCGCGGTCCTTCTGCCATGCGAGCATGCGTTCGCTGCCTGTGACAACACCGCGCCGGTCAGCGGGCAGACCGTCACCTGCAGCAGCAGCGCTCCCAATCCGTCCACTACGCCGATCGCCGCGGTTGCCGGAAGCACCAACGTCACGGTGAACGTGCAAGCGGGGGCCGAACTCAACGTCACGGGCGACAACGTCATTCTCGTGCGCGACGGCAGCTCGGTCACCAACCTCGGGACCTTGCAGGGCGCCGGCGACACCTTCGACGCCATCTCCGCGCACGGCGCGAGCAACGGCGCCGGCCATAACGTGTTGATCAACCGCGGCACGATCCTCACGAGCGGCGTCGAATCGGAAGGCATGTTCAACAGCGCTGCAGCGGTCACGATGCTCAACGACACCGCCGGCGTGATCCGCACCACCGGCAACAACTCAGTCGCAATGCATGACTTCGCGAGCCCCGGTGGCGGCACGCTGACCAACAACGGCATGCTTTCAACGAGCGGCGACGGTTCGCACGGCATGGCTGCGTTGACGGACAACGACACGCTCGTCAACAACGGCTCGATCACTACAACAGGAGCCGGTTCGCACGGCATGCTGGCCAATGGCAACGCGGTCAGCGGGACCGGCAACAACGTGCTGACGAATCACGGCACGATCGATGTCTCAGGCGCTGGTTCGCACGGCCTCGTTTCGTTCGACACGGCGCCTGGCGTCGTGACCAATACCGGCTCGAGCACCGCGCGCGGCGCCGGCGGTCTCGGCGCGATGTTTTCCGGCCCCGTTACACTCAACAACGCGGCAGGCGCGAGCATCGTCAGTCAGCAGGCGAATGCCGTCGTTGCGAACGGCGGCGGCACGTTCAACAACGCGGGCACGATTGCAGGCGCGATCAACGCGATCGCCCTTGCCGGTGGCGCATCAACCGTCACCAACAGCGGTTCGATCACCGCAGCCGGCAGCCAGGCGATCAGTGTGATCGGCACGTTCGACACCGTCATCAATAACACCGGCACCATCGCGGGCGGCAACGGCCGCGCGATCTGGACCGATAGCGGCAATGACACATTCAACTGGAGCGGCGGTACCGTCAGCGGCTTCGTGCGTCTCGACGCAGGCGACGACACCGCCAACCTCACCGGCCTCACCGACGCCAATCTCGCCGGTGTGCCGAGCTTCGACGGCGGAACCGGCAACGACGTGCTCAATTTCAACCGCACGTCGGCAAGCGGCCGCGGTCGCTTCATCAACTGGGAGACCGTCAACGTCACCAACGGCAGCCAGTTAACGCTCGATGCCAATGGTCTCGTGCTCGGCGACAGCGGCACGCTGACCGGCGCGCTGAATGTCGATTCGAGCAGCAAGGTGTTTGCGGGCGGCTTTGGCGGCACGGCAACGATCGCGCCAGTGGTCGCGGGTCAACGCGTGAACGTCCACAATGCAGGTACCATCGATCTGACCAACGGCGCAACGGCTACGCGCAATACGCTGGTGATCAACGGCAACTACACCGGGCTCAACGGCCGCTTGCTGCTGCAGACGGTGCTGGGCGGAGACGGCTCGCCGAGCGACAAGCTGGTGATCGCCCAAGGCGTCGGCTCGGGCAATACTTCTGTGGGCGTCACCAACGTCGGCGGCTCCGGCGGCGCCACGCTCTCCGACGGCATCCTCGTAGTGCAGGCGAGCAACGGCGCGACGACTACGGCGACCGCCTTCACGCTGCCGAAGCCGCTGTCCGCGGGCGCCTACACGTACTACCTGTTCAAGGGCGGTGTGAGCGCCGGGACGGCAGACAACTGGTATTTGCGCTCGAGTCTGGCGCCGACTCCGACTCCGACTCCGACTCCGACACCGACTCCGACTCCAACACCGACACCGACACCGACACCGACTCC
>NZ_DASRSY010000246.1:0-14264 GCF_035656215.1 Paraburkholderia sp.
TGTTCAGCGAATCGGCCAGCGTCAGATCGTCGATATACGCGGGCGCGGTGGATTGTCGGCCCTGCGCGTCTTCATACATGATGCACAGCGGCTGCACCGGCGCCGAGGCCGACACGGCGGCCTGGAACATATTCGCGTGAAACGGCAGCAGCGCCAGACCGTTTGACGTAGTCCCTTCTGGAAACACGCACATCAGTTCGCCCGCGCTCAGGCGGTCGGACAGTTCGTGCATGATCCGCTTCGCGTCGCTGCGCTTCTCGCGCTGGATGAACACCGTGTCCAGTTGCTGTGCAAGCCAGCCGACCACCGGCCACTGCCGGATCTCGGCCTTCGAAACGAACGGCGTGGGCCGCCACGCATTGATCACATAAATATCGATCCACGAGATGTGGTTGGCGACCACCAGCGCGCCGCGATCGAGCCGCGCGCTGTCGTTATGCACGACGAGCTGCATGCCGCACAAACGCAGCATTTTCAACGACCATTCGCGGTTGAGCGTCTGCCGCCCGTCCGCACCGGCCTTGGGAAAGCGTGTCGCGACGATCCACATGCCGTGCAGCAGATGCGCGATGAGACGGGCCTTGCGTAACGCGAGCTTCATTGTCGGAGCTTTCCGTAACTGGGCAATGCCGCGGATATTAGCGCTGTTCGAACGCAACGTGACCGGACACGATGGTCGCTCGCACGCGCGCCGGCAGTTCATAGCCGAGGAACGGCGTGTTGTGCCCCTGGCTCTTCAACGCGCGCGGCTCGACGCGCCAATACGCGTTGCGGTCGAACACGCAGAGATCGGCAACGGCGCCCACCGCAATGCGCCCGGCCGCGTCCAGCTTCAGCACGTCGGCCGGCGCTGTGGTGATGCGGTTCAGCGCCTTTGCCAACGGCACTTTCGCTTCGTCGGCCCATTTGACCGTTAGCGACAGGAACAGCTCGAGGCCCGTCGCACCCGGCGTGGCTTCGGCGAACGGCAGGAGCTTTTCGTCGTCGTCGACCGGCGTGTGGTCGGAGCAGATCGCGTCGATCGTACCGTCGACGAGACCTGCGCGGATCGCTTCGCGATCGCGCTGCTGGCGCAACGGCGGATCGAGCCGGAATTGCGCGTCGAAGTAGCCGATGTCGAGGTCGATCAGATGCACATGGTTCACGGTGACGTCGCACGACACCGGCAAGCCTTCGGCCTTGGCCGCGCGCATCAACGCAATGCCCGCCGCCGACGACACATGCGACAGATGCACCCGTGCCCCCGTCACACGGATCAGTTCGAAGATCGTGTGCAGCGCGATCGTCTCTGCCGACACCGGCACACCTGAAAGCCCAAGCCGCGAGGCCAGCGCACCGCTTGCGGCCACGCCGCCCTTGCCGAGATACGCATCCACCGGACGCAGCCACACGGTGTAACCGTAGGTCTTCGCGTACTGCAACGCACGCATCAACACCTGCGTGTCGACCACCGGCACATCGGCCTGCGAAAAACCGATACAGCCCGCTTCGGTCAACTCGACCATCTCGGTGATGGCCTGGCCTTTCAGCCCGACGGTCAACGCACCGAGCGGATACACATGCGCCTGGTTCAGATTGCGCGCACGGAACTTGAGCATCTCGACGAGGCCCGGTTCATCGAGCGTCGGATCGGTGTCCGGCGGACACACGAGACTCGTCACGCCGCCCGCGAGCGCCGCAGCCATTTCGGATTCGAGTGTCGCCTTGTGTTCGTAGCCCGGTTCGCGCAAGCGCGCGGACAGGTCGACCAGGCCCGGCGCGATATGCAGCCCTTTAGCGTCGATCGTCTTCTCTGCCTGAAAATCAGCAGGCGCGTTGCCGATGGCGACGATCTTGCCCGCTGCGATAAAAATGTCCTGCTGCTGTTCGGTGCCCGCTGCCGGATCGATCAGCGTGCCGCCTTGAATATGAAACTTCATGCGATACCTTATTTTTAGCCGTGATTGCCCGCGACGATCCCCATCACTGCCATACGCACCGCGATACCGAACGTGACCTGATTCAGAATCACCGATTGCGGACCGTCAGCCACCTGCGAATCGATTTCGACGCCACGATTCATCGGACCTGGGTGCATCACAATCGCATCGGGCTTGGCGAGCGCAAGCCGCTCCGGCGTCAAACCCCAGCTCTTGAAGTACTCCTGCGCGGACGGCAGCAACGCGCCGCTCATCCGCTCGTTTTGCAGACGCAGCATGATGATCACGTCGACGTCTTTCAGGCCTTCGTCGAGGTTGTGGAATACGCGTACGCCCATCTGCTCGAGGCCACCCGGTAGCAGCGTGCGCGGACCGATCGCGCGCACTTCCGGCACGCCGAGCGTGGTCAGCGCATGAATGTCCGAACGCGCGACCCGCGAATGCAGAATGTCGCCGACAATCGCCACGCGCAGATTCGTGAAGTCCTTCTTGTAGTGGCGGATCGTGTACATGTCGAGCAGACCCTGGGTCGGGTGTGCGTGACGGCCGTCGCCGGCATTGATCACATGCACGTGCGGCGCGCAGTGCTGGGCGATCAGATACGGTGCGCCGCTCGATGCATGGCGCACGACGAACATATCGGCATGCATCGCCGAGAGATTGTTGATCGTGTCGAGCAGCGACTCACCCTTGCTCGTCGACGAAGCGTTGATATTCAGATTCAGCACGTCCGCCGAAAGACGCGTCGCGGCGATTTCGAAGGTGGTGCGAGTGCGCGTCGAGTTCTCGAAGAACAGGTTGAACACCGACTTGCCGCGCAACAGCGGCACCTTCTTCACTTCGCGATCAGTCACGCTGACGAACTGGTCGGCGGTATCGAGAATGTGATTGACGATTGCCTTCGGCAAGCCCTCGATCGACAACAGATGTTTGAGCTCGCCGTTTTTCGTGAGCTGCGGATTGCCCTTCAGGAAGCCATAACGGAAGCGTTCGGTGGCGCTGTCGGCTGAATTCTGGGAGGCCTGGGTGGCGGTGTTCATGGTGTCCCTGCTTCAAATACGGGCTTCAACGCGTACGATGTCGATGCTGACTACGTGTGACGGTTCAATCGGCGCGTTCAGTGCCGCAGCGCGTGAATCGCTTTGCTCGATATGCGGAGTCGCGTTCAATCAACGCGTGCTTCAGTGTGAAACGTGAAATGCGGGTTGCCGTCGGCCCCGCCTTGTTCGCGGGCGAGAACAAGCGTCGCATCGGGCGGCACATCCACCACGCCGCCGACGAACCGCGCCGCCACCGGCAGCTCGCGTCCGCCGCGATCGGCCAGCACCGCCAGTTCGACCGATGCCGGACGGCCGTAGTCGTACAGCTCATTCAACGCCGCGCGAATCGTGCGGCCGGTGTACAGCACGTCGTCCACGAGCACGATGCGGCGCTTGTCCACGGAAAACGGCAGCGAAGTTGGGCTTGCCTGCGAGTGCAGACCTTTTTTCGCGTAGTCGTCGCGATGCAGCGCGACATTCACCACGCCGAAGCTCGGCACGCGCAGGTCGCGCGCGAGGCGCTCGGCCAGCCACGCGCCGCCACTGTAGATGCCAGCCAGCACCGCGCCTTCGGCATCGTCTTGCCCGGCGCAGAGCTTGTCACCATACGCGGCACGAATCTGTTCGAGCAAAGCGCTGTAGAGCGCTTCGGCGTCAATGAAACTCATGATCGTCGGAAAGTCCATCTAGATATTGCTGGAGGATGATGCTGGCGGCCTGGGCGTCGAGCATGTCGGCGCGGCCGTTGCCGGCGCGGATTTCCGCCTTCGCCTCAACCGACGAATAGCGCTCGTCGATCCATGTAACCGGCAGATTGAAGCGGCCATTCAGCTGATTACCGAAGCGCTTCGCGAGTTGGGTCATTTCGTGCGGCGTGCCGTCGGGATGCATCGGCAAGCCAACCACCAGCACGTCAGGCTTCCACTCAGCAATCAACTTGCCGATCGCCTCGAATCGGTATTCGCGGCTGCGGTTCTGCACAATCACGAGCGGCCGTGCGCTGCGGGTGAGCGAGTTGCCCACCGCCACACCGATCCGCTTTTCACCATAATCGAACGCAAGCAGCGTCGCCTCACGTCCGGCCGACAGGCTCATGCGTGACCTGCTTCGCCCGACAGCATCGACAGTGAAATGCCGAGCAGCGCGAGCGCCGCTTCCAGGCGCTCTTCCGCAGGCACGTCGAAAACGATTTTCGGGTCGGCTTCAACGCTGAGCCAGCCGTTCTTCGAAATCTCCTCTTCGAGCTGACCCGCTCCCCAGCCGGCATGGCCGAGCGTGAGCAGGAAGCGCTCCGGACCGGTGCCGCTTGCGACGGCTTCGAGCACGTCTTTCGACGTGGTCATCTCCAGGCCGCCGGGCACCGACATTGACGACGTATAGGCATTGCCGTCTTTCGGATCGTGCAGCACGAAGCCGCGCTCGGTTTGCACCGGGCCGCCGAAATACACGGGCACATGAAGAAGGGGTTCGATCTCGAGCTTGAGATCGATGCGACTGAAGAGCGCTTCGAGGTCGATATCGGTCGGCCGGTTGATCACGAGGCCGAGCGCGCCGCGCTCACTGTGATCGCAAAGGTAGACGACCGTTCCTGCAAACGTGGGATCGGCCATACTCGGCATGGCGATCAGGAACTGGTTGGTCAGATTGATGCGATCGGTACTCTTGGACATAGTTCGGATTTTAGCAAAGACGATGCAGGATGGCGGGCTTTGAGCGCGGGACCGCGACGTGCGCGATGAAGTGCGCCGCGAGCCATCGACGGCGAATCAAGTTCCACTCTATCACGCACGCAGGCCTTGTCCACGGTGCGGGTTAGCGGTGTTTATGACACGCATATCGCGTGCCTCCGGATTCCATCGTTGCTCCTCGTTGCTGCAGGCATGAGGATGCGCGCCGGCACACGGGACGTGCTGCCGATACCGCAGCAGATCAGGCGCCGCCCTGTTCGATCGAACGCGTCAAAGCGGCCAGCGCGGCACCGCTGCCTGTTGGCGCGACGCCCGCCGCCACTTTGTGCAGCATCGCACGCAAAGCTTCGGCAGCCTGCTCGAGCGTGCTCGCCGCCGGCGCACCCACGACGACGTGGGAACGCACCGCAGGCGTCGATACGCCGGCGTGCGCGCGGCGGCGCCATGCAAGCCCGAGCGCATCGGCGACCAGCGCGATGTGGCCGAGGCCCAGCGCGCATGCGGCGGCGCCGAGCCGGTAAGCGGCGTCGCCCGCCTGCAGCGCCTCACTCGGATCGGCTTTCTCGGGCTGATCGGCCGCACGGGCATGCTCGGTCAGTGCCGAAATCGAGGCATCAGCCGTCTGCAGGAAATCTTCATAAGCGTGCGCGTTGACGGTCAACACGCCCAACTCGCGTGTCAACGCGCTGCGGGTTGCACTGATCGTCTGTGCCTGCACGGCGCCTGCTTCCCAAAGCATTTCGGATGCCTGGGTGCCGGCGACGTGCCAATCGACGGTCAAGCCATAGTCGTGCAGCACTTCGACATGATCGGCGTCTTCCGCCGCAGCGCCGAACAACGCGTAATCGCGCCACAACAGCGCCAGTGTCGCGCGCACCAGCGAACGCGGCGCGCGCTCGATACCGCGCGCATGATCGCCCAGCGCGAGGTTGCAGCGCGCATAGAAACGCCGCGCGTCTGCTTCTCCGGTGGCGCGGCCGCTAACACGCAGCGCCTTGGCACAGGCCTTGGCGAGGCGCCAGAAATCGTAGGGGTCCGGACCGGTGAGTTCGGTGAGGACCGCGTCCAGTTCGTCGAGCGCGGCGTTCGTGAAAGCAAGCGCGGCGCCACTGTTATCGGGCTGCGCGCGCAACACCGGCAGCAGCGCGCGTTCATAGCGCGCCCGCAAATGGGCCAGTTGATCCGCCGACTGCGCGTGCAGCGATACCGGCGGCACGGGGCGCGCGCTCAGCGCGAGATCTTCGAACGCGACAGTCGAGCCGGGCGTGTGCTCCGACAAATGGGTGCAGAGCGCGCGATAGTGATTGAACAGTGTGGGCGAGCAGGACAGCTCGCGCAGATTGTGACGCTCGAGCGCTGCGCGGAAATCGTGCAACGCCGCGCCGAACACGGCCCGCGCGCTGTCCGCATCAGCCAGATCGCCCTCGCTCTCGGCCAAAGGCGAAAGCCGTACCAACGCGTCAGCGAAGCGCTGCGCGCTCAGCCAACCGGCCTCGCGCAATGCGTGCGACGCACGCAGCAGCGCCGAGGTGCTCTCGCTGTGTTGCTCGAACGCTAGCAACGCCTCGGCCAGCGCCAGTTCCGCGGAACGGACTGCGCCGCCGCGCGGATTCGGCAAGGCATCGAAGGAATCGGGTGCAGCGGATCGAAGAGTCATAGGCAGGCGACAGAAAGCTGACGGGCCGCCGCTTAGCGCCGCACGAGAGACTGATCGGCTAACGCGCGAACTGGCGACAGGACAATGACAGACTACCGCTGCGACACGGCACAACCGGCGACGCTCCGCATCGACGCGTTGGGGCTGCGTTCCGAGCGCGTGAACCGCGTTCGCTCCGGCCGACGCTGCCTGCAAAACGCCGCGCCGCAGTCACGCGGCATAGCACTTAGCTGAACACCGCCGCTTGCCCCCGGACCTCAGATCTGGACCATCTCGAAGTCTTCCTTGCGCGCTCCGCATTCCGGGCAGGTCCAGTTAATGGGAACGTCCTCCCAGCGGGTGCCCGGCGCAATGCCTTCGTCCGGCAAACCGGCTTCTTCGTCGTAAATCCAGCCGCAAATCAGGCACATCCAGCTTTGATATTCCATTCTTGTGTCGCGTCGTAGAGTCCGTGGAAACGGGAGCCATGATGGTACCGTGTTGCCGCCCCAATGCCTAGCAATCAGAACCGCCCAATCGCAGTGTGCGGCGGCCTTTGGCTAGAGGTTTGCGTCGGTTCGCTCGGCACTCGCGGCGTAGTGCGGCCGCCTGGTTGATCCCTGGCTGCCGCGTACATTGCTCTTGCTTGCGACAACATGCCGAAGAATGCGAAAAACCGCCTTCGCAACGGTTTAGGCCGCATAATTGAGTCGATTGCGCACTCTCCGCGCCTAAATACAGCTCCTTTTGCAAATTTTCATGCCCAGCGACACACCCCCGATCGTCCTCACCTTCGGCCTTTCCGATCCCACCGGTGGCTCCGGCCTGCAAGCCGACCTGATGACCCTTGCCAGCATGGGCTGCCATGGTGTTTCCGTGCTCACGGGCTATACCGTGCGCGACTCGGCAAGCTGCGACGAAGTCACCGGGCTCGACCCAGAAGTGGTCGCGACCCAAGCCCGGATGCTGCTCGAAGACATGCCGATTGCCGCGTTCAAGGTCGGCGCATGCACGCGCGCGGAAGTAGTGAGCGCCATTGCGGAGGTCGTCGCCGATTACGACGACATCCCGCTGATCCTCGCCCCCGACTTCACGCTCGACGACGAACACGTGCTCGCCGCCGACGAACTACGCGAAGCGATCGCCGACCTGCTGGCGCCGCAAACCACCTTGCTGGTCGCCGATTCGACCACACTGCTCGCCCTCGCCCAGCCGGACGGCGACGCCGAAGCGCCGAGCCTCGATGCAGCGATCTCGCATCTGCTGTCGCAAGGCTGCGAGTACATTCTGTCGACGGAAACCGGCACGCACCGGCTCGTCAACACGCTGTTCAGTGAAGACGGCCAGCTGCGTCAGGATATGTGGGACCGCGGCAGCCACCGGATCATGGGCATCACGGATACCCTCGGTGCTGCGATTGCCGCCTTGCTGGCCAACGGCCAGGAGCCGGCGGAAGCCGTGCGCGAGGCGCAGGAGTATCTGTATCAGGCGATGCGCAACGCATTCCGGCCAGGAATGGGCGCGTATCTGCCGGACCGCTTCTTCTGGGCCCGCAGCAGCGACGACGAAGCGCCACCCGCGGCCGGCAAGGACGCGGCGCCGGGCGAAGCACGGCATTAGAAATCGACGCGAAGCGTCTGCTGCTTGAGTGGCGGGCACCCAGCGAGGGTTTCCGCTTCGGTCTCAGAGAGGTCTCAGCAAAACAGCGCCCATAAAAAAACCCGCATTTCTGCGGGTTTTTCCATTTGGGAAGCACGCCTCACAGCGCACTTCCCCATGTTTTTCCAACTGAGCCTCAAACGAGGCCCAACCGAAATTACATGTCCATGCCCATGCCGCCCATGCCGCCGGGCATACCGCCGCCCATCGGAGCGTCTTCCTTCGGCAGTTCGCACACAGCTGCGTCGGTGGTCAACAGCAGGCCAGCAACCGAAGCTGCGTTTTGCAGCGCCGTGCGCGTCACCTTCGTCGGGTCCACGACACCTGCGTCAACCAGGTCGACGTACTCGCCGGTTGCTGCGTTGTAGCCGTAGTTGCCCGTGCCGGCTGCAACAGCTGCCACCACGACGCTGGCTTCTTCACCACCGTTCGCGACGATCTGACGCAGCGGCTCTTCCATCGCGCGCAGCACGATTTTGATACCTGCGTCCTGATCGGCGTTAGCGCCCTTCAGGCCAGCGATTGCCGTACGTGCACGGATCAGTGCGACGCCGCCGCCAGCAACAATGCCTTCTTCCACAGCTGCGCGCGTTGCGTGCAGTGCGTCTTCGACACGTGCCTTCTTTTCCTTCATTTCGACTTCGGTCGCAGCGCCGACCTTGATCACTGCAACACCGCCGGCCAGCTTGGCCACGCGCTCTTGCAGCTTTTCACGGTCGTAGTCCGACGTTGCTTCTTCGATTTGCGTGCGCACTTGCTTCACGCGCGCTTCGATCGTTGCAGCTTCGCCTGCGCCGTCGATGATCGTCGTGTTTTCCTTGCCCACTTCGATACGCTTCGCTTGACCCAGTTCAGCCAGCGATGCCTTTTCGAGCGTCAGGCCGGTTTCTTCAGCGATGACTTGACCGCCGGTCAGGACAGCGATGTCTTCCAGCATGGCCTTACGACGATCGCCGAAGCCCGGAGCCTTGACAGCAACAGTCTTCAGGATGCCGCGGATGTTATTCACAACCAGCGTAGCCAGCGCTTCGCCTTCGACGTCTTCTGCGATGATCAGCAGCGGACGGCCAGCCTTGGCGACTTGTTCCAGTACCGGCAGCAGATCACGGATGTTCGAAACCTTCTTGTCGTGCAGCAGCACGAACGGGTTTTCGAGCACGGCAACTTGCTTGTCCGGGTTGTTGATGAAGTACGGCGACAGGTAGCCGCGGTCGAATTGCATACCTTCGACGACGTCCAGCTCGTCTTGCAGCGACTTGCCGTCTTCAACGGTAATGACGCCTTCCTTGCCGACCTTGTCCATCGCTTCAGCGATGCGGTCACCGATCGACGAATCGCTGTTTGCCGAAATCGCGCCAACTTGAGCGATTTCCTTGTTCGTCGTGCACGGCTTGCTGATCTTGCGCAGTTCTTCGATAGCGGCCGTCACAGCCTTGTCGATACCGCGCTTCAGGTCCATCGGGTTCATGCCCGACGCAACGTACTTCATGCCTTCGCGGACGATCGACTGAGCCAGAACCGTTGCGGTCGTGGTGCCGTCACCTGCGTTGTCGCTGGTCTTGGAAGCAACTTCCTTGACCATTTGCGCGCCCATGTTCTGGAGCTTGTCTTTCAGTTCGATCTCTTTCGCGACCGAGACACCATCCTTGGTGACCGTCGGGCCGCCGAAGCTGCGTTCCAGGACAACGTTGCGACCCTTCGGGCCCAGCGTGACCTTCACAGCGTTCGCGAGGATGTTCACGCCTTCAACCATCTTGGCACGGGCGGAATCACCGAATACGACGTCTTTAGCTGCCATCTTCTAACTCCTTGAATTCTTGGGATATAACCGGGGAAGTAGCGACCAGCGCTTACTTCTGCACCACGGCCATGATGTCTTCTTCACGCATCACGAGCAGTTCGTTGCCGTCGACCTTAACGGTCTGGCCTGCGTACTTGCCGAACAGGACACGGTCACCAACTTTCACGTCGAGTGCGATTTGTGCACCCTTGTCGTCGCGCTTGCCCGGGCCGACTGCCAGAATTTCGCCTTGATCCGGCTTTTCTGCTGCGGCTTCGGGGATCACGATGCCCGACGCAGTCTTGGTTTCTTGATCCAGACGTTTGACGATCACGCGATCATGCAAAGGACGAAGGTTCATACATACTCCTCTCTTGATTGAGACTGAAGAACGCTGAGAAAACCCGGCTGGCTGAGCCAACCGGCGATGTTGTTAGCACTCTCGTGCAGCGAGTGCTAATTATATGGACGGGTGGTGACAAATTCAAGAAGGGATCGCGCTTTGGTGTCGACATCGAGATTCGCTTAACTTTGAACTTTGTTCGCTTAAGTCTGAACTCACGACCTGCGTCCGGACACCACACCAGCGCCCACTTTCCATAAAAAACAATGACTTAGAGTCGGAGTCCCCGTGCTACAGGGTTGCGCGCACTGCTGGGACACGTAGCGGTTTCTGACGACATCGCCTCGCAAAACGTAGCGACTGACATTCGATCAAGGGTAAACCCCAGAGTGGATCCCACTCCTCATCCACGCTCGGGACGTTCGAAAAACATGATGCGGCCCGCGACCACCAGCGCACGCGACTCGTCGATGCTGAACGGATTCTGGAAACGAAGACGACAAAAGCGGCCACGGAAAGTAACGGATCGCCTCCGACAAGATCGACACCGCGGTGCGCCGGCTATCCAAGCCGTCGAACGGCAAAGGGAGCGGCGAGCGGAAATAGCAAACTGAGGACTTGATTTTCAGGATTTGGGGTGGCCGAAGCCACCCCTTTTCCTAGGAAAGCATGTGGTAAAGATGAATCAATGCTTCAACAAGCTTTGCAGCCTTTGCCGCAAGACCCAGCCATGTGCCTACCCTTTGTTCTACGGTGCCTTTCATGGTTTCACCCAAGAAATGCCCGTACCGGTACAGGCGTTTAACCTGTTTGAATTTATAGCGCGCCCTGGCTGGCGCGTGCGAGTCCCGCCCTAGAATCGTTCGTCGCTTCCGTAGTCCGCTGGATGGCCGAGGTAATCGGTGACATTGCGTTCTACGGATCGGCTTCGCTTTCGTCGGGTAGTCCGGTATCTACCGGGCGCCCTTCGTCCACGTCACCTTTAGCGGCTTACCAGGCCGCAACCGGAGTTGGTGTTCCGGCCTGAAAAGGATACCAGACTGGAAATTTTCTTCGGCAGCTAACTTGTTGCTGTCCGCGCCTTTAGCGAGTCCTAACTACGCGAATTGCCTAGGTACCGTGCGTCGAGGCACCTACGGCATAGGGGGACTGGGAAATCTGCCGGCAATCTCACTATTTCCGTTTCCTGGCAGCAGCATCACAGGTTTTTCATGTCCGGCGAAACTGAGAACGCATTAGAGTCAATACGCACCCGTCGCGGTTTAACGCCATCCTCATGCAAAGGTCCGCTGTCCAAGGGAATCGGCCGCCCGAACGTCCGGTCGCAGACAGAGGCAAACGTCGCTTCATGGCCGGCTGCTGCCTGATGCGGTCTGCCGAAATCCTCCGAAGCACTTCGTTCGGCTTGTTCCGCCTCTGATCGATTCCCCTCGCCAGCCGGCACGAAGGCGCGGTGCCGACGTGCTTGCCAAACAGGGCTGTTAGAGGGGGCGGTCAATGATTGATATTCAGAACGGTGACAGATTCATTGCGGTCTGTCGTGGGGCGGACCCGGCTCATATGACTATCCGATGCCGGATTGAAACCGCGCATGGTCAAAAACCGGATCACGGGATCCGGTCACCATCCGGTGTCCCATCAGCAGTGCTTGCAAAAGAGACTCTGCGCTTTGCTCGGTGAGCAGCAAATACTCAACGAGGAACACATTGTGAAACAGGAAATTGTCGAACAGAGTCGCCTTAGGGCCGGTTGACGGGAGCGCCGCAAATTCGGCATAGCGCTTTTGCAACGTTTTGAGTTCCTCGTTTGCCTTCTCGAGCCCGGCCCGTTGTTCACCAGTTAACGACCGGGCCGGATTCAGCTGTATCTGGGAGAAGGCGTTCAGCATATTTCTCACGATCGCACCGTCATGCATTCCGCCGTAGTCTGCGAGTGAGATGACGCACTTGATTATGCGACGGCCGTTGAGCTCAAGCTTTGTTCCGTCTGCAAAACGCAACGCTCCGTTTTTCAGCAGGGCGAGTTCGTGCCGCGCCAGCTGATTGAATCCCCGGACAACGCCGCACGCTAGATCAATCGCCAGTTGGAGATCGTTTCCGGAGTTGGTCCTCCGCGTGAGCCCCTTCTTCTTCAATTCAAACAGGGCCACGATCTGTGGCGTCTCGATAACAATATCGAGATCTCCCGCTTTCGCGCCCTTGGAACCGTCTATGTCGGCGCGCCGGCATTGGATGCCGAGTTGCGTCATCCGATCTAGCAGGTGTACTTCAAAGGCCAAGCCAATTTTGCTGCTGGTGTCCTTATCTGCTTTCGCGTAGAGAGCAACTAGGCGGGCGAAAAATGCCGGCCCCAAGAACGGGCGGGGGGCAATCCAGTACCGGTCATCCGATGCCTCGACGATGGCGCACTCCCGGGTATCGGCGACTGCTGCATCGGCCGGAACGCGGTACCTGCTGTTCGGAGCCGAGAACACGAACGAATCGAGTAGCGCAACGCTCGCGGCATGTCCAACATTCTGCCTCAGGATGCTCTGGAGCCGAGAACGTTCGACAAAGGTTGAGGCCGCGTTTGGCGCGGACAGGGAAAGTAGGATTCGCCACAGTATGATCACATCGTTGAATACGCAATTACCGGCAGGACTGGCTCCGGCTTTCGAGATCTCTGCAAAGAGACTCTCCATGAGGCGCTCCATCTGCCCGGGTTCGCACTGCGGGATATTGAATAACTCGTCGTAAAGAACGACCCGCATCAGCATTTCGAAAACCCGATGCGGATAAGTGGGGAACATCGTCTCGTACGTCGTGAACGGTTCCGCCTCGAAGAGCGCGCCAAAATGGGTCGCTTCCTTACCGACACGTTCGAACTTCACGGGAGGCTGGCCATGGGTGCGGCGTCGCCCGAGCGTTTTCAGCACAGTTCTGTACAGGTGCCCGTAAGGAAGCGATCGGTCTAACTTGCGCCCCATCTGATCTGGAGTCGGATGGAGATGTACGCGTCCAATGCGCGGGTCAAATTGGGGGGCAAGCCACTGGTTCATATACTGGCTTGCGAGCGAATCGCCGATGGCCATCAGGGGACCCGCAACCGTGGCAGCGAGGGCCGACCAGACACCACTAGACTGGATGACAATCTGATCACCGAACAGGGGGACGTTGATACCCCTTGCCGTATAAAACGCTATAGCTTGAGCGAATGTTATGTGTTCAGGCTGCCCCCCCGGCGTTGTCGCCGTCTGCGGGTCCTTCCGTTCGTTGTAAGTCAATGCGATCTGAATTGCGGTGATCCATCTCTCGTCGGTAACGGATACGGTGGGAACCGCCCGTTTTGGCCGGAGAGCGTCTCGCAGGATGTGGGCGACGGAAAAATATGGTTCCTTGGGCGTCTGTGCGAGAAAGTGGGAAAGCGTAATTTCTTTCGCGAGCGCGCCGAGTTCGCTGGCAATTTCGTCGTTCAACGGACGACGAGACTGCTCGACGTCGGACGGCGAATCCGGGAAGATCGATGCGATTTCCTCGGACGCCTCCTTGTAGAACGTATAACGGTCTGCCGGCAGGGAAGGCGCGCGCAATGCTGAATCGACCGCGGCGCGAAACTCAGACCATCGCGGAAACTGATGTATTTTCGTCGTTTTCATCAACCAAACTTTGGTGCTTGGAAAGTTTCAGCCTATGGCGGCCATTTTGACCGTCTCGATTGCAGTGGCCGCGCCGGAGTTGCGTCTGGTGCGATGAGCCGCACAGCGACCCTCGTGAGATGTGGGCGCGAGACAGGCTAACCGGCGCAATCAGAGTGCAAATAATTTTGCTACCGACTCAGCCTGACGACACGCTCAATTCCGAATGTGTCGATGTCTGACGGTGAACTGCTGGTACAGGAGCACTCATGAATCGGAAGGGATGTGGGGACTGTGTTCCAAGGGTGGCCGTCAGCCGGCTATCAGAGCAGCGAGACACGCCAGCGCCAAAACCAGAAACAGGCCGCCTACAAGAAGGTGATATGAATGGCCCATGCGATCTCCGATTTTTATCCACCAAGCATACGATGGCGCGAGGATGCATAGTGTCAAGGATGATCAGGCAGCAGGTAAAAAAAAGCCCAGCGCGGGCTGGGCTAGAGCGTGTTAGGAACTTTGGAGTACTGGTACTGCATGAACAAGCATGAGCATGGTGAAGACCACGAAATGAAGCCCGGCAAGTGTT
>NZ_DASRSY010000247.1:0-26980 GCF_035656215.1 Paraburkholderia sp.
CGATCGCAAGTCCCGCTAAGGCAGCAATGTCCTCGCCGGCCACCACCAGCAATTCAGACTCGCGCGTTTCGCGAAACCAGCGCCACATGTTTTTGTCGGGATGCGTCTTGCGGATTTCCTTAACCGCGCCCCACAAAGAAAGGGCTTCGAGCACCACCGAAACGCCGAGTACGAGGAGCGCCACATACGCATACTGCAAAGGCTCACGTGCAAACAGACGATGCACGCCCTCGTACACCGAAAACGCGCCGCCGACAAAGAACAGCAGCAACGCCACCAGTAGCGAATAAAAATTGATTTCGCGGCCACCGCCCATGGGATGCAACGGGCTCGCCGGCTTACGCGCCTCGCGCAGACCGAATAGCAACAGCAGTTGATTACCGCAGTCGGCGGTCGAGTGAATGGCTTCGGCGAACATCGAGCCGGAACCGGTAAAGGTGGCAGCAGCGAACTTGCAGATAGCGATGCCGAGGTTGGCGGCGAGCGCATAGAAAATGGCTTTCGGCGATTCTTCTTTCATCGTCGTGGAGAGGGTCCGTGAGTTTGCAGTGCGTTTTCGGTTGGCAATTGTTCGTATTATGGACATGCCAGACGGCATGCGTCCAACCCCGGCGCTGTTTTGCGCCGCGTTCCATGACGTCTGCAGCGCATCCGCCCTCTTTCACAGTCCGTTGTGCTAGGCCCTTTCGAGCGCGGCCATCTCCCGCACGATCACCAGCAGCATCGACAGGCTCGCGCCGCCCGTGGCCCGCAGATCGGCCAACAGGCGCGCATAACGCTCCAGTTGCGCGGCGCGTTTGTCACGCCACGTCTGAACCAGTGCATCCGGTGTCGACGCATCGTCCGCGCCGGTCAGCGCGCTCGTGGTCAACGCACGTTTCAGACGTGCAAGCTCGGCAAGCGCCGTGGCGCGCGCCAGCATGTCCCAGTGCGTGGGCGCCGGCAATGCGGCCGCGCGCTCGCTGATCCAACCATAGTTCAGCAGCGTACCGAGCGCGAAGTAGACGCCTGCCACGAGTTCGAGACTGCGCCCGCAGGTCGACGCCACCTCGGCGATGTCGAGCAAAGCCGCCGATATCTCACCGCTGGCGATTCGCACCGCCAGTTCGCTATCGACACCAGCGTCCACGAGCACACGTTGCCGCTCGGACAGCGCGTCGAGATCGGCGCTCGGCAGCAGTGCGGGCCATTGCGGCGCGAGGCGTTGCGCCGCGTCGCGACAGCGTGCCAGCAAGCCGGCGACGTCACCGTCGCTGACCGCTCCGGATTGCAACTGCCGCAGGAACCACAACGCCGAACGTTCGACGAGTCGCGCCACTTCGACGAACATGCGCGCCTGGACATCGTCGGCGACACGGTTATCGAGCGCGTCGATATTGCGCCACACGTCGTCGAGATCGAACACGTCGCGCGCCATGATGCAGGCCCGCACGATGTCGCCGGGCTGTGCATCGGTCTCTTCCATCAGGCGATGCACGAACTCGCAACCCACGCGATTCACCAGCGCATTGGTCAAATGCGTTGCGAGGATTTCGCGCCGCAACGGATGGCGTTGCATCGGTTCGCTAAAGCGCTGCCGTAACGGCTTCGGAAAGTATTCGATCAGCATGTCGCTAACGAGCGGGTCCTCCGGCATTGACGATTCGAGCAATGCGTCGTACAGCCACATCTTGCTATAGGCAAGCAGCACGGCGCGCTCGGGCGTAGTCAGCCCCTGTTTCGCGGCCTGGCGTTCAGCGACTTCTTCGTCGGTCGGCAGGAACTCGATCACGCGATTGAGCCGGCCCGCACGTTCGAGGTAACGCATTAGCCGCGCTTCGGCATCGAGCAATTCGACGCCGAATCGGCCCGCAATCGAAAGCGCCTGGGTCTGGTAATAGTTGTCCTGCAAGACGAGCAAGCCCACCTCATCGGTCATTTCCGCGAGCAGTGCATTGCGCTGTTTCTCGGTCATTTCGCCGTCGGAGACAACCAGACCCAGCAGAATCTTGATGTTGACCTCGTGGTCCGAACAGTCGACCCCGGCGGAGTTGTCGATCGCATCGGTATTGATGCGGCCGCCGCGCTGCGCGAATTCGATGCGACCGAGTTGCGTGAGCCCGAGATTGCCGCCTTCCGCGACGACCTTGCAGTGCAGATCGGCGCCGTTGACGCGAATCGCATCGTTGGCACGATCGCCAACCTGCAGATGCGTTTCACGGCTCGCCTTCACGTAGGTGCCGATGCCGCCGTTGTAGAGCAGATCGACGGGCGCCTGCAGAATCGCGCGCATCAATTCAGCGGGTGCGAGCGCCGGCGCGCTGATGCCGAGCACCGACTGTATCGCCGCAGACAATGGAATCGTCTTGGCTGTGCGCGGAAACACGCCGCCGCCGGCCGAGATCAGCGACGGATCGTAATCCGCCCAGCTCGACCGATCGAGCATGAAAAGCCGCCCGCGCTCGGCAAGGCTTACCGCAGGATCCGGATTCGGATCGAGAAAGATATGCCGATGATCGAACGCGGCAACCAGCCTGATATGCGGCGACAGCAGCATGCCGTTGCCAAACACGTCGCCCGACATATCGCCGACGCCGACCACCGTGAAGTCGGTCGCTTGTGTATCGACGCCCATTTCGCGGAAGTGCCGCTTGACCGACTCCCACGCGCCGCGCGCCGTGATCGCCATTTTCTTGTGGTCATAGCCGACCGAACCGCCCGATGCAAAGGCGTCGTCGAGCCAGAAACCATACCCTTGTGAGATTGCGTTCGCGTAGTCGGAGAAGGTGGCGGTGCCCTTGTCGGCGGCGACCACCAGATAGGGATCGTCGGGGTCATGCCGCACCACATCCGGCGGCGGCACGATCGCCGTGCCCGCGAGGTTGTCGGTCAGATCGAGCAGGCCGCGCAGGAACGTCTGATAACAGGCGATGCCTTCACGCATCCACGCGTCGCGTTCGGTCTGCGGCGGCGGATTCTTCACGACGAAGCCGCCTTTCGAGCCGACCGGCACGATCACCACGTTCTTCACCATCTGCGCCTTCATCAACCCGAGCACTTCCGTGCGGAAGTCCTCGCGCCGATCCGACCAGCGCAGGCCGCCGCGCGCAACACGGCCGCCGCGCAAATGCACGCCTTCCACACGCGGCGAGTACACCCAGATCTCGAACATCGGTTTCGGTTCAGGCAAACCGGGCACCTGCGCGGGATTGAATTTGAACGACAGATACGGCTTGGGATGCCCGCTGGCGTCGAAGCGATAGTAGTTCGTGCGCTGCGTGGCCTTGATGACACCGAGGAATTGCCGCAGTATCCGGTCCTCGTCGAGATTCGGCACCTGATCGAGCGCGCTGTCGATCGTCTTCAACAAGCCGTCGACGCGTGCCTCGCGCGCATCGCCCAGCACCGGATCAAAGCGCGCAATGAACAACTCCACGAGCATGCGGGCAATCGCCGGATTGCCGGTGACCGCGCGTTCGATATAGGCGTCGCTGAAAGTCGATCCCACTTGCCTCAGGTACTTGGCATAGGCACGCAGAATCGTCACCTCGCGTGCATTCAGTTGCGCGCGCAACACAAGGCGGTTGAAATCGTCGCTTTCGATTCCGCCGGTCCACACCTGTTCGAACGCGTCTTCGAAAAGATCCTTCACGCGTTCGATATCGAACTCCGCATCATCCGCGAGTTCGAGGCCGAAATCGTGAATCCACGCGGGCGTAGCGCCGAGCGCTTCGATCAGATAAGGCCGCTCTTCATCCACACGCACACCGAGATGTTCGAGCATCGGCAAGCTGCGCGACAACGCAATGGGCAATCCCGCACGATAAACCTTGAAGCGGAACGCGCGCGGCCCCGCTTCGATCGGGCGGTACAGGTTCATGGCAAGCCGCTCGCTGCCCTGCACGCGTTCGATCAGCTCGATATCGCGCACCGCGGTACGGGCCGGATAATCGTCGCGATAGCCGGGGGGAAACGAATCCGCATAGTGTTGCAGCAGACGGTTGCCCTGTTCCTCGCCGAATGCGTCGAGCAATGCGTCGGCGAGATCGTCCTGCCAGCGGCGCGTGACCTGGACGAGCCGCGCTTCGAGTTCGCGCGTATCGACATGGGGCATGCCACCTGGCTTGGCATGCACGACGAAGTGAATACGTGCGAGGGTCGACTCCGACAACAGCGGCGTGAATTCGACACTTTCCCCATTGAATGCAGCGGCCAGCAGGTTGGCAATGCGCTGCCGCATATCGGTGTTGTACTTGTCGCGCGGGACGAACACGAGACACGACACGAAGCGGTCGAAACGATCGCGCCGCACGAACAGACGCGTGCGCTGATGCTCCTGCAAACGCAGCACACCCAGCGCAATATCGTAGAGCTGGTCTTCGTCGGCCTGAAAGAGCTCGTCGCGTGGATAGGTTTCGAGCACCGTCACGAGTGATTTGGCCAGATGACCCTTTGGCAGAAAGCCCGCCCGCCGCACGATGTTCGCGCATTTGCGGCGCACGATCGGAATTTCCGAGGCCGAAACCAGGTACGCGGTAGACGTATACAGGCCGATAAAACGCCGCTCACCGGTCACCTTGCCGTCCGCACCGGTCAGCTTGATGCCGACGTAATCCAGATAACCCGGCCGATGCACCGTCGCACGCGAGTTGGCCTTGGTCAGGAAAATGGGCGACGAGCCGGAGATGATATCGGCGGCCGCCGGTGGCAACGGCGTGACGTCGGCCGCGCCTGCGGGACGCAGTGCGTCACGCAGAATGCCGAGGCCGGAGCCGGGTACCGCACGCAGGCCAAAGCCGGCGTCGTGCTGCACCAGTTCATAATCGCGCTGGCCGAGAAATGTGAAATGATCGGCCACCATCCATTCGAGAAAGGCTCGGGCCTCGACACCTTCCGGCCCCGCCTCGCCGGCCTTCATGCCTTTGACGGTAACACGCGCGAGTTCGACGATCTTCGGCCAGTCTTCCACAGCGGCACGCACGTCGCGCAGCACCTTGGCGATCTCGTCACGCAATGCGTCGAGCTTCGCTGCGTCGCCGCAACGATCGACTTCGAAGTGAATAAACGAGGCAAGCTGCGAGCGCGTATCGGCGGCATCTTCACCACCTTGGCCCACTCGCACGATGCTGCCGTCCGGCCCGCGCCAGATGCGAAACACCGGATGCACGACCGAATGCAGTGCGAGCCCGAGGCGGTTGACTGCCATCGACACCGAATCGACCAGAAACGGCATGTCGTCATTGACGATCTCGATCACCGTGTGATCGGAATGCCAGCCATGCTGTTCGAGTATCGGATTGTAGACACGCAGCCGTTCGCTACCGGGCACGAAGCGCTGCGCGGTTTGCCAGTGCGCGAGCGCCGCGCCATAAAGATCGGCAATCGCGCGACTTTGCAGGTCGTCGGCATCGACGAAATCGTAGTAGTGCTGCAGGAAGGGTTCGACGACTTTGAAGGTCGGCTCGGGCAAGCGCCCACGCGCAAATTCGAAGACATCGTTCAGCAGGTGCGTGACGGCTTCTTCATTCTTCGCTTGCATGATCAACTCCCCCGGCGGGCGGCAATAGCGAGTATCGCCTGATTCGCATGCATCGTCTGAACGGGGATTATGCGCCTGCCAGCCAGAAAAACGATGCGTGAACTCACTTAGGTTATACCCGCTGGCGGATGACGTGCCGCTGTCTGCGTTGTGACCTGCTTAAAGCCCGGCCTTCGGCTCGTCGGCCTCTTGCATCAGCCACGCGCGAACCTGTTCGCTGGTCCATGCCGGATCGTCGTGCGGCAGGTCATGACCCGCCCATTGATGCTCGCGATGGGTTGCGCCCCACGCCGCCGCGAGCTTCGCCGAACACGCCGGATTAACCAGCTTGTCGGCGCGAGAAGAAAGAATCAGCAACGGGCAAGCCGGTTTCGCTACAGCCGTACGAAAGCACGCGGCGGCCCGAAGCTGCCGTAACGCATTGCCCCGGCTCACTGGCGCGCTCCGGCGAATTTCGCTCCATGCATCGAGATCGGCGCCCAGCGTGTCGACGTTATTGCACGTCAGTCGATGAATGCCGCTTTCCGCACGCGGCGCGTCGCGCCAGTGTGATGCGACGCCAAGCAGGCCCGGCCATGCGGAGGGCCGCAAGCGCTCGTGTACGCGGCTGAACGGCCGCATACTGGTATTGATCAGCACGAGCCGCTCGATCTCGCCGGGATGCCGTTGCGCCCAGTCGGTTGCAACCATGCCACCAAGCGACATTGCCAGCACGCGATAAGGGCCTGTGGCTCCGGTTTGCAGCGCAGCAATCCGCACGAAGCCCACCATATCCTCTACCGCAGCCGGTGCGCGCAGATTCGCGAACTCGCCGTTACCGGGCAGATCGAGTAACAACACTCGATCCGTGCCGATCGCCTCGCGCAGCAAGCCTGGCAAACGCCCCCAATGGCGCGTTTCGCGCGTCAGCCCACGCAACAGAATCCACGTGCTCATGACACTTCCGGTTTGTACCAAAGGTCAATCGCGCTTTGCAGCAATTGTTCACGACGATTACCTTGCGGCAGCCAGCGTTGCGATGAGAACGCCGCGCGTGCGAGGAAATCGAGCAGATTCGCATGACGCCGCAACACACGTGCGGTGCGATGCGCCTTCACCGGATTGAACATGCCTTGACGCGAAAACAGTTGGCGCGGATTCTTCTTGATCCACAGCCACGAACCGAGTTCGAGCGTCATCGGCAGGAAGACGTTCGGCGCCGGCGTGCGGTCGTACGCGTAGTCCCATAGATCGCCGTGCAACAGATACTGATTGCTCTGCGGTTCGAACGCGTAGCCATGATGCGGATGCGCACGCTCGAACATGGTTTTCAGTGCGTACATTTCCGGCAGATGTGGCATCAGCTTGCGCGTGCGCGCGTAGGGAAACCAGATGCTATCCCGCCAGCCGTAGCCCGAGTGGCAGTCGAGCGCGATGCTCAAGGGCCGCGCGGCCATTTCGGTTTCGACCACTCGCAGGAGCGCCGCGGCCTCGGGCTCCATCGGCTCGCCTTGCCGGCCGCGATACCAGGGCAGCCATGCGCCCACCCGCTGGCCGCCGGCGAGCAGCGGCACGCGTTCGTCGGCATTCTGCGGCGCGTTGCGCATCAGATCGACACCGTTGGGATTGGCGCGCGTGGCGGCCCACATGCCGCCCGGATTGACGATCGGCATAAAGATCAGACGAATCGACTGCAATTGCCGCACCAGTAGTTCATCCCATTCCAGACGGGCCAGCAGCGCGCGCATGTAGTCGAGCACGAGTTGCGAGCCGATCCGTTCGAGCCCGTGAATGCCGCCAAAGAAACCGATTGCCGGCGCGAGCGGGTCGGTCGAACCGATACTCGCGGTGTGCACGGCGAACTGCCGCCCACGCACCGTCGTCTCGCAGACGGTGCGGATTTCGAAGCTCGCGCTGCCCTGATCGAGGATCGTCTTGAGATCTTCGTACTCCGCAAAACTGTCGGGAAGAAAGCTCAAAGGCTGCATGACGACATCGAAAGGAACTGCAAGGTTATTGGGGACGGCACGCCGGATGACGCAATATAGCCTGGCTGCGCGCGATCATGCGCGGCCAGCCCCATCCAACGCAAATCGTGTCATACGGGTGTCATTTTTTATTCGAACGCGTGACTTCTATCTGCCTTTCTGGCGACGCAAAAAAGACACATGAAGATATAGTCGTCTAGACGTTGCGATACCGTCACTCAACCGTCACAGACGCTTCCTAGAATGAGCCCCACACATGCCGGCAATGGCCGGATGCATCAAGGGGTACTTATGGAAGAAATTCGGGAAGCAATTCGTATCGAACGGTTGAGCAAGACGTTCAGCAACGGCCGCAAGGCGCTGGACGAAATCGATCTGCGTGTCGAACCGGGCGAAATGGTTGCATTGATCGGCGCCTCGGGTTCGGGCAAGTCGACGCTGCTGCGGCATATCGCGGGCTTCACGGCCTCGGATGCGCAGCCGTCGCAAATTGCCATTCTCGGCCGGCCGATCCAGCAGAACGGCCGCATCGTGCGGGAAGTGCGCAGCATTCGCCGCGATATCGGCTTCGTGTTCCAGCAATTCAATCTGGTGAACCGGCTTTCCGTGGAGAGCAACGTGCTGATCGGCGCGCTTGCGCGGCTGCCTTTATGGCGCCGTCTCACCGGTAGCTTTCCGGTTGCCGAGCGAGCCTTGTCGATGGCCGCGCTCAATGAAGTCGGCATCGGCGACCATGCGCGCGAACGCGCCGCCAACCTCTCCGGCGGCCAGCAGCAACGCGCGGCATTGGCGCGGGCGCTGGTGCAACGCGCGCGCATCGTGCTTGCCGACGAACCGATCGCCTCGCTCGACCCGGAATCGTCGCGCCGTGTCATGGAGATGCTGCGCACACTCAACGTCGAGCATCAACTGACGGTGCTGGTGTCGCTCCATCAGGTCGACATCGCGATGCAGTATTGCCCGCGCACCGTTGCGCTGCGTCGTGGCAAGGTGGTCTACGACGGCCCCTCCGCCGCGCTTAGCCCTGCCCTGCTCAAGAAACTCTACGGCGACGACGTCCGCGAACTGCTCGACGAAACCAGCGCTGATAGCGCGGCCGACCATACGGACAACAACGCTAACGGCGTCGACACCGGCGCACCGGCGCAAGACGTCACGCCCACCTCGACGCGTTATGCATTCGCACTCAATCCGGCGCACTCGAACTGAGCGCGCCCACTCATTCTGTTCACTCAACCGGACCTCAAAGCGATGAAATTCCTGCGTTCATTGATCACGCTGACCGTCGGCGCGGCCGCATTCGCCTGCGTCGCCACCGCACAAGCCGAGGACATCAACCTCGGCATCATCTCGACCGATTCGTCCTCCGTGCTGAAACAGCGCTGGGAACCGCTGATCGCGGACATGAACAAGCAAACCGGCCTGAACGTCAAAGCGTTCTTCGCTACCGACTACTCCGGCATCATCGAAGGAATGCGCTTTAACAAGGTACAGATCGGCTATTTCGGCAATGCGTCGGCGATAGAAGCGGTGGACCGCTCGCAAGGCGAAGTGTTCGCGAAGGTCCTGTACGCGAACGGCGATGCCGGTTACAAATCGGTGCTGATCACCAATGTGAGCAGCCGCTTCAAGACGCTCGACGATGTCTTTAAAAACACGAAGGACGTCACGCTCGGCTTCGGCGATCCGAACTCCACCTCGGGCACGCTGATCCCCGGCTATTACCTGTTCGCCAAGCACAACACGCCGGTCAACACGTCGTTCAAGGCGGTGCTGCCGTCGAGTCATGAAGCGAATCTGCTCGCCGTGGTGAACAACAAGATCGACATCGCGACCAACAACACCGAGATGCTCGACACGCTGAAACAGCAGCATCCGGACAAATTCGCGCAAGTACGCGTGCTGTGGACCTCGCCGTTGATTCCGTCGGACCCGCTCGTGTGGCGCAAGGATCTGCCGCAAGCCACCAAGGACAAGATCCGCACCTTCTTCCTGAATTACGGAAAGACCGATCCGCATGAAAAAGCGGTGATGGCGGCGATTACGGGCTACGCCGGCTTCGCGGCATCGTCGGATGCGCAGTTGCTGCCGATTCGCCAGGTCTCGTTGTTCCAGCAGAAGCAGAAAATCGAAAGCGACACGCGTCTGTCCGACGACGATCGCAAGACCCAGTTGGCCGCGCTCGATGCGAAGCTGAGCGTACTCAACACCGCCGTATCCAAGCAATGAACACGATTGATCTGATCACGTCGCCCACGCGTGCGAGCGAAGCGCTCGCCGCGCAGACGGCACGTGCCGCTCCCGCCGCGGGCAAGCGCAGCTGGCTGTCGCTCGTCGGCTGGATCGCCGTGCTTGCCATATTGGGTGGCGCATGGCACGGCGCCGATATGCGCCCGCTGGACCTGCTCTCCGACTCCGGCAACATGGGTCAGTTCGCCAAGGACTTCTTCCCGCCGGACTTCACCGAATGGCGCAGCTATTTGCAAGAGATGGTTGTGACGCTGTCGGTGGCGGTGTGGGGCACGGCTCTCTCGCTGGTGTGCGCGGTGCCGTGTGGACTGATGTCCGCACACAACATGGCGCCGATGTGGGTCGTTCAGCCGATGCGCCGGATGATGGACGCGTGCCGCGCAATCAATGAAATGGTCTTCGCGATGCTGTTCATCGTCGCCGTGGGACTCGGTCCGTTCGCCGGCGTACTGGCGTTGTGGGTGCACACCACCGGCGTGCTCGCCAAGCTCTTCGCCGAAGCGGTCGAAGCCATCGATCCGCGTCCGGCCGAAGGCGTGCGCGCCACCGGCGCGACCAGTCTCGACGAAATCATCTACGGCGTGCTGCCGCAAGTGCTCCCTTTGTGGATCTCGTACGCGTTGTATCGCTTCGAATCGAACGTGCGCTCGGCGATGGTGGTCGGCATGGTCGGCGCGGGCGGAATCGGCGTAGTGCTGTACGAGGCGATCCGCTCGTTCAATTACGCACAGACGGCCGCGGTAATGATCATGGTGATCGTGGTCGTGACGGTGATCGATCTGGCGTCCGCGTGGCTGCGCGAACGCGTGACGTAACCGATTCGGGATTCCCGAATGCCCAGGGGTTGGCGTGACGCGCTTCGCCAACCCTCATCCAGGTCGCTTCGATACGGTGTGCCAGTGTGTAAGCGCATCCGCATGCCAGCGCTGCGCCGAGGTTGAGCAGCAGACCCTCGCTGCCACAAATTACCGGCTTTCGCCACATAAAGCCCCTTCACTTTAGTCGTCCACCCCTTCATTCCGGCGTTCTGCTGGAATAATCACTTGCTTGCGGCCGGCCCCCGGCCTTCTTTCTTCTCTCCCTGGTCTTCGATGGACACCTTTGTCGTCTTGCTGGTGCTGATCTCCGCGCTGCTGCACGCCACATGGAACGCGTTTCTGCATCTTTCCGAGGACCGTGTATGGCTGCTCGGCATGATGGCGATTCCGTATATCGCCGTCAGCGCAGTCGGCGTGATCGTGCTGCCTTTGCCTGAACCGGCCGCATGGCCTTACATCTTTGCATCGGTGGTACTCGAATTCGGCTACCTGCTGGCGCTGATTCGTGCGTACAGGAGCGGCGACTTCGGCCAGATCTATCCGATTGCGCGTGGTCTTTCGCCGATGCTCGTGTTCGTCGGCGCGCTGGTATTCGCGCATGAAACGCTCAAGCCGCTGGCGGCGATCGGCGTGGCGCTGGTGTCGCTCGGCATCGTCTCGCTGGCGTTCCGCCGCGGCATGCGTTTTTCCGGCGAAAGCGTGCCGTTTGCGCTGCTGACCGGCTTCTTCATCGCGACGTATTCGGTTGTCGACGGAATCGGCGCGCGCGTGGCAGGCAATGGCCTGAGTTACATCATGTGGGTTTATCTGATCTGGAATATCCCGCAGTTTCTGCTCGCCTGGTATTGGCGCGGGGGCGCCAAGGGGCTGTTCATCGGCCGCACGGTGGTGCTCAAGGGCATGGCGTCCGGCGCGCTCGCGCTCACCGCGTATTGCCTGATTATCGAGGCCTACCGCTATCTGCCGATCGCGATGGTTTCCGCGCTGCGCGAGCTGAGTTCGATCTTCGCGGTGCTGATCGGCTGGCTGTTCATGCAGGAGAAGCTGACGGCACGGCGTATCGCGGCGTGCGCGCTGGTTACGCTGGGGGCCGTGTTGATCCGGATTTGAAGCGCAGTGGCGCTATGTTGATGCTCGATGCCATGTTGTCCGCGTCGTTGCCCCGCTCAGAGGCCGCTTTAGGGCCGCCGCCTGGACGTCGCAAAGCGCCCCCGACGCTCACGCGAACTGCACGAGCGTCGCGTCAATCGCGTCAGCCAATGTATTGAACGCCGGCGCGATCTCCTCGTCCGGCACGCACGCATAGCCGATCAGCAACCCCGACGGCGCCAGCGAAGGTTGCGCGTAATACCCCGACAACGGCCGCACGACGATATTGCGGTCCAGCGCCGCAGCCGCTACCGCGCGGTCGTCGCTTCCCTCCGGCAACTGCATCACGAGATGCAAACCGGCATCGCCGCCCACGGCCGGCAACGCATCGCCATAACGGTGCGCGGCGGCATCCAGCAGGGTCTGGCGACGTTGTCCGTAAAGTGTGCGCATCTTGCGGATATGCGACGTGAAATGCCCTTCCGCGATGAACTCCGCGAGCATCGCCTGCTGCAATAATTGCCCTTCCCGATACAACTCCGCGCTGGCGGTCGCAAAGCTCTCCGCCAACGCTTCGGGCACGACCAGGTAGCCGATGCGCAAGCCCGGAAACAGCGTCTTGCCGAAGCTGCCCACGTAAATCACCTGTCCGGACGTATCCAGACCTTGCAGCGATGCCAACGGCCGGCTGCCGTAGCGGAACTCACTGTCATAGTCGTCCTCGATGATCCAGCACTGGTTCTGCCGCGCATATTCGAGCAGCATGCGGCGCCGCGCGAGGCTCATCACCATGCCGAGCGGATATTGGTGCGACGGCGTGACGAGCATCAGCTTAGGCGGCTGCGCGAGATCGTCGGCGGAGGGATTGATGCCTTCTTCGTCGACGGCGATCGGCCGCGATTGCAGGCCGGACACGTGCAGCACGCTGCGCACGCCCCAATAGCAGGGGTCCTCGGTCCAGATCAGATCGCCCGGATCGGACAGCAGACGCACAGCCAGATCGACGGACTGGTGGATCCCGGTCGTGATGATGATCTGCTCCGGCGTACATCGCACCGAGCGCGAAGTACGCAGATAGTCGGCCAGCGCGTGCCGCAATGAGGCCAGCCCGCCACCCGGTGCATAGGTCAGTAAGTCCGGGCGCAGCCGGCGCCAATACTTGTTGTGCAGGCGGCTCCACACGCGCGCCGGAAACTTCGTGACATCCGGCACCCCGGGCATAAACGCGCCCCATTGCCGCTTCGACACGCCCGCACCCGCGATCAGCCGCGCGCCACGCGTCGACAACGCGCGATTGCCCTGCAACGACAGAGGTGGTGGCAACGACTCGAGCGACACAGCAGGCGCTTCTGCGTCGGGCACGCCGACGATCTCGTCCGGCGCGCTTTCGGCGACGAACGTGCCGCGGCCGGTCGCCGAGCTCACGTAGCCTTCGAGCACCAACTGCTCGTATACCTGCGTGACGGTATTGCGCCCAATGCCCAATTCCTGCGCCAGCAAACGCGACGACGGCACCTTGCTGCCCGCCGGCAACTCGCGCGACAGGATCGCCTGCTGCAACAGCCTGTGCAGTTGACGATAGATCGGCTGGCCGTTGCCACGGTCGAGGCGCTGCGCCAGCCAGTCGGACAAAACGCTCGCGCGCATGATTGGCTCCTACATTTTTATTGAAATGGCTCTGAAATTAAGAGCCAAATCTTATTATAGTCGCTACATGTGCTGCGCTGAGCGCGCGGCATCGGCAAAATCGAGAGCAACGGAGATAACCATGAAGAATGCTGAACTGAAGAGCCGCAAGGATGCCGCCACACCGCGCGGCGTCGGGGTGATGTGCGATTTCTACGCCGAGCGCGCTGAAAACGCCGAGTTGTGGGACGTCGAAGGCCGTCGTTTCATCGATTTCGCGGCGGGTATTGCCGTGTGCAACACGGGCCACCGTCACCCGAAGATTCTGGCGGCGATTCGCGATCAGCTCGATCATTTCACGCACACTGCGTATCAGATCGTGCCTTACGCTTCGTACGTCGAGCTGGCGGAGAAGATCAACGCGCGTGCGCCGGGCGACTATCCGAAGAAGACCGCCTTCTTCACGACCGGCGCCGAAGCCGTTGAAAACGCGATCAAGATTGCGCGTGCCGCGACCGGCCGTCCGGGCGTGATCGCGTTCACCGGCGGTTTCCACGGCCGCACGATGATGGGCATGGCGCTGACCGGCAAGGTTGCACCGTACAAGATCGGCTTTGGTCCGTTCCCGGCGGACGTGTTCCATGCCCCGTTCCCGAATCCGCTGCACGGCGTGACGACGGCCGATTCGCTGAAGGCGATCGAATTCCTGTTCAAGGCCGACATCGATCCGAAGCGCGTCGCGGCGATTATTTTCGAACCGGTTCAGGGCGAAGGCGGCTTCTATCCGGCACCGGCCGAGTTCGTGCGCGCTTTACGCAAGCTGTGCAACGAGCATGGCATTTTGCTGATTGCCGATGAAGTGCAAACCGGTTTTGCCCGTACCGGGAAGCTGTTTGCGATGCATCACTATGACGTGGTGCCTGATCTGATGACGATTGCCAAGAGCCTGGCGGGCGGCATGCCGTTGTCGGGTGTGGTCGGGCGCGCTGATGTGATGGACGCTGCAGCGCCTGGCGGCCTGGGTGGCACTTATGCGGGTAACCCGCTGGCGGTTGCTTCCGCACATGCTGTGCTCGATATCATCGATGAAGAGAAGCTCTGCGAGCGGGCTACTGTTCTGGGTGACCGTGTTAAGGCGAAGCTGATCGCGCTTCAGAGCGAAGTTCCGCAGATCGCCGATGTGCGCGGGCCAGGCGGGATGGTTGCTGTTGAGTTCTGCAAGCCGGGTGGGACGGAGCCGGATGCGGACTTTACCAAGCGGGTGCAGGCGCGGGCGCTTGAGCGCGGGTTGTTGTTGCTGGTTTGTGGTGTTTATTCGAACGTGGTTCGGTTCCTTTTCCCGCTTACGATTCAGGATTCTGTTTTTGATGAGGCTATGGGGATTCTGGAAGCCGTGCTTAAGGAGAATGTTGTTGTAGCTGTTTGATGGTTTTTTTGCCTGCGCGGCGGCTGTGGTTTGCCTGCGGCGTTGGCTTTTTCTTGAACTGGTTGCCTGCTCGGCGCTGTTTGTCTGTTTGCCTATGGCGCTGGCCTTTCCTTGATTTGATATTGGTTTATTAGCGTCGCCCCTGTGCGGGGCAGGCACCTACTTTTCTTTGCCTGCTGCAAAGAAAAGTAGGCAAAAGAAAGCAGCTCAAACCGCTAATTCTTAAGCGGGTCCCCCGCCTTGGAGGGGGCAGTGGTGCATCTGGAATCCGTGCTCTCGCGCATTCCGCGTTAGTGACAAGGGAGTCATCATCTCCCACTCCGCACTGCGTGCGTCGCGGACGGGTCTGCCAGGGAAACCCGGGCTTCGGTTTGGCGCGGGGGGAGCCATCGGCTTCGGTTTGTGGCGGTGGGGGCCATCGGCTTTGCCTCGGCGAGGCGTGCAATGTGGGTGTGATTCGGATGTGACGACGGCTTTATGAAATACGCTTCGGCGCGCGCAGCGCCGCCGGAAGTATGACGCCTTTGTCACTGACGCTGAATGTGCGGGAGCACAGATTCCAGATGCACCACTCCCCTTGCAGGCTAGGGGCGCTGCTTATGAGCTGGCGGTTTGAGCCGCTTTCTTTGCTTATCTTTCTTTGCGGCGGCAAAGAAAGTAAGTGCCGCCCCGCACAGGGGCAACGCTAATAATCCAATATCAAATCAAGGAAAGGCCAGCGCCGCAGGCACACAGACGAACAGGCGCAGCGCAGACAGACAGCTCAAAAAAAGGCCAATGCCACAGGCAAACAGACAAGCGCCGCGCAGGCAAAACCCTATATTTAAAGATCCTGGAGCAAACCCCAAATGCCGACGCTAGTCCTAAAAGACCCAACTCTTCTAAAAACAAAAAGCTACATCGCAGGCGAATGGCAATCCGCCGACGACAACGCTACATTCGAAGTAAAAAACCCCGCCACAGGCGAAACAATCGCCACCGTGCCCCGCATGGGCGCAACAGAAACCCGCCGCGCAATCGACACAGCAAACGCCGCATGGCCAGCATGGCGCGCAACCACCGCCAAACACCGCGCCACGATCCTGCGCAAATGGCATGACCTCATGCTGGAAAACGCCGACGATCTGGCCAAGATCCTGACCACCGAACAAGGCAAGCCCCTCGCCGAAGCCAAAGGCGAAATCCTGTACGCCGCCTCGTTCCTGGAATGGTTCGCAGAAGAAGGCAAACGCGTCAACGGCGACACCATCCCCACGCCGGCAGGCGACAAACGCATTGTCGTGACGAAAGAACCGATCGGTGTCTGCGCGGCCATCACGCCATGGAATTTCCCGGCTGCCATGATCACGCGTAAAGTCGGCCCGGCCCTCGCCGCCGGCTGCCCGATCATCGTCAAACCGGCCGAAGCCACGCCGCTGTCGGCACTCGCCCTCGCCGTGCTGGCCGAACGCGCCGGCGTGCCGCGCGGCGTGTTCAACGTCGTCACCGGCGAGCCGAAAGCCATCGGCGCGGAAATGACCGGCAATCCGATCGTGCGCAAATTGTCCTTCACGGGCTCGACGCCGGTCGGCCGTCTGCTCATGGCGCAATGCGCGCCGACGGTCAAAAAGGTGTCGCTCGAACTCGGCGGCAACGCACCGTTCATCGTCTTCGAAGATGCGGATCTGGACGCGGCCGTCGCGGGCGCCATCGCATCGAAATACCGCAATAGCGGCCAGACCTGTGTTTGCACGAATCGCTTCTACGTGCACGATAAAGTCTACGATGCATTCGCAGAAAAACTGCGTATTGCCGTCGAACAACTCAAGGTCGGCCGCGGCACCGAAGATGGCGTCACGCAAGGTCCGCTGATCAACGAAGCCGCTGTGCTCAAGGTCGAATCGCATATCGAAGACGCCCTCGCCAAAGGTGCGCGCATCATCACTGGTGGCAAGCGCCATGCGCTCGGTCACGGCTTCTTCGAGCCGACCGTGCTCGCGGATGTCACGCCGGCAATGAAGGTCGCACGCGACGAAACCTTCGGCCCGCTCGCGCCGCTGTTCCGTTTCTCGTCGGATGAAGAAGTGATCCGCCTCGCCAACGATACCGAATTCGGCCTCGCGTCGTACTTCTATAGCCGCGATATCGGCCGCGTCTGGCGTGTCGCCGAAGCGCTCGAATATGGCATGGTCGGCATTAACACCGGGCTGATCTCCAACGAAGTCGCACCGTTCGGTGGCGTCAAGCAATCCGGTCTCGGCCGCGAGGGTTCGCACTACGGTATCGACGATTACGTTGTCATCAAGTACATGTGTGTCGGCGGGATCTAAAGCAAAAAAAGCCACGTCGGAGTTTCTGATGTGGCTTTTTTCATATTAAGCATCGATGCTCAGGCTTGTACCGACCGGTGCTCTCCGTATGCGGCGCACAGCACGCCGTTATGTTGGGCATCGACACCCCGTTTTGCGCCTACTTGCGTTCTTCATATGCAGCGCATCGCTCAGAAAGGGTGGCGAGCGCTGACTACTCGCAAAGGCCTTCGCCTAACTCACCGTTACTGCACTTTCAGCACATCGCTCAGAACGAATGGCGAATGCCGGCCATCACACCGAGTTGCCCGATACCCGGCGCCGGCGTCGTGCCACCGCCGCCCTGGCTCACCGTATAAGCGGCGTGCGGACTATTGAACAGATACGCGCCTTGCAGGTAAACCGCGGAACGCTTCGACAACAAATACGTGGTGCGTAGCGCGGCGATTGTGCCACGGGTATCGTCGGCACGATTGATGATGCGGTACACGCCGCCGTCCAGGATGAACGCAGGCGTCACGTTATACGCTGCGGTGACGTAGTACAGATTCGAGCGCACGTCCGGCAACGCCGGGGACACCGTTTCGACATGACGGCCAAGCCAACCCGCCCCGAGTTTCACCGGCCCGATGTGTCCGTAGCCGTTCAACTGCATCCGCACGTCCTTGTCGCCAGGCTGCGTCAGTGCAAAAGGCGCTGTGCCGTCGTACAGATTCGCGGCCGCGCCCGGGCCGCCTCGTTGTTCGTCGTAGGCGCTCGCCACGCCGTAGCCGTTCATGTCATAGCGCAGCATCGCCGACCATTCGCGGCAGCTCTGCGAACTGCCCGGAATCGATCCCGAACAGGTGCCTTGCCCCGGTGAATTGCCGGTACCCGCGGAATCGCGGCCGAAGGAATAGGTCGCGCCGAACGTGAAGCCCGAGAACGTGCCCTTGTACGCAATCGTATTGTCACTCCGCGCGCTCGGCATGTACTGATCGAACGACCCCGTGCCACCGTAAATGTCCGGACCAAGCAGATCAGAATCGAGTATCGCCCAATACGTCATCGTGTACTGGCGGCCGAACGTCAACGTTCCGTACGGGCTCTCGAGACCGACGTAGGCTTGACGCCCAAACAGCCGGCCACCTTGATTGAGCGTGCCGCCCTTGGTGTTAAAGCCGCTTTCCAGCACGAATACCGCGGACAACCCGCCGCCCAATCCTTCCTTGCCGCGAATCCCCCAACGCGACGGAAATTCGCCAGTGATGCCCGGCACGCGCACAAGGCTATCGCCCGCTGCGTTCGCATGCGTCACCAGTTCGATACCGGTATCGATGATCCCGTACAACGTCACGCTGCTCTGTGCGAACGACGAGGCGCTGATTCCGAGCAATACACTGCCCAAAGCGAGTTTGTATTTCATTGTCTCCGTGTCTCCTTGACTGGTGCTTTGTGTGAGCGCGCACCGATTCGGATGCGCCCCCACGCAGCATTTTTATGTAGCGATACTAATTACAGACGTGACGATACCGACCGCTTTTCAAGCCGCCCGATACGCCAAAGATTGACTGCTTCAGATAGCGGCGATCTGCGTGTCACGCTCGACCGCCGCGATTCAGGACATTGCGTCCCTCAAACGCCCGGCTTCGGAATATGGCGCTTGACCACCATCAGGGCGAGCATCACGATGACCATCGCGATCCCGAGCATCCACAGGTACGACGATGCGCCGCCTGCCGTAATCACCACCGCGCCCGCAAACGCACTGGCAATCGCGCCGAGCCGGCCGAACGCCAGCGCCGATGCGGTGCCGGTTGCGCGCACACGGGTCGGATAGACGTAAGCGCACAGCGCAAACATTGTCGACTGGACCGCGTTGACGAACAGGCCATGTACGCCGAGACCGAAGATCAGCAAGCCAGTGTGGTCGGAGATGTTCACGCCGAGCAGCAGCAACGCGCTCGCCGCGCCACCCGCGCTGCAGATAATCAACGGCCAGCGCGAACCGGTGCGAGCGATCACCACCGCGCACATCAACGCGCCTACCACGCCACCCAGGTTGTATGCGGTGAGTCCCGACCCCGCCACCGACACCGACAAGCCCTGCGTGCTCAGCATTGTCGGCAACCAGCTGAAAGCGCTGTACACGGCCAGCAGGCACATGCAGAACGCGCACCAGATCGCCACAGTATCGAGTGCCAGGCCCTCGCGGAACAGCGCGGTAAAACCGGTGTGCTTTTCAGCGGCCTGTTCACGAACGTCGGTAAAGACACAGCCACTTGCCACAGGACGCGCCATACGGCCAAGCAGGCGTTTGAGCTCCGGCCAGCGCTGCGGCTGCCGGGCGAGAAAGCGCGGCGACTCGGGCAACGTGAAGAACAGCAACACGCTGAGCGCCAGGGGCAGCACGCCGCCGATCAGGAACAATCCGCGCCATCCATACGTCGGCAGAATTTCATGCGCGAACAGACCCGCCACCATGCCGCCGAGCGGCACGCAGACGATCGTCGCGGTGACTGCCAATGTGCGGCGGCGAGCCGGTGTGAACTCGGCGGTCATGGTCGTCGAACTCGGCAACGCGCCGCCGATGCCGAGGCCGGCGATAAAGCGCAGCACGGCAATCGTCACAACGTCGGGTGCGAAGCTGATGCCGCAGGTGGCGGCGCCGAACACCAGAACGCTGCCGATCACCGCCCAACGGCGGCCAAAGCGATCCGCCAGCAACCCGGCACATGCGCTCCCTATGCCCATGCCGATCAAACCGGCCGCCACCACCGGCGCAAAAGCCGCGCGTGTGACGCCCCACTCCTTGATCAGCACTGGAATCGCAAAACCGATCAACTGACTATCGAAGCCATCCAGAACGATCGACAGCGCCGCGAGAAACACCACGATCTTCTGCATGGTGGTGTAAGGGCCCTCGTCGAGCGTGCGGCCGATGTCGACCGCGTGACGTCCCTCTTCGAATCCTGCCTGATGGCCGGCGAGCGGCGCGTCGGCCGCACCGGTTGCCGCGCTGGCCGGGCCGGCCGGTGGTACATAACTGGTCATGTAGCTGTCTCCTTGTTTGTGTGCGCGATCTGAGTGCCGCGCTTTTGTCGTCACGCTTTTGGGTCACGTTTTTTTGTCAGTATGTGAGCGAGCGGCCGGCTTTCGACATTGCCGTTTCGCGCAAAAGCCATGACATGTATGCATGGCTTTTGCGACGCTCGCATCGCTGCGATGAACTAACACGCAGCAATACGCAGCGGCCGTTGCGACGCTCAGTCCTTCAGAACGGGTAATGACGTGGCGTGGTCTGCACGGTAATCCAGCGCAAATCCGTAAACTCGGCGATTCCCGCCTGCCCGCCGAAACGTCCAAAACCGCTGCCCTTCACGCCACCAAACGGCATGTGCGCTTCGTCGTGAACGGTCGGCCCGTTGACATGGCAGATACCCGATTCGATGCGCCTTGCGACATTCATCGCGCGAGCCACATCACGGCTAAACACGGCCGACGAAAGCCCATACTCGTTGTCGTTCGCACAGGCGAGCGCTTCGTCTTCGCCGTTGACCCGCACGATACCCTTCACGGGCCCGAACGATTCATCGCCATAAATGCGCATGGCGGGCGTGACGTGGTCGAGCAGCGTGGCGGGCATCAGAGTACTGTGCGCCTTGCCGCCGCAAACGAGCGTGGCGCCTTTGGCCAGCGCGTCGTCAATCAGCGCATTGCAGCGTTCCACCGTACTCATATCGACGACCGATCCCAACACCACGGGCCCCTTGCGCGGGTCACCGAGCGGCAGCCCGCGCGCTTTCTGCGCGAGCTTTGCAACGAACGGGGCGGCGATCCGCTCATCGACGATGATTCGCTCCGTCGACATGCAGATCTGCCCCGAGTTGGCGAACGCGCCGAATGCGGCGGCATTAACCGCTGCATCAAGATCCGCATCGTCAAGCACGATCAACGGCGCTTTTCCCCCAAGCTCCAGCACCGACGGCTTCAGATAGCGCGCACACGTGGACGCGATGATCTTGCCGACATGCGTGGAGCCGGTGAAATTGACACGCCGCACTTTCGGATGCGCGATCAGCGCCTCGACCACCGCGCCTGCATCGGCCGGTGCGTTGGTGATGAAGTTCACCACGCCCTTCGGCAAGCCCGCTTCCTGCAAGACTTCGGCAATCAGACCGTGCGTGCCGGGGCAGATTTCCGAACCCTTCAACACGACCGTATTGCCGCATGCGAGCGGCAACGCAATGGCACGCACCGCGAGGATCACCGGCGCATTCCACGGCGCGATGCCGAGCACGACGCCTGCCGGTTGACGTACACCCATCGCAAGACTACCGGGCACGTCTGACGGAATCAGCTCGCCGCCAATCCGCGTAGTGAGCGCCGCCGCCTCCATCAAACCGCCGGCAGCGAGATGCACGTTGAACCCCGCCCACATCGCCGACGCGCCCGTCTCCGCTGCCATCACCGCGGCGAACGCAGCGCTGCGCGCTTCCAACGCATGCGCCGCCTTCATCAGCAGTGCGCGGCGCTCGCTCGGCCCCATCGCGGACCATGCCGGAAACGCCGCCGCAGCGGCATCGGCGGCGGCTACCGCGTCGGAGACAGTTGCCGCGGGAGCGCGCGTCGCGACTTCGCCATCGAGCGGATTGCGCCGCTCGAAGGTGGCGCCGTTGCTCGCCTGCACTGCTGCGCCGTTGATCAGCATTGAAATGCTCTGCATCGTGTTTGTCTCCTGCGGAAAGTTTTATGAATGCTGCGAGGACTGAGCTCAAGCCACGATGACTTCGACGAGCTTCGGTCCGGACGACGCCAACGCGTCGCGCAAAACGTCACGCAGGCGTTCCGCATCGGTCACACGCGTGCCATGGCAACCCATGCCCGCAGCAAGTGCCACGAAGTCGAGTCCCGGCAGATCGGTGCCTTGCACAGGATCGGCCGGACCAAAACCGAATTCCGGCGCGAAGTCCTGCAGCGCGGCATAGCGTGAGTTGTTCAGGATCACGAACGTGATCGGTAGTTTCATCTGCACGGCACTGTAAATGGCCTGGATCGAATACATGCTGGAGCCGTCGCCGATCAGGCCGATCACACGTGTGCCGCGCTTCGCCAATGCCACGCCGACAGCAGCCGGCATGCCGTAGCCGAGGCCACCGCTGTCCATCGTGTAGAACGTGCCGCTGCGCGTGAACGGCAGATAGTTTTGCATCGCCGGCCGTGAACTCGGCGCTTCCTCAACCACGATATCGTCCGCATCGCGCACGTCGGCGAGGGTCTGCAATGCGAACTCCACGGATATCAATGGCGACGGTTCCGCGCGCGGACGCGCAACGCGTGGCGCGGGCAACGGGCGCGTCTTGGGCACAGGCCGAGTCAACAGGTCAGCTACGCCGAGGCGAATATTGCCGACCACCGCGGTGCCGGTCGGCACCCACGCCGCGATAGCCGGATCGTCGATCAACTGGCATAGCATTGCACCGGCAGGCAGATGCGGGCCGTGACCTTCCACGTGATACGTGAAAGCCGGTGCGCCGATCACGAAGATCAGGTCGTGGCCGCCGAGCAACTCGACGATCTTCTCGCGCATGGCCGGCAAGAAGCCTGCGAACAGGCGATGGTCTTCGGGGAAGGCGCAGCGGCCCGTCATCGGCGCGACGAATACGCGGGCATTGTGGCGTTCGGCGAGACTCACGACTTCGTCCCAGCCGCCGGCCCGGTCGACCGCGCCGCCCACCACGAAAACCGGCCGTTCGCAGGCATCGAGCGCCGCACCGATCTGCGCCAGCACGAAGGGCTCCGGCCGCGTCTCCGTACTGACTACGCGCGCCGGCACCGGCTCGGCAGCGCGGTCCCAATCGTCGACGGGAATCGACACCAGCACCGGTCCGCGTGGCTCCTGCATCGCGACGTGATAAGCGCGCGCGATCGCCAGCGGCACGTCTTCGGCGCGCGCCGGTTCGATGCTCCATTTGACGTACGGCTTCGGCAATTCGGTGGCTTGTGTCGACCCGAGGAACGGGTCGAACGGCAAAATCGAGCGGGCCTGCTGGCCGGCGGTGATCACGATCGGCGTGCGATTTCGGAACGCGGTGAAGATATTGCCCATCGCATTGCCCACACCCGCCGCCGAGTGCAGATTGACGAACGAAGCGTTGCGGGCAGCCTGCGCATAACCGTCGGCCATGCCTACTACGGCCGCTTCCTGCAAGCCCAGCACATAACGGAAATCTTGCGGGAAATCGCGGAACAGCGGCAATTCCGTCGACCCCGGATTGGCGAACACCGAAGTCATACCGACGCGCCGCATGAAATCGATCACGGCGTGGCGCACAGTGAACGGTGCGTGCTGAGAGAGCCTCGATGCTTCTGAACGGGGCGTGTTGCTGGTCATGCCGGTCTCCAATAGTTGCGGTCGATGAGCGCCGTTTCTTGATGGCTCATTATCGGAAGCTCGCGGTTGATTGAAAATTGCCTTTTTTGAGAAAAGGCATTACTTTTGCGCATGACTTTCAATCTTCAGCAATTGCATGCGTTCGCAACCATTGTCGCGAGCGGCAGCCTGGGCCGTGCCGCGGAGGTGCTGCACGTCACGCAGCCCGCGCTGAGCCGCACCATCAAGCGGCTCGAGGATCAGGTCGGCGCGCCGCTATTCGAACGGCACTCGAAGGGTATGCAGCTTACTGCGATCGGCAGCGCGCTGCTGCCACACGCTACCCTGCTGCAACGTGAAGCGGATCACGCGCGCGAGGAAATCGACGCGATGCGCGGCCTCGCGAAAGGAACGATTCGCGTCGGCGCCGTAGCGAGCATCGCGACGCTCGTGCTGCCGCTCGCGGTGAGCGGCGTACTCGCGCGCTGGCCGAATCTGCGTGTGGAGATCATGGAAGGGGTGTGGGACCGGCTCGCGGACAGTCTGATGAAACACGAGATCGATCTCGCGCTCAGCATGGCCGTGCCCGACACGGACGAGATTGCCGCGATTGCCGATTGCAGGTGGGAAGACACGAGCTTTGTGGTCGCCGCGCTCGATCATCCGCTGCGAAACAAGGTGGATTTATCGCTTGCCGACACGCTCGATCAGCAGTGGTGTGTGCCGCCACGTGGGACGGGTCCGTTCGAACATATGCAGCACGTGTTCGCCGAGCATGGGCTCGGCATGCCGCCGATTGCCGTCGAGACGCGCTCGATCACGGTACTGAAAAGCCTGGTGACACGTGCGGGATTTCTGAGCTGGATGGCTACGCCGATGTACGACACCGAAAGCGCGGCCGGCGTGTTCGATACGCTGCCGATTCCGGGTTTGGTCGCACGCCGCACGTTGACGGCATTTCGGCGCCGTCAGGGGATTTTGCCGAGTCCGGCGGTAAAGTTGCTGGAGCAACTCAGGCAGTTGACGGCCGCTCAGGGCTAAGCGCCTGTACGAGACCAGGCGAGACTACAAGCGCCGATTGCCTCGCTTAACGCGCAATCGCGCAGCGGCCTTCCACTTTGCGGTGAAAGCAGGCCTGCTGCGCGTTATTACCAATCAAGCCGGCGCGAGACGACCGCTCGCGCCGCAGCCATTAATGACCGAAGTTGACGACCGGAGCCGAGTAGGAGCTCGGCGTTGCTTCGGTGCGGCTACCTGCTTGCGACGAACCATTCGTAGCCGATCCGTAACCGCTTGTTTGAGCGGTGCCGTTTTGTGCAGCGACGCGCGCTTCAGCAGCCTGAATGTTCGCCGGGTAATCGTCGGCATTCGACAACGCCGGGTTGTAACCGGCCTTTTCCAGTTGGATCAGCTCGGCGCGCACCTGTGCGCGGGTGACCGGCTGGTTGGATTGGGCAAAAGCGGCGAGCGGCGCAGTAATGAGAGCGGCGATAACAACAGCTTCGATCAGGGATTTCATGACGACTACCTCCAGAGATTGTTTTTTGCCGTGCTGCAAACCTGTTTGTTTGCACCCAGTAGAAGCAGTCTAGGAGTCAGCAGACCTAGGGTAAACCCCTAATAAGCGAATTCACTGTTGCTAGATGCGACACAATCGCCACGAAAGACAATTGAAAGCTCGACGGTAAACCCGTTCTCAATGTTCGAGGCCTCGTGCGTAACGTATCGACGGCACCGGACGAGCGAGGCACCGCTTTCGGCAAGTAGTAATCGCTGCCGTGCAACGAAGTCAGCTTGCCGACAGTGCAGGAAGAGATGCCTGCGTTGCCTCGCCTGACGACAACACCGCCCCGCCATTTCTGCCGCCCATCACCTGCCGGTCGCCCCTCGGACTCACGCCGAACCGCGCGCGATACGTCCGCGAAAAATGCGAAGGCGACTCGAATCCACATGCGACGCAGATCGATGTGATCGACATGTCCGTCTGTTGCAACAATTCGCGCGCACGGGTGAGGCGCAGTTGCAGATAGAAATGCGTCGGCGTGTCTTTCAGCGACGCGCAGAACAGCCGCTCCAGTTGCCGCCGCGTCACGCTGATCTCCTCAGCGAGCTGGTCGGGCGTCAACGGCTCTTCCATATGCTGTTCCATTGCGCCGATCACCTGAATCAGCTTGCGGTTGTGCACGCCGTAGCGCGCCGCAATTTCCATGCGCTGATGATCCGAACGCTGACGGATCCGGCTTACGACGAACTGTTCCGATACCGCCGATGCCAACGCTGCGCCGTGCTTGCGGCCAATCAGGTCGAGCATCATGTCGATCGACGCCGTGCCGCCCGCACATGTGATGCGCCGCGCGCCGATTTCGAACAGCTCCTGGCTTGCGTTCAGCGAGCCATAGCGCTCGCGGAACGCCGACAACGCTTCCCAATGGACGGTCACGCTGTCCGAGCCGCTGAGGAGCCCTGCTTCCGCGAGAACGAAGCTGCCCGTGTCGATACCGCCGAGCGTCGCGCCGGCGCGCTCGAGCCGCTTCAGGCAATCGCCGAGCACGCGCGTATAGCAGGCGAGCGGCTCGAAGCCCGCGACGACGAATACCGTCTGCGTCTCGTGAACATCGACGATTGCCGCCTCTGCGTTGATCGAAATACCGTTGCTGGCCGCGACCGGCGCGCCGTCGAGACTCAGAATGCGCCAGCGGTAGAGATCGCCGCGAAAGCGGTTCGCCACGCGCAAAGGCTCGACCGCCGACATAAAACCGATCGCCGAAAAGCCAGGCAGCAGCAGGAACGACATATCTTCGGGCATCGTGTGCAGACTCGATCAGGGACAAAAACCGCAAGCGGACGCGGGATTCCGGGCGAGCGTAGCAAGCAGCAAGCGAGCCGGCAAGGCGCACCAAAAATCACTGCATCAACCGATGCTGCACCGCAATGACAAACGATGCTGGTTTTCCCTCGCTGTCGCGTGGGAGCAAGAAGGGGTCGCTGGCGGTCGCTTTGGCAGGAATATGGGGCATTAACGTTACGTCATTCGTGCAGATCAAGCCCGACTCAAGTATTGCTCGAACATTACTCAAGCCGTATCGCGCAGGTCCGGGGGCCGCCGTGTTTTTCTCGCCGCGGCCCGGTTCGAAACACGCTGTCTAACGTGTCCGAAGGGGGAACGTCATGAAGTTACGCGTCAAAACCTTGCTTGCCCATCTTGCCTGTCTGGCCGCCGTCGTCGCTGCGTCGCCGGTATTTGCGCAGGATCCCTCCACCTGCCGCGCGGTGCATTTTGCCGACATCGGCTGGACAGACATCACGTCGACCACGGCGCTCGCATCGACCGTATTCGAGGGACTCGGCTATCAGCCGGTTACGACCGTTGCCTCGGTGCCGATTTCGTTCGCGGGCCTGAGGAGCAAACAGCTCGACGTGTCGCTCGGCTACTGGTGGCCCGTGCAGGAGAAAGCGATTGCGCCGTTCGTCGATTCGAAATCGATCCAGGTGCTCCAACCGCCTAACCTGACCGGCGCTAAAGCGACATTCGCCGTGCCGAGTTACGAATACGACGCAGGCCTCAAGACTTTCGCCGACATCGCGAAGCACCGCGATCAACTCGACGGCAAGATCTATGGCATCGAACCCGGCAGCAGCGCGAACG
>NZ_DASRSY010000248.1:0-3530 GCF_035656215.1 Paraburkholderia sp.
TGCCGAGTTCCAGAAGAAGGAACCGACGGGCTTCTACGGCACGATTGCCGTGAGCTCGACGATGCACGGCAAGGAGAGCACTGAGAACCTCGTCGAGTGGATCAAGGACGGCAAGCAGCCGCCCGCCGACACGCAAACCACCGGCAAGCTGATGGTGCGCGGCAACTGGCTGGACGTGCGTAAAGAGCTCGGAATTTAAGCGGTATTCGAGTCTGCACACTGCGGGCCGTTTTTCACGTTGACGTTGGCGCTCACGCCAACGCGCGAGCGGCCCGCACAGGTTGTCCATACGCTAGAGGCATTTGATGACGGTTTCTCACACCGGCGAAACGGCGCTACCCGTGCAAGCGCCGTCGCCTACGCTTACGTCGACTGATCCGTATCTGCAACTCGACGGCATCACCGTGCGCTTTCCCGGCGTGCTCGCGCTCGACAAGGTATCGCTCGAAGTGCGGCGTGGCGAAGTACACGGGTTGATGGGCGAAAACGGCGCCGGCAAATCGACGCTGCTCAAAGTGCTGTCCGGCGTGAATCAGCCGGCGGCGGGCACCTTGTCGCTCGATGGTGTCGAGCAGCAGTTCACCACCACCAAGGCGGCCATCGCGGCAGGCGTCGCAATCATCTATCAGGAACTGCATCTGGTGCCTGAACTGACCGTTGCAGAGAATCTGATGCTCGGCGCCCTGCCCAACCGCTTCGGCGTGCTGGACGAAAAGGCGCTGGTAGCACGCGCGGTGCGCGAGTTGGAAAGGCTCGGCGAAAAAATCGACCCGTCGCAACAGGTGAAAAATCTGTCGATCGGTCAGCGGCAAATGATCGAAATCGGCAAGGCGCTGATGCGCGACGCACGTGTGATCGCGTTCGACGAACCGACTAGTTCATTGTCGTCGCGTGAAACCACGCAGTTGTTCCGGATCATTCGCGCGTTGAAGGCTGAAGGCCGCGCGATCATCTACGTCACGCATCGGATGGATGAAGTCTACGAACTGTGCGACCGCGTGACGGTGTTTCGCGACGGCCGCCGCATCGATACATTCGAAGCGGGCGATGGACTCGACCGCGATCGCCTGATCAGCTGCATGGTCGGCCGTTCGATCGCCGACGTGTACGGCTACCGCTCACGCGAACTCGGCGCTGTGCAGCTCGACGTCAAGGAATTGATGGGACGTGGCTTACGCGAACCGGCTTCGTTCAAGGCACGTAAAGGCGAAATTCTCGGTTTCTTCGGGCTGGTCGGCGCGGGACGTTCCGAGTTGATGAAACTCATCTACGGCGCAGTCAAACCAACTGCTGGCGAGATCACCCTCAAAGGCAAGCGGGTGCGTTTCGCCACGCCACGCGACGCCGTGCGCGCAGGCGTCGCGTTGTGTCCGGAAGACCGCAAGCAGGAAGGCATCGTCTCGATCGCTTCGGTGTCGGACAACCTCAACATCAGTTGCCGTCGTCATTTTAGCCGCTTCAACGTGCTTAACGGCCGCAAGGAAGCGCAGACCGCCAAAGAGTTCATCGGCAAGCTCGCGATCAAGACGCGTAACGGCGAAACGCCGATCGGCACGCTCTCCGGCGGCAATCAGCAGAAGGTGATTCTGTCGCGCTGGCTCGCCGAAAACATCGACGTATTCCTGATGGACGAACCGACGCGAGGCATCGACGTCGGCGCACGCAGCGAGATTTACGGCCTGCTGTATGGGCTCGCTGAAGCGGGCCGCACGGTCATCGTCGTGTCGAGCGATCTCGCCGAAGTGATCGGCGTGGCGGACCGCGTGATCGTGATGAAGGAAGGCCGCATCGTCGGCGATCTGCCGAAGGAGCAGGCCACGCCGGATGCGCTGATCAAGCTCGCGCTGCCTCGCTAAAGACGCCGCGCTCATCAGGCAACTGAAGGCAATCGAAGGCAACTGAATCGCGCCATTGAAAACGGAATAGACATCATGCACACACCCTCAACCGACCCCACCACGCCAGCCGTCGCCTCCGCGGGCATGAGCGCACGCGCCGCACGAACCTGGGACCTGATCAACAAGTCCGGCATTGTGATGGTGTTCATCATCCTGTTCGCGGCTTTGTCGTTCACCGTGCCGGAATTTTTAAGCTCGCGAAACATCCAGGGCCTGCTGCTTTCCGTCACGCTAATCGGTTCGATCTCCGTGACCATGATGTTCGTGCTTGCACTGGGTGAAGTGGATCTGTCAGTGGCCTCGATCGTCGCATTCGCGGGCGTGGTCGCGTCCACGTTGATCACCGCGACGCATAGCGTGATGATCGGCATCGCCGCCGGCGTACTCGCGGGTGGCGCGGTCGGACTGGTCAACGGCGTGCTGGTCGCGCGCTACAAGATCAACTCGCTGATCGTCACGCTCGCGATGATGGAAGTCGTGCGCGGCCTCGCCTACATCACATCGAACGGCGACGCCGTGATGATCTCCGAAGAACGTTTCTTCGACCTCGGCGGTGGCGCGTTCCTCGGCATTTCGTATCCGATCTGGAGCAACATCGTCGGCTTCGTGCTGTTCGGTTTTCTGCTGAAGAAAACCGTGTTCGGCAAGAACGTGCTGGCCGTCGGCGGCAATAGCGAGGCCGCTTTGCTCGCGGGCTTGCCGGTTACGCGCATCAAGATCACAGTGTTCGTATTGCAGGGTCTCGTGACCGGCTTTGCAGGCGTGATGCTTGCGTCACGCATGAGTCTCGGCGACCCGAAAACCTCAGTTGGGCTCGAGCTCGGCGTGATTTCCGCATGCGTGCTCGGCGGCGTTTCGCTGACGGGCGGTGTCGCAACGATTTCCGGTGTGCTGGTCGGCGTGCTGATCATGGGCTCCGTGCAGGACGCAATGAGCCTGATGAATGTGCCGACCTTTTACCAATACCTGATTCGTGGCGGGATTCTGCTGCTTGCGGTGCTGTTCGATCAGTACCGCCGCAGCAAGCGCGTGCACTGACGCTTATGCACACCCTGCCCTACATGCTTGCCAACAGGAGATTTCATGGCTGATTCCAACCAGACTAAAAAGCCGCTGCGCAGCCAGGCGTGGTTTGGCCTCAAAGACCGCGACGGTTTTCTGCATCGTTCGTGGATGAAGAACCAGGGCATTCCGCACGACGAATTCGACGGACGTCCGGTGATCGGCATCTGCAATACGTGGTCCGAACTGACGCCGTGCAACGCACATTTTCGCGAGCTTGCCGAATACGTGAAAAAAGGCGTGCACGAAGCGGGCGGTTTGCCGCTCGAGTTTCCGGTGATGTCGCTCGGCGAAACCAATTTACGTCCGACCGCGATGCTGTTCCGCAATCTCGCTTCGATGGACGTTGAGGAGTCGATCCGCGGCAATCCGATGGACGGGGTGATTCTGCTGGTCGGCTGCGACAAGACCACGCCGGCGCTGCTGATGGGCGCGGCGTCGTGCAATCTGCCCGCGCTTGCCGTGTCGGGCGGTCCCATGCTCAATGGCCGCTTTCGAGGCAAGAACATCGGCTCCGGCACGGGCGTCTGGCAGATGTCCGAGGAAGTGCGCGCGGGCACGATGACGCAG
>NZ_DASRSY010000249.1:0-14907 GCF_035656215.1 Paraburkholderia sp.
TGGGTCACCGCGGCAGTGCTGGCGTCGGTCGCCGCGCCGATCCTCGCGAAGACCCAGCAGGATCAGCCGGCGCACGTGATGCCCACCACGGCATCGATGCCCGGACCGGTAGCCGGCTACGCGATCTCCGAAGAATACGCACGACTGGTGGCGCGCCAGACTTACTTCTGGGCGTGGCCGATGGTGAACGTCTACGGCCGCTTGCTGGCGATGAAGCAGGTGCCGCAGCCGGGCCTGAACGGCGGCGTCGTGCCGGTCGCGCCGCCCAATCATCTGTCGATGCTGCGCGACTATATCGCGCCGCAGGAGCGTTTTGTCGCGTGTCCGAATCAGGACGTGGTCTACGGCTCCGCGATTCTCGATCTGAACCAGACGCCGGTAGTCGTGCAGGTGCCCGATTTCGGCAAACGCTTCTGGGTCTATCAGGCCGTCGATCTGCGTACCGATGGTTTCGCCAGTCTCGGCAAGATGTACGGCACGCGTCCGGGCTTCTATCTGTTAGCGGGCCCTGACTGGCACGGCCAGGTGCCGAAGGGCATTCGCCAGGTGTTCCGCTCGTCGACCGGGGTCGGCAGCTTCATTCCGCGCGTTTTCATGGACGACACGCCTGAAGATCGCGTGGCCGTGCAGTCGGTGATTACGAAGGTCGGTCTGTATCCGCTCGCGGAGTACGACGGCAAGGTCAAGGAGACCGACTGGTCGAAGCTGCCGAGCTTCGGTCCGGCCGGCGGTGCCGCGGGCGGCAACGCCGAAGAGATCAAGTGGGTCGATCCCAATCGTTTCTGGGGCGAACTGCCCGCGGTGCTCGACGAGGCGCCGCCGCAGCGCGGCGAAGAAGCGCTTTACGCGCAGGCGCGCGCGCTGATCGCGGCGGCGCAAAAAGATCCGGCTATCAAGGCCGCAATCGTCGACGAAGCGGTCAAGGCCGAGACGGATCTGGTCACGCCGCTGTTCAACTTCAATACCTTCGGCAGGCGGCTACCCGCCAACTGGAACACCATCAGCAACGGTGCCGCGTTCGGCACGGACTACTACACGCGCACGGCGGTGGCGAAGTCGAACATCTTCGTCAACAAGCCTAACGAGACGAAGTATTTCTACGCCGACGCCGACGCATCCGGTGAGCGCCTCGATGGCAACGCACGCTACACAGTGACGTTTTCCAAAGACAGTTTGCCGCCGGTGAAAGGCTTCTGGTCGCTAACGCTGTACAACTCGCACCACTTCTTTTCGCCGAACGCGCAGAACCGCTACTCGCTCGGCACCAAAAACAAGGACCTGAAGTTCAATGCCGACGGCTCGTTGACGCTCTACGTGCAGAACACGAGCCCTGGTGACGACAAGCTGGCCAACTGGCTGCCGGCACCGGCCAATGAAGCGTTCTCGCTGTACGTACGCGCCTATTGGCCGCAGCAACCCGCGCTCGACGGAAGCTGGACTCCGCCGCCGGTGAAGCGCGAACCGTGAGGAACGCGCTGTTGTAGATGCGTACATGTGTGTGACCTGTCGCCGTAGTGTGTTCACGTGTTGTTTAGCCGCGTACGCAAACGCGGCACTTTATTTCCGAGGATGATCATGAGTTGCCCAAACCGTTTGTTCATTAGCCGGCCATTCGCGAGCAGGTTATGCACGGGTGCGCTTCTTACCACCGTCGGCCTGTGCGTCTCACAGCAAGGGTGGGCAACTGAAGGCGGCATCGGCCGGCCAATCACCGGCCAGCAGATCACACCCTACGCGGGCGTTGTGCCGCCCACCAGCGACTGGATCGTGTCGGCCACCACCATCTATTACGAAGGCTCGCTAGGCGCGAGCAAGACGATTCCCATTGCCGGCCAGATCGCTGCCGGCGTCGACGTGACGGCCATGTACACCATCGTCAATGCTGTCAAGACGTGGGGCATCACCGCGGGCGGCTGGAACTTTGCGTCTTCGTTCGGGGTGCCGTTCCAGTACACCGACATCTCGTCGTTCCACGGCCGCTTGCCGAACGATCACAACACCCAGTTCGCCGATCTCTTCTTCACGCCGATCGTGGCCGGCTACCACCTGACCAAGACCGACCATGTTGCGTTGAGCGTGCAGATCTATGCGCCTACGGGTGCCTACAGCACGAGCCGGCTTGCCAATGCCGGCCAGAACACGTGGACCTTCACGCCGACGGTCGCCTATACGAAGCTGTTCCCGAAAGAAGAGATCGAGCTATCGCTGAACTACGGCGTCGAGTTCTACACGGCCAACAGCGACAGTCATTATCACAATGCGCCGGTCAGCGTGCTCGATCTGCTGGCGCTCAAGCGCTTCGGCAGCGGTTGGGGCGTCGGCGTGGTGGGTGGCTACATCCAGCAGATCGGTCATGACAGCGGTGGACTCGCCGATGTCTCCGGGGGCAATCAGGGGCATTCGGTGGGTATCGGGCCGATGGTCACCTGGTCGGGCAAGGTCCAGAAAACACCGGTATCGGCATCGCTGCGTTGGGTCAACGAGTTCAACGTCAGTAACCGGCCGAAGGGGAACGCGGTGGAGCTGTCGGTGAGTGCCACCTTCCAGTAACGGAGGAGACGCCTGTTGTCCCGTCATTCCGTGCGTGTGCCGTTTTCCGGCGACGCCGATACGTCCATCGAAGTCGACGCGCCCCGCAGTCGCGGGCTGCGTGCGTCGGCGTTCGCCGCAGCCTTGCTGCTCATGTCGATCCACGGCCACGCGGAGTCGAAATTCACCGATCCCGAAGACGGCGCATTCGACCTGAGCAACCTGCTGTTGACGCACCGCGGCGTATTGCCGGTGCCAACGTTGATCACCGAGCCGGCGGTTGGCTACGGTGTCGGTCTCGGCCTGCTCTACTTTTCGCTGCCGAAGAAAAGCGCCGATGCGCCCGCCGATTCCAAAGCGCCGCCGAACATCACCGGGCTCGGCGGCTTCGCGACTGGCACGCATAGCTGGGGCGTGGGGCTGATGCACTTCCACACATGGGACGACGACCACATCCGCTATCTCGGCGTGATCGGCAAGGTGGGGCTGCATCTGAACTATTACGGCATCCTGAATCAGCCGCGCGCGTATCAACTCGACGGCATTGCACTGGTGCAACAGGTGCTGTTCAGGCTCGGCAATAGTCATTGGTATGTCGGTCCGCGCTACACCTTCTTCGACGCGAGTACGCGCTTCGGGCCGGTCATTCCAGAGGGCATTCACCAGTTCCAGAAAGATCAGCGCGTCGCCAAGGGCGGCGTGGTGGTCGACTACGACACGCGCGACAACATGTTCTATCCGTCGAGCGGTACCTATGCGGAGCTCGAAGCGGACCTTGCACGTGGCGGCCTGGGCAGTTCCACCAACTTTCAGGAGCAGACCGCACGCGGCTACCAGTGGATTCCGCTGTCGAAGAGCTGGGTCTTCGGTCTGCGTGCCGACACCGGCTTTTCGCAGGGAAATATTCCGTTTTTCGCGCAGCCGTACGTATCGCTGCGCGGCGTGTCCGACGCGAAGTTCCAGGACAACAACCAGCTCACCGCTGAAGCTGAAATCCGCTGGAACGTTACGCCGCGATGGTCGGTGCTCGGCTTCGGCGGCGTCGGCAAAGCGTATGGCCATCTGCATTCGTTTTCGGATGCGCCCACCGCCTTCGGCTTCGGAACGGGCTTTCGCTATCTGATTGCTCGCAAGCTTGGCGTGACAATGGGCATCGACGTCGCGCATGGCCCGGGGCAGAACGCGTTTTACGTGCAGGTGGGCAGCGCGTGGCGCTGACCCGAACGATCGGTGCTGATCGATCGAGGTTCATGGATGAGACGGCGTATCTGCCCGGCGCCCGTTTGTACGCCGGGTTGAACAAGCCGCGATTCGATGTTGTTTAGTTCGGCGTGTTTTGCCGATGTTTTGTTGATTCGAGGAAATGACGATGGAAAAACAAAAACGCTTTCAGCGGCTCACCGCAGTCGCTGTCGCAGTCGCTACGCTTTGCATTTCACATGCAGCTGTTTCGCAAACCGCCGCACCGAACAAGGACGCAACCGCCGTCACGAAGCAGGAGAACGCTCAGGTCTACAAGCAACTGCCGTTCGACGACAAGCAGGACTTCGAAGACGCGCAACGCGGTTTCATCGCGACCATTCCGAACGGCGTTATCAAGACCGACGACGGCGGCATCAGCTGGAGTCTGAACAAGTACAAGTTCCTGGAAGGCCAGGCGCCGGACACGGTGAACCCGAGCCTGTGGCGTAACGCTCAGCTCAACATGTTCAACGGCCTCTTCAAGGTCACCGATCACGTCTACCAGGTGCGCGGCCTCGATCTGGCAAACATGACGATCGTCGAGGGCGACAACGGCATCATCATCATCGACGTGCTGGTCACCAAAGAAGCGGCGCGTGCCGCGCTCGACCTGTACTACCAGCATCGTCCGAAGAAGCCGGTGTTGGCCGTGATCTATACGCACAGCCACGCGGACCACTACGGCGGCGTAAAGGGTGTGGTCGACGAAGCGGACGTGAAGAGCGGCAAGGTGAAGATCATCGCGCCGGAAGGTTTCCTCGCCGAAGCCGTCAGCGAAAACGTATTCGCCGGCAATGCGATGGGCCGCCGCACGCTCTATCAATACGGCGCGTTCCTGCCGGCCAGCCCGCGCGGGCAGGTCGATGCCGGTCTCGGCAAGACCACCTCGTTCGGCACGCTCGGCCTGATTGCGCCGACCGATACGATCAGCAAGACGGGCGAGACGCGCATCATCGGCGGCGTGCAGTTCGAATTCCAGATGGCGCCGGGTACGGAAGCGCCGTCGGAAATGCTGATTTACATGCCACAGTTCAAGCTGCTCGATACCGCCGAAGACACGACGCACACGTTGCACAACCTCTACACGCTGCGCGGCGCCCAGGTGCGCGACGCGGCGAACTGGTGGAAGGTGCTGAACGAAGCGATCGTGCGTTACGGCGACAAGACCGACGTGGTGATCTCGCAGCACCAGTGGCCGACGTGGGGGCAGGACCGCGCGGTCAGCTATATCGCCGGCACGCGCGACATGTTCAAGTACATCCACGATCAATCGTTGCGCCTCGCGAACGAGGGCTACACGATGACCGAGATCGGCGAGCAGATCCAGGTGCCGGATACGACCGGCAAGAAGTGGTACAACCGCGGCTACTACGGCTCGGTGAACCACGATTCGAAGGCCGTGTATCAACGCTATCTGGGTTGGTACGACTCGAACCCGGCGAACCTGCATCCGCTGCCGCCGGAACAGGAGTCGAAAGAATTCGTGCGCTACATGGGTGGTGCGGATGCCGTGATGGCGAAGGCGAAGCAGGACTTCGACAAGGGCAACTACCGCTGGGTGGCCACCGCGATGAACAAGGTCGTATTCGCCGATCCGGAAAACAAGGCGGCGCGCAATCTCGAAGCGGACGCGCTCGAACAGCTGGGCTACCAGACCGAGAACCCGACGTGGCGTAACGAGTATCTGATGGGCGCCTACGAATTGCGGAATGGTGTGCCGAAGGTGCCTGGCGTGAACACGGTGACGCCGGACGCGGTCGCCGCAATGAGCCCCTCACTGCTGCTGGACTACATGGGCATCCGCCTGAACGGTCCGAAGGCGGACGGCAAGCACACCACGATCAACTGGGATCTCGGCAACGGCGAGAAGTACGCGATCGAGTTGCGCAATTCCGTGCTGATCTACACGCCGAACGCAACGCTGCCGAATGCGGACGCCACGCTGACCATGAACAAGGATGCGTTCGCATCGTTGCTGATGGGCGGCCAGACGCTCGACAAGGAAACGCAGTCGGGCAAGGCCAAGGTGGCCGGCGATTCGCAGAAGGTGACCGAACTGTTCAGCATGCTGGACAGCTTCAATCCTATGTTCAATATCGTGACGCCGTAACAGTTTGCATTGCTGGACGCGCGGGCGGTTGGCAGCAAGCCGCCCGCGCCGATGTTCCCGACTTACCGATGTCTATGCTGAAGGAGCCGTGTGCCATGAAGACCACGATGAAGCGATCCTTGCTCTTGCTCGCCGGCGTCTGCACGTCGCTGGCGGTGACGCTTGCCACGCCTGCTCAAGCACTCGCCGCCGCCGCGTTGCAGCCTCTGCCCACCGTCTGGCCGCGCGATTTCGATAGCGCACAGCAGCGCATCGAGCTGTATCAGCCGCAGGTGGAAGTGTGGCAGGGCAACCGGATCGAAGGGCGTGCCGCTTTTGCGGTCGGCGCGAAGAGCGCCGCACCGAACTACGGCGCCGCGCATTTCACCGCGCGCGCTGAAATCGACAAGACCAGCTCGACGGTACAACTGCTCGATATCGTGATCGACCAGGTCGACATGCCGGCTACTCCCGCGGCTGCCGCCGGGGTGAAAACAGCCTTGCAGGCACGCATACCGAAAGACGGACTCACCACCTCGCTCGAGCAACTGCAAGCCAGTTACGCCAGCACCCACGAGGGCGGCGAACCCGGCCTCGCGGTGCAGAACAACGTACCCAACATTATCTTTGCCGAACGGCCCACGTTGCTCGTCCTGGTCGACGGTGATGCGAACTGGCGTGCGCTCGGCGACACGCACTATCAACGCCTGATCAACACGCGAGCGATGCTGCTCAAGGACGCGAGCGGCGCGCTGCATCTGAACGCTGCGGGCTACTGGTATGACGCGACATCGCTCGACGGTCCGTGGCATCTGAACACAGCGCCGCCGCATGAGCTGGTCGCAGCGGCGAACAAAGCGCAAACGAATCTGAAGTCCGACCCGATGTTGCCCGCCGACGGCAAGAAGCCTGCGCAGGCGCCGGACGTGGTGGTCGCCGCACAACCGGCCGAGCTGGTGGTGACGAACGGCAAGCCTTCGCTTCAACCGGTGAAGGGAGTGAATCTGCTCTCCGTCACCAACGCCGACCATGCGCTCTTCGTTGAGCCGCGCGACAACCACTACTACCTGCTGCTGTCGGGCCGCTGGTTCAGCGCAGCGAGCCTCTCCGGACCCTGGACCTTCGTCGACGGCAAGAGCTTGCCCGCCGACTTCTCGAAGATCGCTGCCGACGACCCACACGCGAACGCGCTCGTCTCCGTGCCGGGCACGCCGCAGGCGAAAGAAGCGGCGATCGCCGCAACCATCCCGCAGACGGCGACCGTGTCGCGCAAGACCACGACGTTGAAGGTCATCTATGACGGCGCGCCGAAGTTCGTCGGCATCGCGGGCACGTCGTTGTCGTATGCGGTGAACACGGCGACTCCGGTGATCCAGACGGCGCCTTCGCAATTTTTCGCGGTTGCCAACGGGATCTGGTTCACGGCGAGCGCGGAGAGTGGTCCATGGCATGTCGCTGATACCGTGCCGGCCGCGATCTATACGATTCCGGCGGCTTCGCCCGTGCATTACGTGACATACGTCCACGTCTATTCGGCGACGCCGGATACGGTGGTGGTCGGCTATACGCCGGGCTACATGGGCGTGGTCGTCAATGCGGACGGCACCGTCGTGTACGGCACCGGCTACGTGTACGCGCCGTATGTCGGCGAGGTTTACTACGGTTATCCGGCCACCTATGGCTACGGCGCGGGCTTCGCGCTCGGCACCACGGTGGGCTTCGCCTTCGGCTTTGCGATCGGCGCCACGTGGGGTGCGCCGTCGCCATACTGGGGTCCGTATTGGGGCGGCGGTCCGTGGAGCTGGCAATACGCGAACGTCAACCAGGCCAATATCTACGGCCGCTGGGGACAGGGCACCGTGACCCGCGCGAGCGGCTGGAACGGCTGGACTGGCAATAGCTGGGCGGGGTCGGCCGCGTCGGGTTTCAATCCGTACACCGGCGGCCACTTTCAGGCGAGCCGCGGCGCGGTCGAGAACGCGTACAACGGCAACTTCGCGGCCGGACGGCAAGGCTCGTTCAGTAATCCGTCGACGGGACGCAGCGGCGCGGCGCGCGGCGGCGTGGCGGGCAACGAAGGTACCGGCGACTATGCGGCGGGCCGGCAGCGCGCCGGCTACAACGCGCAGACGGGACGTTACGGCGCGGCTGAAGCCGGCGTGACCGGCAACGCGTATTCAGGCGATCACCAGGCGGGCACGAAAGGCATCGTGGGCAACAAGGACACGGGGCGCGCTGTCGCGTGGAATAACGGCAATGTCTATGCGGGCAGTGACGGCAACGTCTACCGGCACGACCAGGGCGGCGGTTGGGAACAGCACAGCGCCGACGGCTGGCAGCCGGTGCAGCCGAACGCGAATCAGACCCAGCGGCTCGACTCGCTCAAGCAGGGGCATGACCTTGGGAATGCGCGGGCGAGCGGGCAGTTTCAGCCGCAGGCGCAGCGGCGGTTTGGCGGCGGCGGAGGTGGGCGGTTCAGGCGGTGAGCACCGACGCGGCAACCTCCCGCCCGGGGATCAGGCACCGCGCTCGCAGATTGCGTATACGCTGGAGCACAAGTCGGGGTAGATGCGCCCCAACTCGAAACAACCATCCAGATACGCTCTGGATATGATGCCGGCCTGCAAAGCCGCGTCGATCTGGAAGTTGGCAAGGCCCTTGAAAAAGACTCCGCCTTCCGTGACCGGGTGGAGCTTCGCCGCACGCAGGTCGGCTCGTAACGTATCGATCGAGTAGGTCACCCTGTGGCCGTGCGCCGCTTCCGCCGCCGTCACGGCCGCATGATGATCGATCAGCCCCATGTTGACCGCGATCTGCCGCGATCCAGCGCGCGCATTCGGCGCGGCCACAAACAGGCGGCCACCCTCGGACAGCCAACTGCCGATCCGGCTCAGGACCTCGACGGGATGATCGAGGTGCTCGAGCGTGTGGATCAGGAAAATATTGTCGTAGCGGCGCGCCGGTTCGAATGTTTCGAACGTCGAGTGATGAAATTTGACCGAGCCTTTCACCTTCTCCGATGCAACCGCGATGCAGTCTGCCGATGCCTCGACAACCTCCAGCGCGTCGAAGCGTTGAGCGAGCAAGCGCGTGTAATTGCCCTCGAAGCATCCCAGTTCGAGCGCGTTGCCGTTGGCAAGGAACGGCGCAAATGTCCGAAGCATGTATTCATGCATCAGATAGTCGAAGTCGTAAGCGTAGCGATGGTCGGGATGATCTTTCGCTTCCGCGTTGTAGTCTCTGCTCATGTTAATCAATCCTGTCCACGTTGGTAGAAGCGCTGCTCGACCGGAACGTAAAACTCATCGAGTGACTCCGGCACTCGCGCGTTGAAGCCGAGTACCTGACGCATCCATGCATTACACCGGTCGAGATTGCGATAGCCGAACAGCCGGGCATAGTCGAGCTGCGGTTTGAAAAAGGGGCTGGTGAAGGTCAATGTCAAAGCACGGCGCGGCGCATTGGTGGCGTTCTGTCCGGTCGCGTGCCACATGCGCGAATCGAACAGCAGGACCGAGCCGCGCTTGCCTGTCGCACGTGCCGCTTGCGCATAGAACGCTTCGTCGGCGGGTTGCTGCTGGATGTTTTGCGAGTGTGAGAGGACGTGCGTCGCGCCATTCTCCAACGTGAAATCGTCAAGCATCACCAGCGCGTTCAGCATGAAGCGCCGCGTGTCCGAGCCGAAGCGGATATCGCGATGCACGTTCTGCACATAGGAGCGCGAGTCGCGCTCGTTGATGACGCCACCGTACGAATTGAGGACAAAGTTGCCGCCGAAGTACCGTTTGAAAACCGGCTCCAGGACTGAGAACTCCGCCAGCAGTTCGACATAACACTCGCTATCCATCAAAAGGTGATGCAAGGTGCCGGCGCTGTTGTCCAGCACGCCATTGCGTTGCCGAATCTCGTTGCGCAACGCGAGAGAGGGAGGCAGCGCCTCAACCAGCGAGTCGAGCAAATCGGTGCGAATCAGCTGGGGGATGGTGGTCCAGCCTGCCGTCGCAAGCGCAGTATCGTGTCGAGCGTCGATCATGGTCATAAAGGGATGGCCAACGGAAAACGGTGGATGGCTCAGGACCGGTCAGCAGTCAGCATGGCCATCGGAATAACGTCGAAGTAGTGGCCGCCTTTGAAGGCCGCCTGCCGCATCAGACCTTCGGCGCGAAAGCCCACTTTTTCGTAGAGCGCAATGGCGCGTGCATTGGACGCGAGCACGGTCAACGAAACGCGATGCAGATTGAGGTCGCTGAATGCATGCTCGAGCGTCAAGCGCGTTGCGGCCTCGCCGACCCCTCGGCCGCGTGCCGACTCCGCGCCGATCTGGATTGAGAATTCCGCGCAGCGGTTCACCCAGTCGATTCCCAGCAGATATGTCACGCCGACCAGTTCCCGGGTAGACGTGAGACACACCGCGAGACGAACGTTATTCGCGCGGGAGCTGAGGTAACTATCGAACCATTTGCCGTCGATCTCCGGACCCACATGCCGGAAGGCGCCGCCGAGCAGACTGACCAGCGCCTGATCGGCACGCCACGCGTTGATGGTTGCAAGGTCGCCGCGTTCGATTTCGCGCAGGAATGTCGTGTTGTTGATCATGCGAGTCGGTCCAGTATGCGTTGCACGATCGGCGCCAGATCGTCGCGCGCGAGCCGCTGATCGCACGGCAAGAAAAGCGTCGAGTCAGGAAGATCGCGTTCGAATTCCGGCACCCCTTCGGCGGCAGCGACGTCCGGCCAGTAGCCGGGTGTGTAGACACGTTGCGCCCGAAGCGCTTCGCGAAGTCCTGTGGGCGCGCCGAAATAGGGGTAGCAAAGCGGCGCCGTATCTTCGCGATGGTGAAACGTGAAGCGGTTGTAGCGCTGCAGCTTCTCATGTAAGAACGCAAAATTCGCAACTCGCCTTGCGCGCACGGCATCGTAGTCGACACTGGCGAGCATCCGCTGCGTCAGTTGCGACATCTGCAGTGGCTGCTGATATTTCAGGCTTTCTTCGGCTGCAGCATAGTCTGCGTACCCTATCTCCGCATCTTGCGCGAGCCGGCTTAGAAGATGCCCGCAGCGCTGCACCGAGGCATGGTCTATCGCATTCGGCATATCGATCCGCTGCTGCGTGACGAGATACCCACCGTCAGGTACGCCGAGAAATTTGCGCGGCGAGTACAGCGTGGCGAGGCAATCGCGTGGCTGTGCGAACAAGGCCTGGGCATTGTCGATCACGACGCGTTCGCTTGGAAACCGGCGGAGCACGTCGTCGACCTGATGCTCGCACAGGCCAAAGTAATTCACGTAGACAAGCCACTCATCCTGCGCGAGGTCGACGGATTGCACGCGCAAATCCGAGTCGAGCCGATAACGTTTGACGGCTGTACCGGCCATGCGCAGCGGCTCGATCATGGCGTCGCAAATGTACCAGGGCATCCAGACGGCGGCCGGGCGCAGCGAGCGAAGCAGCGCCAGAAACGCCGCTCGCGACGACTGGAAGCGCAGCGCGCCGTCGTGAAGAGTGGACCCGGCCTGCGGCAGTTCCAGCTCGAAATATCCACCGATAGCGCGCGACTGACCTGCGTTCATGCATACACCTGCACGGAAAGCATGTCTCGGACGCGATCTTTGCTGTTGAACATCAGTACGTCGAGAATCGATAGAGCCGGATGGAATGCATCGTCGAACTGCGGATAAGGGCATAGGTTCGGTTCGATGAAAGCGAGCTCCACGCCGCGGGCGGAAAACGCCTCACTGTCGTAAAGTGCCCGGCCGCCTGGCAGGTTCACGTAAGTGAGCGCGTGCTCCTTCACACAGATATCGATTACCCGTTGGGTTCCTTTGAGCTGTGCGTTGCCGTACTTTGTCGACGAGGTGACGAACTCGGTGTCGATCTCCAGGTACCTGCAGATTTCCGTGACGGTGTGCGACGCTAGCAGCGAAATATGCTCGAACGGCGCAGTCAGGATGTGCTCGATCAATTCACTGACGCGCGGATACTGAGGTGCTTTCGCGTAGGCGTGACGAATCGATTCGAGCATCTTACGCAGCCAGCGCTCGCGCGGTTGGATCAGGATGTCGTTGATCTTTAGCGCTGGGCTCGCACCGGTCAGCGGGACGGTCAGGTAGCGAACCTGGTCGCCTAGCAGCATCCGGTTGCGGTTTATCCAACCGTTCTTGATGAAGTTCACGTCGTCGTAGAAGACGAACTTGTCGACTGCGGCCGCCAGCTGAAAATATCCGATATACGGAAACAGATAGGGCTGCATGATCGCGAGCTTCATGGCGTTCAGCAATCCGCAATGAGTCCGACGATGCGATCGAGCATGTTGTCCGTCAGCGCCGGAAAAATCGGCAGACACAGTACCTGCTGCGCAGCGGCATGCGCGACCGCCAGGTTTTCGCGACGCGCGGACGGCAGGCCACGATAGATCGGGAAGTCCGAAATCAGCGGGTAGAAATAGCGGCGTGCATAAATGTCCTGGTCGCGAAACTTCTGATACAGCGCGTCACGGCTGATCGGATATTCCGGGCCGACGAGAATCGGAAAGTACGAATGGTTCGCCACCTTTTCGCCAGCCTTCGGCAGGCAGCGGATGCCGGACACATCGCGCAGGCGTTCGCGATACATCGCGTCGATCTGCGCGCGCCGAGCCAGCGCTTCGTCGATGTGCTGAAGCTGAAGCAGCCCGAACGCGGCATTGATTTCACTCATCTTGCCGTTGATGCCGGATGCGACGACCGTCGTTTCATCGACGAAACCGAAGTTCTTCAGATGATCGATGCGCTGCTTCGTCTTCGCGTCCTGGCAGATGATCGCGCCGCCTTCGAACGTGTTGAAGACCTTGGTCGCGTGAAAACTCAGCACCGCGAGATCGCCGTGTTCGAGTACGCTGCCGGCTTCGGTCTGCACGCCGAAAGCATGCGCCGCGTCGTAGATCACCTTCAGGTTGTAGTTGTCCGCGATCTTCTGAATCGCTTCGACGTCGCACGGCTTGCCGTAGCAATGCACCGGCATGATCGCGGTGGTCTGCGGCGTAATCGCCGCCTCGATCCTGGCAGGGTCGAGGTTCAGTGTTGCCGGATCGACATCGACGAATACCGGCTTGATACCGTTCCAGACCAGCGAGTGCGCGGTCGCAACGAACGAGTACGGCGTCGTGATGACTTCGCCGGTCACGCGCAGTGCCTGCAGCGCGGTGAGCAGCGCCAGCGTGCCGTTGGTGAACAGCGCCAGATGGCGCACGCCGAGGTACTTGCACAGCGCGGCTTCGAACTGCTGGTGAAACGGGCCGCCGTTGGTCAGCACTTTGCTGTCCCAGATCTGCCGAAGATAGGGAATGAATTCTTCGAGCGGAGCGAGATGCGGCTGGGTGACGTAGATGCGCTCGTTGGTCTGCGGCTCGACGGCGCCAGGCGGTAAGGCTGCGTTCACTTGTTTTCCCCTGTTTCGGAGGGTGCGGTCGCATCGGCGGCGGCGCCAGTAGCGTCCTCTGCCGACACCTCGAAGGCAGCGGCCGGTTGGCCATCGCACCAGCGTTGCCACATGATCCGCAATGCGCGCGACAGACCCGCGGCCACCACCTCAGGCCGGAATGCCGCCGACGCAATGCAGCGCTCGCGCAAGCCGGTCCGCAGCGCCGCGAGCGCGGAAATGTCGGAGGACAGCGCGACGCCTTTAGCGACGAAGTCCGCCTTATCCGTTGCGAGAAATTCTCGCAGTCCAACATGGGACATCCAGGTCGCGCCAGCGCGGCTCGGGAGTGTGTCGCCGGCGATCGTCAGTGTCGGCACGCCCATCCACAGTGAGTTCAGGACCGTGGTCGAACCCGTGTACGGGAACGTATCGAGGCAGATGTCGACGTGAAAATGCTGTTGCAGGTAGACCGGAATACTCGAACGTCGGCGGAACATGAGGCGTTCGCGCGCAATGCCTGCGTTGGCGAACCAGTCGATCAGCAACTGTTCGTCTTCGTCGGAACCGATAGCGCCAAGCAGCATCCGCGACGACGGTTGCGTATGCAGTAACTCTGCCCACAGCGCGATCACGTCGGGACGCAGTTTGTTCAGCCGGTTGAAACTGCCGAAGGTCACGTAACCGTTGTGCATGGCCGGCAGAATGTTGACTGGCGGCGCGCTCTTTTCCGGCAGGAAGGGCGCGTTGGCTGGCAAATGGACGATTTTCTCGGAGAACATGCGTTCCGCGGGGCCGAACGGCACACCGAATCTGTCCACCAGGTAATAGTCCATCGCGCTTAGGCCGGTGGTGGCCGGATAACCTAGCCAGCTCACCTGGATTGGGGCGGGCTTGCGCACGAAGGTGAGAAGACGGTTGCGGCCTGTATGTCCCGAGAGATCGAACAGGATGTCAATTCGCTCGTCGCGGATTTTGTTGGCCAGTTGCGCGTCGGGCATACCGGTAATCTGGTGCCATTCATCGGCGCAATCACGCAGCAATTGCGTGTAGTCGTCTTCGGCAATGTGGTTGGTGTAGATGTGCAGGGAGACGCTGGGATCTTTCGCCAGGTGCTCCACGATCGGCAGCAGGTACGACGACACGGCGTGACGAAACAGGTCGCCGGAGACAAGGCCGATTTTCAGCTTGCGGTCAGGCGCGCGCTTATTTACGTGGCGCGGCCATTGCGAGCGCACTGGCGCTTCATGAGCCTGGGCGAATTTAACGTGTTCGGCGAAGAGCGTGTCCTGATCGATCTCGGGATTGTGAGCCAGCGTAAATAAGAAGTTGTCGGCGGCAATCGCATCTTTCGGGTTTTTCTCCACCGCTGTGCGGAAACTCCGCTCCGCCTCGGCCACTAGCCCCAGATCGAGTTGCAACACCCCCAGTGCGCTATACGTGCCGGAATTGTCTGGCGCCAGTTCGATCGCACGCCGTGCCGCGGCCAAACCCTCCGCCACGCGGCCCTGGTGCACCAGAACCATGCCGAAGATCCGTTGTGCTTCGGCATGGTCGGGATTGATCGCGATGATGGTTCGGCAGACTTCTTCCGCGTCCTTGAGCAGGCCTTTCAGGCGCAGCGTGTCCGCGAGAACGGTGTGGCTTTCCAG
>NZ_DASRSY010000250.1:0-36185 GCF_035656215.1 Paraburkholderia sp.
CGTCACGAATACGACCGCGTATGGGGCGCCACCCTGCCCTACGAGCCGGACGAGAAGCGCGACGTAGTGGGCCTGTTTGACGAGCACTTTGAAGAGCTCTACGACGGCCTGAAAGAAATCAGCGTCGCGCAGATGTCGATCAACCGCGGCAACAAGCTTTCGCCGGGTCAGTTGAGCTTCCCGCTCGAATTCTCGACGATCAAGCCCGCGTTGCGCGCGTTTCTCGCCACGTTGTTCGAAACCAACCCGTTCCAGCACAAGCCGATTTTCCGCGGCTTCTACTTCACCAGCGCATTGCAGGAAGGCGAAACCAACAGCGCCGCCGCTACGCGCATCGCCAACCGTTTCGGCCTTTCCGCCGATAGCCTGCCCAAGCCGCATAGCGCGTTCTCCAAGAACGGCTTCTTCCTGCGCGATCTGTTCTCCAAGGTGATCTTCGCCGACCGGCAGACCGTCAAGCAGTTCGCCAGTCCCGCCAAGACGCGCATGCGTTATGCCACGTTCTTCGGCTTCGTCGCGGTGCTCGCGTTGGCGCTCGGCGGCTGGACGTGGTCGACGATCGGCAATCAGCAGCTCGCCGACAATGTAAAGGCCGACCTCGACAACGTGGTGCGCCTGCAGCAGAACCGCAACGACCTGCAATCGCGTTTGCAGGCCATGGACATTCTGGAAGACCGCATCGACCAGCTCGAACAGTTCCGCCGCGACAAGCCGCTGGCGGTGTCGCTCGGGCTGTATCAGGGCGACCGTCTCGAGCAGCACCTGCTCACCGAGTATTACAACGGCGTGCGCCAGATCCTGCTCGACCCGGTCTCGCAGAATCTCGCCTCGTTCCTGAAGGACGTCAACGCGCACCCCGATCAGCTCGCGCCGCTGAACCGCACACCGGACGCCTCCGCGGTTCCGGTGTCCGCGCACGCGGCGATGGCGGCGAACAGCCAGGGCGGCCTGTATAGCGACGCGTCGCCAACCAACGTCGAAGACGCGTACAACGCGCTCAAGACCTACCTGATGCTCAGCGACAAGCGTCACGTGGAAACCGCTCACCTGACCGATCAGGTCGCCCGCTTCTGGCGCGGCTGGCTCGAAACGAATCGCGGCAACATGCCCCGCGACGAGATGATCCGCAGCGCCGAGCGCATGATCACCTTCTATCTGTCGCGCGTGTCCGACAACGACTGGCCGATGATCGACGAGAACCTCGGTCTCGTCGACCAGACGCGTGAAAACCTGCGCCGCGTGGTGCGCGGCATGCCGGCCCGTCAGCGCGTCTACGAGGAAATCAAGGCGCGTGCGTCGACCCGCTTCGCGCCGATGACGGTCGCACGCATCGTCGGTGAAAACAATACGGCGCTGGTAGCCGGCAGCTACGCGATCCCCGGCACCTTCACGCGTGAAGCGTGGTTCCAGTACGTGCAGCCGGCAATTCGTGATGCCGCCACCAAGGAATTGCAGGCCAAGGACTGGGTGCTCAACACCTCCGCGCATGACGACCTGACGCTGGAAGGCAGCCCCGAGCAGATCCAGAAAGCGCTCGTGGCGATGTACAAAACCGAGTACGCGATGCACTGGCAGAAGTTCATGCAAGGCATTGCCGTGCAGAGCTTCGGCAGCTTCAGCCAGGCCGTGGATGCGATGAACCGCCTTGGCGATCCGCAGGACTCGCCAATCCGCAAGGTGCTCGAAACCGCTTATGACCAGACCTCGTGGGACAACCCGTCGCTCTTCAACGCGAACCTGAAGCGTGCGCAAACCGGCATGACCAGCTGGTTCAAGAACTGGTTCTCGCGCGCGCCGACCGGCCAGTTGAGCGCCAACATCGACATCAACGGCAATCCGGCCGAGGTGCCGATGGGGCCGATCGGCCAGGAGTTCTCGGCGTTGGGCCGCATCGTCGTCTCCGGCGACAACGGCTCGATGCTGAAGGGCTACATGGACACGCTTTCGAAGGTCCGTACCCGCTTTAACGTGATCAAGAATCAGGGCGATCCGGGCCCCGGCGCGCGTCAGTTGATGCAGCAAACGCTCGACGGCAGCGGCTCCGAGTTGGCCGATTCGCTGAAGTACGTCGACGAACAGATGCTGACGGGCCTCACCGATTCGCAACGTAAGGCGCTGCGCCCGCTGCTGGTGCGTCCGCTGATGGCGGCGTATGCGGTGGTGATCCAGCCGGCCAGCGTCGAAGTCAACAAGGTGTGGAACGCGCAGGTCTATCAGACCTTCCAGAGCTCGCTCGCGAACAAGTATCCGTTTGCAGGCGACGCGAAGGTCGAAGCCGGCGCCGGCGAAATCGCCCAGGTGTTCGGGCCGGATGGCGCGATCGCCAAGTTCGTCGGCACCACGCTCGGGCCGCTCGCGGTGCGGCGCGGTGACACGCTGACCTCACGCACATGGGGCGATATGGGTCTCGCGCTGACGCCTGACTTCACCAGTGGTTTCGCGCGCTGGGTGGCGCCGCTTGCCGGCGGAGCAGCGTCTTCGACGGGTCAAAGCTCGGCCGAGCCGCAGACCGTGTTCCAGATCCTGCCGCAGCCGAGCAGCGGCACCACGGAATACACGCTCGCGATCGACGGCCAGCAGATGCGTTACCGCAACACGCCGCCGCAGTGGACCAACTTCGTATGGCCGAATCCGTCTGGCTCACCGGGTGCGACGTTGAATGCCACGACCTTCGACGGCCGCACGCTGCAACTGGTCAACGAGCCGGGCCGCTACGGTCTGGAGAAGCTGATCAATTCGGCGCAACGCAAGCGCCGTCCTGATGGCACCTTCGATCTGTCGTGGACGCAGGGCAACGTGACGGTGGCGGTCAGCATGCGCATCATCAGCACGTCGCAGGCTTCAGGCGGCGCCAGCAGCGACGCGCCGCAACAACAGAGCCTGCGCGGCTTGCGGCTGCCGTCTTCGGTGGCGGATGTGAGCGCGGCGGCGAATTCAGTCAATGCGACGGCCGCGGGTGGTGCACCGGGCGCCGCGCCCGCTGCCATGCCGACGTCGCAAACGGCACGGCCGGCAACGGCCGCCGCCGCGGTTTCGAACACAGGGAGTGCGCAATGACGCAAACCGTGCAGGCTCAGATCGCCTACTTCGGCAAGATTCCGTCGCGCGGCGACTTCGTCAAAAGCCCGCACAACCCGCAGTTGCTGGCCACGCTCGACCGCTGGATCGCCGAAGCGATGGAACTGCTCACCGACGATCCACGCTGGAAGATCGTCTACGAAAGCGCCCAGCCGATGCACTTCGCGTTCCTCGGTTCGCGCAGCAAGCTGGCGATTGCGGGGCATATGGTGGCGAGTCAGGATCAGTCGTCGCGGCGCTTTCCGTTTCTTGCCGCAACCGCGCTGGAAGTCGAAAAGCCCCTGACGTTCCTCGCCCGCAGTCCGCTCGCCTTCGCGCGCCTGTGGTCGCGCGTCGCGTCGCAGATGAAGCCGCTGCTCGGTGTAAGCGAGCCGGCCGGCGCGCTCCAGGCACTCGGCGAAACGCAAGTGCAAATCGAAATCGGCGGCGGACCGGGCAATCCGCACGACGGCACCTTCAACGACTTCGTCGAGCATCAGACACTCGCCGGTCTCGAACAGATGCTGCTCGCGAGCGGTCATCCGGTGCGCCTGCGCGGCGCGATGCTGGCGCTCGGTTCGCTGCTGCGTCCGGTGATGCAAAGCGGTTCGTCGCATCTCGAGCGCGGGCTGACCCTGCCGCTGCCGAACGATCCGTTCTATCGCTCGCTAGTCGCTGCATTCTGGCTCGAACTGATCGCACCGTTCGTCTCGCAGGCGGATTTCGAACTGGCGATTTTTATCGGCACGATTGCCGAGCGCGAGCGACTCATCATCGGCTTTAACGGCGCCTCGGCCAAAACGCTGCATAGCGTGGTCGATCCGCAGGCGTACGCGGCACATAACATCGATATCGACGATCCCGAGTGGATCGACGATCACGCACAAAACGACCATGGCATCAGCAAGCTCGTCAGCTACCTCGACCAACCGCAACTGTCGTTGCGTGTCAGCATCGACACGTTCCGCGAAGCATTCACGGGAGCGTGACACGATGTTGAGCAAACACACGCGCATTGCCTCGCTGCTGGCCGGGCTTCTGATCAACGCGCTCGCCCATGCCGACAACGACGGCCCGGCACGCGTGACGCCGGTCGACAACAGCGGCATTGCGATTCGCACGACGATTCTGCCCGCGCCTTCGGCGCAGCCGGGCAATGCAGGCCCTGCGGTCAGCACGGCCGGGCTCGCCAGCGGCACCACCGGCGCCGGCACCGGTGCGATCAGCGCGTCCCCGCCGCCCGCCAATGCCATGCCGGGCCAGGTTGTAGTGGGCGGCAAAGTGCCGGATGAAGCGACCAAGGCCGCCGTGCTGGCACGTCTGCGCGACACCTACGGCGCGTCCAACGTGGTCGATCAGATCGAAGTCGCCGACGTCGCGACGCCGCCGAACTGGTCTGCCAACGTGCAAAAGCTGATCGGCCCGCAATTGAAGCAGATCAGCAAAGGCCAGTTGAAAATCGACGGCACGCAGATCGACGTGAAAGGTGAAGTGCACAACGAATCGCAGCGTCAGCAACTCGCAAGCGATATGGCGAACGCACTGAATCCGACCTACACGATCAAGAACGGTCTACGCGTGAGCGCATCTGAACAGGGCGTGCTCGATCAGACGCTGGCGAATCGCACAATCGAGTTCGAAACCGGCAGCGCGACGCTCACGCCGCAAGGCCGCGCGATTCTCGATCAGATGGCGGCCGTGCTGTCGAAGATGCAGACGAAGACGGTCGCGATCATCGGCCATACCGACAACTCGGGGAATCGCACCTCGAATATCGCGCTGAGCCAGGCGCGTGCGGATGCGGTGAAGGGTTATCTGGTCGCCAGGGGCATCCCGCCCGAACAGATGACGACGACAGGCGTGGGTCCGGATCAGCCGATTGCGTCGAACGATACGACCGACGGGCGGGCGCGTAACCGACGTATTGAGTTTCGTGCGGGATCTTGAGTTGTTGCTTGCCTGACGGCGTGATCAACAAAAAGTCTGGCACCGATGTTCGATGCCAGGCTTTTTTGTTCGTACTATGGAAATTCTAGCTGTTTTCCTCAGGCTTCACGCCCAGCAGCTCGCGAATATGCGCGAGCGACCCACCGTCCTTCACTACCGAGGAAAGCCACTGATGCAAAGGCATATCCGCGCACTCCGCCGCCTTGTCGGCGAGGTAAGCAGCCGGATTGTGCGGCTCGGTGCTGCGAAAGAATTTGGCCACTGCACGCAATTGCGCGACGGCTTGCGCACGGCTCTGAATGCCTGCAATCGGGCCGCTCGGGATAGTCTGGCTGGTCGTCAGCACGGGTTCCTCGCGTTGCGGTGAAGTCTTGAAGGTAGGCTCGGCGCGTTCGTGCTCGTCCGGCTTCGGCGCATTTGGCGGCGACGCTTCAGCGCTTACACCCAGTTCGCGTGCAAAGCGTTCCGCCAACCGGTAGACGCTTTCATACGCATCTTTCGCCTGACGGAAGCTCGGTGCCGAATCCGGAGCACGCTGGTCCAGTTCCTGTTCGAGCGCGAGCATCGCCGCTTCGAACGCGTTCAGATCGACCAGCAGCGTCGAATAGAACGCCGGCGGCGTGGCGCGTTTCGACGCCTCGATCTGCTCGATGGAAGCCTTGCCGCGCGCGATATCGTCGGCGTGATCCGGATCGCGCTTGACCGCTTGCGCGACATGCGTGGCCACGTCCCAATCGATCGTGCTGTACGAGTTGCCTTGCGCCGACGTGAGCGACATTGCCCGCAGCAGATCGCCGGTGCGGCCGACCAGCCACGCGACGTTGCCGAGGCGATACTCGGTGTCATCGCCTTCCGGCAGCGGATGCACGTGATCCCAGTACTTTTCGCACAGCCCTGTCAGCAGCGCATAACCTTGCGTGAGACCGGTCACGCCCTCTTCGATGGCAAGCGCCTCGGTAAGCCAGACGGCGAGGCGCAAGTCCTTGGTCTGCGTCTGCAGCAGGCTGCTGGAACGTTCGACCACGAATGGCCAGTCGGCCTCTTTGATATCCGTGACCCATTCGCCTTGATCCAGCGACGGGTCTTCGAATCGGCGCGCGTGCTGGATCGCGTCGAAATCCGCTGAAAACAGCAGGTCGTCGCCACAAGGCGAGGCTTCGCTGATCGGAGCCAGTAGCGTGTTCAGATTAGTCGGCATGACAGAAAGCAATAAGTATCCGGTACGGCATTAAAACAGATTGGCAGGCAGGCGGGGCATGCCGGCTCACACAACCGCGTATTCGAACTCGCCCGCTTCGCTCGCGCGTACCGCGATGCGTTCGATCGCGGTGCCGTTGGCAATGCGCTCCAGCACCTGCTGCGCGACTTCCGGCAACAGCGTACCGTTCAGAATGTGGTCGACATTGCGCGCGCCGGAGTCCACTTCGGTGCAGCGCGCGAGTACCGCATCGACCAGCGATTCGTCCCACTCGAACACCGCCTTGTGATTCGACTCGATGCGGCGGCGAATCCGCTCCAGCTTCAGGTCGATGATTTCGGCGAGCACGTCGTCGGTGATCGGGTAGTACGGCACCACTTTCATGCGGCCGAGAAACGCCGGCTTGAACACCTTGTACAACTGCGGCCGTAACGTCTCCGCGAGCTCGTCCGTATCCGGCATTTCTTCGGTGCTCTTGTTCAGGCACGCCTGCATCACCGCCTGCGAACCGACGTTCGAGGTCAGGATGATCAGCGTGTTGCGGAAATCGATCTCGCGCCCTTCGGCGTCGTCCATCGTGCCCTTGTCGAACACCTGGAAAAACATTTCCAGCACATCAGGGTGCGCCTTTTCCACTTCGTCGAGCAGCACCACAGAATACGGATTGCGACGCACCGCCTCGGTCAGCACACCGCCCTCGCCGTAACCGACGTAGCCCGGCGGCGAACCCTTCAGGCCCGATACGCTGTGCGCTTCCTGATACTCGCTCATGTTGATCGTGACCATCTTGCGTTCGCCGCCGTAGAGCACATCGGCGAGCGCCAGTGCGGTTTCGGTCTTGCCGACACCCGACGGTCCGACGAACATGAACACGCCGCGCGGTTTGTTCGGGTCTTCGAGACTCGCGCTGGCGGTGCGCACGCGTTGCGCTATCGCATCGAGTGCGTGGTCCTGTCCGATCACACGAGCGGCCAGCAGCGGTTGCAGATTCAGCACGGTCTGGATTTCGTCCTTGATCATGCGGCCAAGCGGAATGCCGGTCCATGAAGCGACGATTTCGGCGACCACGTGGCCGTCAACCTGCAACGGCACCATCGGTTGGCCGCCCTGCAACGCGTGCAATTCCGTAACACGCGTGGCAAGCGTTTCGCGCGCCTGTTGCGCCTTGTCGGCCTGGCCGGCGTCCGCGCTGCTCACGCGCGCGGCGTCGATTTCCGCACGCAAGCCGACGATCTCCGTCACCAATGCGCGTTCCTTGTCGTAGCGCGCCTCATCAATGGCCAGGTCTTTCACGTCTTCTTCGCGCAGGCCGCGCAATTCCGCGAGCCGCTCGTCATGCAACGCACCGCCCGCGACCTCGCGTTCCAGCGCGGCGATTTCGGCGTCGATGCGTTCGAGCCGTTTCTTCGTGTCATCGATTGCGGCAGGTGTCGAGCTATGCGCGAGCGCGACTTTGGCGCAAGCGGTGTCGAGCACGCTGATCGCCTTGTCCGGGAGTTGGCGGCCGCTGATGTAGCGATGCGACAGACGCACCGCTTCGGTAATCGCATCGTCCAGTACGCGGACGTTGAAGTGCTTTTCCATTAACGCGGCCATGCCGCGCAACATCGCCGCCGCAAGCGTCTCGCTCGGCTCCTCGATCTTGACGACCTGGAAACGCCGCGCCAGCGCCGCGTCTTTCTCGAAGTACTTCTTGTATTCGCTCCACGTGGTCGCCGCGATGGTGCGCAATTCGCCGCGCGCCAAGGCCGGCTTCAGCAGATTCGCTGCATCGTTCTGCCCGGCCTGGCCACCGGCGCCGATGATCGTATGCGCTTCGTCGATAAACAGAATGATCGGATGAGGACTCTTCTTCACCTCGTCGATCACGTTCTTCAGGCGGTTCTCGAACTCGCCTTTGACGCTGGCGCCTGCCTGCAACAGGCCCATATCGAGCACATGCAATGCGACGCCTTTCAGCGGCGCGGGCACATCGTCAGCCGCAATGCGCAGCGCGAGACCTTCGACCACCGCCGTTTTACCGACGCCCGCCTCGCCCGTCATGATCGGATTGTTCTGCCGGCGACGCATCAGGATGTCGATGGTCTGGCGAATCTCACCTTCGCGGCCAATCACCGGATCGATCTTGCCTTCACGCGCACGTTGCGTGAGATTGCTGGTGTACGTATCGAGCGCGGGCGTTTTGGACGGCGCGCCGGGTGCCGATTCGGCCGCAGCTGTATCGCTCACGCCTTCGGCTGCGTTCTCTGCGGCGTTACTACGCTCGACTTCACGCGAGCCCGCGGTCAATTCGTCGAACTTGTGCTTCAGATCCGTCACCCGCACGTCGCGCAGCAGCGGCGACATGCGCTCGGCAAACTGCGCGAGGTCCGGCGCCGTCAACAACGCGAGCAGCAAATGCCCCGAGCGAATCCGTCCGATCTGCGAATCGAGCGATGCAATCAGCCACGCCTGTTCGAGCAAGTCGATCAGATGCTTCGAAAACACCGGCGTGCGCGTATTGCCGGTCTTCAACCGCTGCAATTCGCGCTCGATATCCGCGCGCAAAGCATGCGCATCGACGCGGCTCGCACGCAACGCCAGCGTGACATCGCTCGCAGGCTCATCCACCAGCGCCAGCAGCAGATGCTCGAGGTCGACCTCATAGTGACCGCGCGCGAGACAGTTGTTCGCCGCGAGCAAAGCCGCCTGCCGGCAGGTCGGATTCAGTTTGGCGATCAGGGTATTGAGGGACGTGCTCATGTCGTGCGATCCGGGTCCAGGTTCTATCGTTGTGGTCAGTGAATCACGTGCAATTCGTAGCGGGCATCCGCGCGATCACGGTCGGCTGCCTTGGTGCACAGGAAAGCGTCCCAGCCGAGGCGCGCACCGCCGCTCAGCATGCTTGGCCCCACTTCCGCGCGGCGCAGCACCAACGAGATCTCGTATTCGAGCGTGACGCCGGCGAGCAGCGTCAGCATGCGTTCGAGCGCCACGGCGCGGTCGGCGCCGGGTAAAAACGCTTCGTAATCGGCTTTGTCGAGCGGTCCGATCACGAGCCGCGCGCGCATGTCGCGCTGCCAGACGCGCTCGCCCGCCAGCGCGGTGGCGCCGAGCGTCGCGTTGACACCGCCGAGCACGGTCAATTGATCGCGTGGCACGTCGTACCATTTGCCGACGAACTGCTCGACGCGCACCCGCACCTTGAAGTACTCGGACAGCGTGCGTTGCAAATAGGCTGCTGAAACCGGCCGATGCCGTGCGGCCAATGCGTAACCGGCAATCGCTTCGTCGAATAACGCGCCGTCGCCGCTTTGCAGACTGTTGCGCGTGTCGTCATCGGCGACGCCCGCCAGCGCGAGCAACAGCGGCAGATAACGTTCGTCGCGATCCAGTTCGTAATGAAGCGGCAGCCGGTACTTCTTCCACGCCGCGTAAAACAACGCAGTCGCGCGATTCGAAAACACGTCGAAGAATTCGCGCGCCGCCCGGTCGCGCTGAATCTGCTCGCGCGCGATGATCTGCTCGGTGTAATGCAGTGGCAACGCGCCCTGCCCGCCGAGTAAACCGAAAAACGCCGGCGTGATATCGACCTTATGGAGCGAACCCGCTGCAAGCGCGGCGGTGCGCTGCGGCTTCTCTTTCAGCGCAGTGCCTTCATCGTCATAGGACTGCGCGCTGTGAATTTCACTAGGCGGAAACGACATCGACAGCGAATTGCGAAAAGCAATCCGCTGCGCGACGATTTCGCCGGGGCGTCCGTTACTCGATGGCTCCTGTTGCGCGAACCACTTCTCGAGAATCCGAACCGCCTGAAAAAATTCGAAGCGATGCGGTTCGTCGAGAAGTTGCTCGACTACGCCAGGATCGATTCGCCGCTGCGCGGTTTGCATCGCAGAATCTCCTCGCCGGTACGCTTCGACACGACGACCAGTTGCACAAAGCTGTTCAGATGCACGTACAGCCCGAAAAACGTATCGATCACCCGCACGAACGACGCGAGACTCGTGCCGACGAAATGCTCTTCGTCGATAGTCAAACGAATCTCGATGCCGCGCACGAAGGTCGCGAACGGCTTGCCCGGCAGCCATTGCACCGCTGCGCGCTGCTCGATGCCGACCAAACCGTCGATATGCCGCGCCGACACCGCCGTGCGTCGCACATCGTAAAGCACCAGCATTTCCTTGAGCGCCGACAGACCGCTATTGGCGAGCGACACATGATTCAACGCCAGATGCGAAATCAGCCGCCAGTGCGAGGCGCGTCCGCGCTCGAAACGCACGCTAGGCGTCGGCCGGCGCAGCATCGTGATGCTGCCGGTCAGCGAGCCGCCTTCCAGAAACAGGTCGCCGCCTTCGAGACCCACGGCGAGGCCGGCCGGCAAGTCGCGATTGGTACACGTCAGATCGAGACTCAGCGTATCGGTTTGCGGGGCTGCCGGTTCGAAGTCGATATCGACGATCGAGATTTCCGTCTCGTAACCCGGGCTTTTCTGCGCGACCCAATCGTTACGCCGCGCGAACCAGTAATGCCCGGCACGTGCCGCTTCACCGTGATGCAGCGAATAGAACGGCCGGAACTCGATCACCGATTCTTCATGCGCCTTTTGCCGGACGAGTTTCACCGAGTCGATCGAATAGACCTCGTACGCAAATGCACGACGCGCCTCAGCAATCACCGGGTATGAAACCGCCTGGTGGCTGACGCGGATCGGCTCGCCGTGCTGTTCGAACAGGTTCACCACCGGCGTGCAGAACAACCGGAAATGATGCGCGGACAACGAATCCAGCAGGCGCGCGATGTGCGAATCGCTGCGCACTTCCTTGAGCACGATGTGCAGCGTCAAACGCTGGCAGCGACCGCTCGCGCGCGTCATCGCCGCCAGATCGAAATCGGTGAAATTGAATTTTTCGGGGAACGCGAAGTATTCGGTCAGCAACCGGTACGCCGGATGCGATTTGGCCGGATAGTCGATCAGCGCATCGTCTTCATCGAAACCGGCTTGTACGACGGGGGATTCACTCAGTTGCTTCCACACGCCACGGCGGTCGGCTTCGACATAGGTGGCCATTGCGTTGACGAACAGGCAGTCCGCCAGCGCCGCGATAAACGATTGCTCGCCGTGCAGGTGCGTACGCAACGTGTCGACTTTCAAAGCGGAGAGATCGAGCTGCGCGGCCGTCGATTCGAACGTGATCGACACGATCGCCGTGGCGTTGCCCGGCAAGACGGTCGCGCTCGGCGCCATCGCCACCGACGTGTACTTTGCCTCCGAGATGCGGATCGGCGCCAACGTCACGTCGTAGGCGGTTCGGAAACGGCATTGCACGCCGCGAATCGGGCGGGACTTGAGCTCGGTGCCGCGCTCGACCAGGACCGGTTCGGTCAGATGGCTGAGCGCGGCGGAGGTGCCCAACTGCGCGATCGAGCACGACGGAAACGGCCGCAGGTAGTGCGGATACAGCACTTCCAGCAGCGCTTCGGTGAATTCGGGGTAATCGTCGTCTAGCTTCTTGTTGATGCGCGCACCCAACAGCGCGAACGATTCGATCATCCGCTCGACGTGCGGATCTTCGCAGTGCTCGCCGGACATTGCCAGACGCGCTGCGATCTTCGGATAGCGTTCGGCGAAATCGCGCGAATAGCGCCGCAGAAATGATAACTCGCGCTCGTAATACGGCAGCAATTCTTCCATCGATATCCCCGGACCTGAATCCTCTCCGCTCAATCCATGCCACCGTTGCGCGTTAACGGCAGCAAAGCGGTACTAAAAACACTAAACGCAGGTACTAAAACTCAGCCGCTAAAATCAGGTACTAAAGCTTCGCGCGTGCGCGCGTCACCGAGTATTGCAGCGTAGAGGGCTGCAGCATTGCATCGAAACTCACCGGTTCTTCTGCCGGGTGTACGACCAGCAGCGCCTGAATCGCAAAGTTCAGCGCGTTGGTGGATTGTTCGTTCAATTCGAGCGTAACTGCCACCTGCTGCAAGCGCGGCTCATGCCGTGCGATTGCCTGTTGAATCGACTTGCAGATAAACGTACGGTCATAGTGACTCGCGAGGCTCAAGCCCGCGAAATCGTTCAGACCGTATGTGAGCACCGAGCGCTGACATTCCGGCAATGCCGCCAGCTCGTGCTCGGTCAGGGCGATCCGCGTGTTCAGGATCGCCTCGACGTCGCGCGCGACGGTGGCCTTCAACTCGTCCAACGACAATTGCCGCATCGCCGGAGAAGCCGGCAGGTGCGGTTCGTCGTCGAACAGCTTGTCGAGAAAGCTGGGTTCGAAGCGTTTCATCAGCGTCCGAAGAACCGGTTCGACGCGAGGCGCGCGCGGCGGGCGTCGGCCTTTTCAGGCCGCACGCCGCGTGCGCCCTGGCATCAGACCGCGTACGTCTTGTCGTTCTTCGTCAGGCTCCACGCGCCTTGCGCGTTGCCGCCCTGGTTGCCGCCGATCTTCTGCTGCGTGTACTTCCACTGCACGGCGGCGTACTTCAGCGAGAACTGCTCGGTCGGCAGGCCTTCGCCCACCACGCTCGGCGTGGCGCTCGAGATGATCACGTACTTGAGTTTCACTTCCAGGTACTTGATGCGGTTGCCTTCACCGTCCGAACGCATGAAGTCGATCGTCACTTCGTCGAACGTCGTGCCGCCCGATGCGTGTTGATAGATCAGCGGGCTGACCACGTCGATATCTTTCGTGAACTGCATGTCGGCGTGCTCGCAACGCTCGGACGTGTGACCACCCGCCGTCGAAGCAGTTGCCGAACGCGGTTGCGTAATCGAGTGGCTCCACGAATCGATTTCGATCCAGCCAGCATGATCTTTATCGGCAGACTCGCCTTTGATCGCCGGATTGCCGAATTTTAAATAGATGTCCTTCATAACTCATCGACTCCCCAAAGAGGTGGTTTTAACAGCCAACCCGTGCGGCCGGCACGGGCTTTCTGACTTCGTTTATGAATTTGCCGGTTTCGGCAGGTCAGCGACAAGCCGCAAAGAGATCGAAAGCTCGTCCAGTTGAAAGTGCGGGCGCAGGAAAGCGACCGAACGATACACACCAGGTTTGCCCGGAATCTCTGAGACCTGTATCGATGCCTCGCGCAGCGGGAACTGCGCTTTCTGCTCCTGGGTCGCGTTGTCGTCCAGCAGCACGTACTGCGAGATCCAACGATTCAGGAATACTTCGACGTTCTGCGCCGATGCGAAGCTGCCGATCTTGTCGCGCATCATCGCCTTCAGGTAGTGCGCCACGCGCGATACCGAGAAGATGTACTGCAGCTGCGCGGACAGCACAGCGTTCGCATTCGCGCTGTCGGTGCTGTACTTCTTGGGCTTCTGCACCGATTGCGCGGCGAAGAACGCGGCGTAATCCGAGTTCTTGCAGTGCACGAGCGGAATGAAGCCGAGGTCGCTCAATTCCTTTTCGCGGCGATCGGTAATCGCGATTTCAGTCGGGCATTTCAGCGCGACTTCGCCGTCATCCGTCTTGAACGTGTGGGTGGGCAGATCTTCCACCAGACCACCGCCTTCCACACCGCGAATCGCCGCACACCAGCCGAAGTCGTCGAATGCGGCCGTCAGGCGCGCCGCGAAGGCCCACGCTGCGTTACACCACAGATATTTGCTGTGATCGGTGCCGTCTACGTCTTCGACAAAGTTGAAGCCTTCTGCAGTCGCGCCGTCTTTCGGATTGAAAGGCAGGCGACCGAGAAAGCGCGGCAAGGTCAGGCCGACATAACGCGAGTCTTCGGAGTCGCGGAACGACTTCCACTTTGCGTATTCAACGGTATCGAACACCTTGCCGAGATCGCGCGGCTTGCCGAGATCGGCAAACGTTTCGAGACCCATCAGTTCAGGCGACGCCGATGCGATGAACGGCGCGTGCGCCGCGGCCGCGACGTGCGCCATCTGCTCGATGAAATACACGTCTTCAGGCTGACGCGTCACTTCGAAGTCGCCAATGATCGTGCCGAACGGTGCGCCACCGAAGGTGCCGAACTCTTCTTCATAAACCTTCTTGAAGAGTGCGCTTTGATCGAATTCGATGGCGTTCTTGAAGTCTCGCACGAGGTCGCGCTTCGGCGCGTGCAGCGCCTTGATCTTGACCGTCGAGCCGGTATTGCTTTCCTTGCACAGGTAGTCCAGACCGCGCCACGTGCTTTCCATGCGCTGGAATTGCGGCGCATGCATCACCGCGCTCAGTTGCGCGGAGATCAGGCGGTCGAGTTCCGCGACGCGCGCGTCGATGGTGGCCGACAGGTTGTCGGACATCACCACCGTGCCGTCGAGCACCTGGTGGACGAGTTCGCCGATCAGGTCTTTCGCGCGAGCATGTTCTGACTCGGACTTCGCCACGCGGCTTTTCTCGACGATTTCGTCGAGCAGCGTGGATTCCGCGCCACTTTGCGCCGCGGCGAGTTGGGCTGCTGCCGTTTGCTGATTCATCTCACACCCCGTGCGTACTTATTCGCCCTGCTTGTCGTGATCCGGCGCGCCGGCGTGCTGGTCTGCTGCGTTGCCCTGATCTTTCGCCAGTGCCTGCAACTGCTGCGTGTTGTTGAGCACTTCGCTCAACAGGTCTTCGAGTTTGTCGTTGCCGGCCAGCTTGTTGCGCAGGTCGGCCAGCTTCGAACGCGCATCGAGCAGACGGCGCAGCGGCTCGATCTGTGCAACCACCTCATCCGGACTGAAATCGGCCATCGACTTGAAACGCAGATCGACAGCGAATTTGCCGCCTGCCTCGCTCAGGCGGTTTTCCACCTGAAATGCGGCACGTGGCTCGATCGCTTTCATCACGTCGTCAAAATTGTCGCGGTCGATGCTGACGAACTTGCGATCGCGCAGCTTCGGCTGCTCGACTTCGGACTGCCCTGCCAGATCGGCAACCACACCGACGACGAACGGCAGCTCCTTGATCTCGATCGCATCGCCACGCTCAACTTCGTACGTCAGTTGAACGCGTGGCGGTCGCACTTTTTGCAAACGTTTTTGAATACTTTCTTTCTTCGCCATCGTCGGCTCCCGGATGCAGATGAATCAGGCCTGAATTAGCGCAGCGCGCTGAACGGATCGGACGCGCCGCCGCTTTGTGCGGCTTTGGCGGGTGCTGCAGGTGCCGGCGCGGGTGCCGCAGGAGCAGCAGCCGGCGTTGCGGTCGGAGCCGCGGCGCTGGTGGTTGCGTCCGGCGTGTCCGCAGCCTTGCCCTTGGCGACATGGCGAATAATGCGCTTCTTTTTCAAGGCGGCCTTGTCGTTCGGATCAGGCGGGAACAACGTGGCTTCGCCGAGCGTGTCGCGCAACTGCTTGGCGAGCGCTTGCGCGTCCGACTTCGCATCACCCGCGAGCGACGCATCCTGACGCAGTTCGCCGAGCGATTGCGTGGCCACGCGCAGCCCGGCTACAGCCAGCACGCTCTTTGCCTGACGATCCGTCTGGTCGCGCTGTAACGCTTCTTGCGCGGCGACAATAGCCTGGCCGTAATGACCCTGCGTGAACTGGATCTGCGCAATACGCGACCACGGTTCTTCACGGGTCGGATCGGATTTTGACAATTGCTGATAAAGCGAGATGGCGCGATCCTGATCACCGCCCTTGGCGACGGTATCCGCGTCCGCGAGTTGCTTATTAAAAGCCTCCGGTGTGGTCGCTGCGTTGTTGCCCTGTGTCGCGCAACCGGCAATCACGCCGCATGCCAACACTACCCCAGATAGTTTTACTAACAGACGCTCATTCATCGTTTTTCACCGACGTGCGATTTTTTTAATTCAAGGGAAAACCGGAGTTTTGCTTTGCTTCAACTGCGCGGGTATAGTACAGGCCAATTTTCGATAATTCAACTTTCGTGTGAAGAAGGATTGCACAAAAAAAATGCATGTGGATGATTTAAACGAAACATGCAGAAATTGTTTCCTGATGCAATAGCCGCAATGCGGAGAACGGAAAAAATTTCCGCTCGCACGGGAGCAAACAGGTAAGTGTCGGAGAACAATGCGCTTTGCATAAAGCGGCATTACGCGGCATAGCGGTGCTGCAAATTTGCCGGATTGAATTCGTTATTGATGTTTTGACGGGGGACGGCGCCGAGCCGGTCGATGTATATGAATTCGCGTCTTGTTCGCCATGCATCGCTATTGATTGCCAGTGCCGCGGCGTGCGCGCTGCTGGGCGGGTGCGCGGCCGCCGTGCCGGTGCTGGGAGCCGCTGCCAACGCGGTTTTGCAGGCGAGCGGCCTCGGTAAGCCCGACCTACCGGACGCGCAAAAACCACCGCGCAATGTCGGCCTCACGTTATACGCCGCACAGAATCTCAATGCCGCCAATGACCAGCGCCCATTGGCACTGGTCGTGCGGCTTTACGTGCTGAAAGACCCCACTTCATTCCAACAGGCGCCATTCGACGCCTTTACCGATCCGGCCAAGGAAAAGACCGTACTGGGCGGCGATTTGCTGGGTGTGCGCGAAGTGACACTGATCCCCGGTCAACGTTACGTCGTTACCGAAAAAGTCTCGCGTGAAGCTCAGGCATTCGGTATCGTCGCTCTATTCCGCGACCCGGCTATGCAGCGTTGGAAATTCGCCTTCGACCCGGCGAAGTCGGAGAAATCCGGCATAATGATCGGCCTGCATAACTGCGCAATGACGGTGACCAACGGCACTGTGATCCCGCCTGAACAGGGACTACCCGCCCAGCCGCTGAATATGCTTTCTTCGGTAAGCTGCGGTTAAAGATGCCGGTCAAATACGATTTAACAGTTTTTAGAGAATTAACAATACGGCGTTCGAATCGGTTATCTCCGGGCGCGCCACACGCTGAACGTATATAACAGGTTTGAGATGAGTTATTCGGCAAAAGTGCTCTGGGGGGAAGGCCTGTTTTTGAGGCCGCAGCATTTTCAGCGTCAGGACGCCTATCATGAGGCGCGTCTGTTCGAATCGATCCAGGCGATCCAGCCATACAACTGGGGCGTGCGTTCGGCGCGTTTGGACCGCGACGCGCTCGGCAGCAATGTGCTGCGCGTGAGCGAACTCTCGCTGGTGTTTCCGGATGGCGCGCTCTACTCCGCGCCGCAAGCCGATGACCTGCCGCCACCGATCGCGCTCGACACGCTGCCCGACGGTATCAATGAATTCACGTTTTATCTGGCGCTGCATCCTCTGCGAGAAGCCGGCGCAAACTATTCGCAAGACAGCAACGCAGGCTTCGTGTCGCGTTATGTCAGCGAGCAGACGCCAGTGGCCGATCATTTCACGGACGCGGCCGAAGCCGACATTACCTTCCTGAAAACCAGCGTCAAACTCATAGCGCATAGCGAGCCGCGCGACCAGTTGCTGTCGGTGCCGCTCGTGCGCGTGCGCCGCACCGCCACGTCGGGTTTTGAAATCGACGACACCTTCGTGCCGCCCTGCCTCGCGATCGACGCGTCGCCGATCCTGCATCAACGATTGCGTCAACTGATCGACGCGCTGCAGGCCAAGGTTAATGCGCTGTATGGTTTTCATCGCGAGCCGACCAAGAACATCATCGAATTCCGTTCGGGCGACATCGCGTCGTTCTGGCTGCTGCACACTGCGAGCGCCGCGTTTGCCTCGCTTGCGCATCTGTACCAACATTCGGCGCTGCATCCGGAGCGCCTGTTTCAGGAATTGCTGCGTCTGGCCGGCCAGTTGATGACGTTTTCGAAGGGCTATGCGCTGTCCGATCTGCCGGCTTACCGGCATGACGATCCGGGTCCCGGCTTTGCGCGCCTCGACACGATCCTGCGTGATCTGCTCGAAACCGTAATCTCGACGCGCTACTTCGCGATCGCGCTCGAAGAAGTACGTCCGTCGTTCCATGCGGGCCGTCTCGACTCGGGCAAGATCGACGACAAGACCATGTTCTACATCGCCGTTTCCGCGGACATGCCGACCGCGGAACTCGTCGAAGCGGTACCCGCGCGCTTCAAGGTCGGCGCGCCGGACGACGTCGACAAGCTGGTGCTCTCGGCCATGCCGGGCGTGCGCCTCGTTTACACGCCGCAAGTACCGCCCGCCATTCCGGTTCGGCCGGGTGCATGCTACTTCTCGTGCGAATCGCGCGGCGCATTGTATGACCGCATGTTGCAGGCCCAATCGGCAATGATCTACGCGCCGTCGGGCATTAACGATCTTCAACTCGAACTGATCGCCGTCACATCATGAGCTACGCGCCTTCCCTGTTTGGCGGCAGCACGCCTGCCGCGACGCCCGCCCCCATGAGCGAGCCGACCTACCAGGTCCGCTCGCTGCTCGATCTGCTGTACGACGGCTTCTTCATGCTGTTTTTATTGAAGAACGGCCGCGAGCCCGGCGACGCGAACGAATTCAGCCAGCGTATCCAGCAGTTTCTCGGCGACTTCGAGCGCGGTGCGAAAAAACTCAACGCGTCGGCGGAAGACGTCTACGCGTCGAAGTTTGCGTTCTGCGCAGCCATCGACGAATCGGTGTTGTCGTCAACGTTCAAGATTCGCACTGAGTGGGAGCGCCGGCCGCTGCAACTGGTGCTGTTCGGCGAGCAACTGGCAGGCGAGAAGTTCTTCCAGTATCTCGAGGAATGCCGTGCGCAAGGCGCCGCGCGCCTGCAGTCGCTCGAAGTGTTCCACATGTGCCTGCTGCTCGGCTTCCAGGGCAAGTATCTGCTCGAAGGACCGGAGAAGCTCGCCTATCTGACCGCGCGGATCGGCGACGAAATCGCGCATATGAAGGGCAAGCGCGCACCGTTCGCCCCGCATTGGCCGCTGCCGGACCAGGTCGCTCACCGGCTCAAACGCGAGGTGCCGTTGTGGTCGATCGGTGCGGTGTTCGCGCTAGTCGGGCTGCTTGCTTATCTCGGTCTGAACACTTATTTGCGCGATCAGACGTTGCGCACGCTCGCGCCATATTCGCAGGTGGTCAAGCTCGGACCGCAATCGGCCACGCTGACAATCTCGTTGCCGTAAATCAGAACGGCAGCACGTAACAAAAAAGGCGGCCCGCAAAAACGGGCCGCTTTTTTTCATTGCCAGACGAACGCTTCAAAGCGTCGACGTATCGCCGACGCCTGACTACCTGCTTACTGCGACTCTTCCGCCCACACGGCATTTTCCCGCGCCATCAGCGCCGTCGACGCAGCCGGCCCAAACGTGCCCGACGTATAGCCACGCGGCTTGTCGCCCGACTTGCTCCAGCCTTCGAGAATTGGTTCGGCCCACGCCCATGCCGCCTCGAGTTCGTCGCGGCGCATGAAGTGCGTGAGGCGTCCGCGAATCACATCGATCAGCAAACGCTCGTACGCTTCCGCGCGACGCTCGGTGAAAGCCTGCTGCAAGTCGAGGTTCAGATTCACCGGCAGCATATGCATGCCGCTGCCCGGTTCTTTCGCAAGCACCTGCAACTGGATCGACTCTTCAGGCTGCAACTGGATCACGAGCCGGTTGCCATAGTTGCGCCCGCTATTGCCGTTCGGAATGATCGAGAAAGGCAACTCGGAAAACTCGATGACGATCTCCGACACCTTCTTCTGCATCCGTTTGCCGGTGCGCAGGAAAAACGGCACGTGGGCCCAGCGCCAGTTATTGATATGCGCGCGCAACGCGACGAAAGTCTCGGCGCGGCTGCCGGCCGGCACGTTGTCTTCCTCCTGATAGCCCTTCACTGCCTCGCCGTCCACGGCGCCCGCGGTGTACTGGCCGCGCACCGTGTCGCGCGCGATGTCCTCGGGCGTCATGGGCCGCAGCGAACGGAGCACCTTGAGCTTTTCGTCGCGCACCGCATCCGGATCGAGCGACACCGGCGGCTCCATCGCAACGATGCACAGCAGTTGCAGCAAGTGGTTCTGCACCATGTCGCGCAGCGCGCCGGTCTTATCGTAGAAGCCCGCGCGGCTGCCTACGCCGACTGTTTCCGCCACCGTAATCTGCACGCTCTTGATATACGGCGCCTGCCACAGCGGGCCGAAAATCGGATTGCCGAAGCGCAGCACCATCAGGTTCTGCACCGTTTCCTTGCCGAGGTAGTGGTCGATCCGGTAGATCTGCGCTTCGCTGAAATGTTTGCCGACCGCCGTGTTGATCTCTTGCGCGGACGCCAGATCGTGGCCCAGCGGTTTCTCGAGCACGACCCGCGAATTCTCGTCGACCAATCCCGCCGCCGACAGGTTGTCGCAAATGTTCGTGAACAGATCCGGCGAGGTCGCGAGATAGAACACGCGCCGCACACCTTCGCGCGATACCTCCTTCAGCCGCTGGTAGTCCTCGACCGAATCGACGTCCATGCGCACATACTCGAACAACGCCAGGAATTTGTCCCAGGCGGCGGCATCGAACGCTTTCTTTTCGATGAAGGGCTTTGCCTTCGCTTCCATGAATTCGTTGATGTACTCCTCACGCGACCACGGCTTGCGGCCAATCGTGAGAATGCGGGTATCCGGCGGCAGATTGCAGTGCAGATGCGCCATGTAGAGCGCGGGCAGCAGCTTGCGAAACGACAGATCGCCGGTGCCGCCGAAGATGATCATGTCGAGCGGCAGGTCGGGGGTGGCAGAAGCGTGGTGGGTCGTCATAGCGCGGTCGCAGCGTCGTGATAAGCGTCGTCAAAGGACAAAGGGCAAAAAACGCCGGCGGACCGGCGCTTTTTTCTGGCAAACGCCTATGGTGCAACGTTTTGAGATTGTTTGCACGGCAACATGTGCCGCAGGTTGGCGCAAGATGCCAACCAGGACCTGCGAACCGCCGCGCGCCGGGCGCTGCAAACGGTCCGGGATCAGCCGCCGGACAAGGCTTCGCGCGCCACACGGCAGGCCGCCAGATCCCAAGCCGCACAACCGACACTTTTAAAAACAATCGGTTTTCCCCGTGGCAACAAAGCGGCGTTTTCCACCACTGCGGCAATTCCGCCGACCTGTGCCCAATCGACCCCGGCCTGAATGAAATCGCCGGCTTCATGCCTCGCGCCAGCTTCGTCGTCGACGAACAGCGTGCTGCCTGCGATCGTGTGCGCGCCGATCTCGACCATGGCCGGCGTGAACGCGCCGACGCCGATCACGAGCCGGTCCGTGCGCGCCGCTTCGTCGTAGACAGCCTGCTTGCTGGTGGTCAGTGCGATTACCACGTCGATCGAATCGGGAAGCGCGGCGTCGGGGTGCGGCAGCGGTTGCAGGTCGTACGCCTTGCCGCGATGTGTAGCGCAAAACGCTTCGGCCCGCGCGGGCGCACTGCCCTTCACCCACACGCGTGCGTCGGGGAACAGTTCGCCGATCGCTTCCAGATGATTCACCGCCTGCGTGCCCGTGCCGATCAGCAGAAATTCATGGGGCCGGGCCGGCGCGAAAGTGTGTATGCCGAGCATCGACATCGCGGCCGTGCGACGCCCTGTCACCGTCGGGCCGTCGAGAATGAAGAGCGTCTCGCCGGTGTCGGCATCGAAGGCCATCACCTTGCCATGGATCGTCGGGATGCCGCGCGGTCTATTGCTCGCGCACACGTTGACCAGTTTGTGAATCGCGAGATCAGGCGCGGTGGCCGGCATCGACAGCATGATGCCGCCTTCGTTGAGCGGCACGACAAGCCGTTCAGGACTCGTAATGCGTTGCTGCGCATAGTCGATGCTCGCGCGCTTCAATGCGTCGACGAGCGTCGTGTACGGGATCAGCCGCGCCGTGGCGGCATCATCGAAAATCTGCGTGGTCGGGTGGGTCATAAGCAGGCTTTTCCTGTCCTTGCGAGATGATGCGTTCGATTCAGCGCACCAGAAAACCGTAAGCCAATGTCAGTAGATCGCGTTCGTCGGCGATCGAGTTTACAAAACCATAAACATACGCGTCACCTTCAATCTGCGGGATCACTGCCTTCAGGCGGTTAGACCTGGCCGCGCGCCCGGCTGTGTGCACTAGCCGCCGGACGCGTCGCCCGCATGGCGCGACGACTGGATCACCATCAGCAGATCGTTCGCCTCGATCGGACACGGCTCGTCTTCATAGAACGACAGCATGCGCCCCGCGCGTATCAGCCCGACCACCACCGCGCCCGGCAGCGCATTGCTCCAGCGGCCGACTTCCAGCGCCGTGGCCGCACGCTCCACCAGATTGACACGGCCGCGCGCCGACAGCAGGTCGTTGATGAACGGCACGATGTAGTTGCTGTCCACCGCGTCGGCGAGCAGCAGCCCGCCGATCTTGGTCGACGAAACGATCACGTCCGCGCCGGCCTGGCGCAACTGGCGCTGATAGGTCTGCTCCTGAATCCGCACAACGATCTTCGTGTCCGGCGCGACGCTGCGCACGGTCAGCGTGAGCAGGATCGCGACGGCGTCGTCGCTGACGGCAATGATCACTGCTTTGGCTATACGCACCTGCGCCTGCTGCAACAGGTCCTCACGCGACGGATCGCCGAGCAGGCCCGCCACACCTAGCGCCGTGGCCGCTTCGAGCGCCTCCTGCTGCGAATCGATGACAACGATCGACTCCGCCGCGAAGCCGCTTTCCAGCAGCTCGCGCACCGCGACCGAACCGCTCAATCCGTAGCCGCACACCACGACGTGATCGCGCAGTTGTTTTTGCAGGCGTTTCATGCGGAATTCCTCGATGACGCGTTGAATGACGAACTGATAAGCGGTGCCCAGAAACACGAACCAGATGACGATACGGATCGGCACGATGAAGAAGGCGTCGATGAGCCGCGCGCGGGCGGTGACCGGCACGATGTCGCCATAACCGACCGTGGCGACGGTGACCATCGTGAAGTACATCAGATCGACGATGCCGAGTACCTTGCGGTTGGCGTCGCGCAGACCGTCGCGGTCGAGATAGAGCACGGCGAAGGCGAGTACGCACAGGCCGAGCACGAGATAGATCCGCTGCAACAGCACGCGCTGCGGCGACGCCGTGGGGCGCGTGAAAAGTGTGCGGGCGCGCGGCGCCTGCCAGGGTGTGCGAGCACGGCGCGGCAGGCGAAAGCGTGGTGGACGTGGCTGCGGGTGTGGCTGATCAGACACGCGACTACTCCGGAAATCGGGAACAAGCGATTCTACGACGCGTGGCGCGCCGTGGGGCCGGATCGTGGGCTCGTGGGAACGCGGCTGCAGCGCAGGGCTTAGCGTGATTCACCGAAAAGCAGCGGCGCGCCGCCGCCACGTTCACTGCGAAGCGGCTTTGGCGTCGCCTTTCTTGCCGCCCTTGAACATCGCGCGGCATGCCGGACTGAGTTCGTCGAGGTGCTGCTTCATGCAGGCGGTGATTTTTTCCTTGTTCGGAATCTCAGCGGAGCAGAAATGCATCGCGTCGCCGCGGCAGGCCTTGGCCTGGTCATTCTCGGTGGCGGCATTCGCTGCGGTGACGGCGCTGAGCGCGACGAGGCCCGTGGCAAGCAAGGCATAGGTTCGATTCATGTCGGGTTTCCGGTATCGCAAAGGGCGGTGGGAAACTTTCTAGCAGAAAACGGGCCCGATCATTGCACTCGCCGTACGGCTTGTGTGCTGCCGCCGTTAGCGCGCGATACGGGCCAGCGTCATGCCACGCCCCGCGTAGAAACGCGCCATCGTCGCGAACGGCAAATACGCGTCCCCCTGGTGAGGCGCAATGCCCGACGGATTGTGAAACCATACGCCATCGCGATCGCGCCCGTGCAGCAGGATCAGATGGCCGCCCTGGCGCTGATTCGGCCGCTCCGGATAGCGGATCTCGGGGCTCACGGAGACGATCGCCATCGTGTCACCGTCGATGCGCAGGGCGATCTCTTCGAGCGGTGCCTGCGGCAGCACCTCGACCTGAATGCCGAATGCCTCGCCAACCCAATCGGCGAACGGCCGGTAGATCAAACCATCGACGCCGCCCTCGTCACGCAACCGGTACACGCCGTGACGCAGCGCTTCATCGAGCAGCGCGGCGCGCGGCGCGTGTTCGATCTGCCAGTAGTCGAGCGCGGATTCGAGGCAGGTCAGACCGCACAGGCGTTTGGCCCAGAAGCGGTAACGTTCCGGGTCGGCAAAACCGCTGCGCTGCCAGTATGGATCGTCACACGGATCGCCCTGTTGTTCGACGATGTGGCGCACCCAGTCGGGGCTGCCCCATTGCGTGTAGTACGGTACGTCGGTGTGGCGTAGCGTCGGTGAATTCATGAGTCGGATGGAGTCGGTAGAACATGTTTTCATAACATGCTACACGGCCATCCTGGCAGGAACGCAAGCAAACGGGATTTATTCGCAACACAGATATTTGGCATTTATTCGCCAGACAGATATTTGTCGAATATGCGTCACACGAATATTTGACAAATATCTGTGAGACGCATAAAGTGCATTTATTCGTCTCGCGGATAATTCGCCATGATCCACCTCGTCGCCACGCCAGACCAGATGGCCCAACTGCTTGCCGCCGGCCGGCGCCAAGCCGGCCTCACCCAAGCTGATGCCGCCGCGCGCATCGGCATCAGCCAGAGCCGCATCTCGGCGCTGGAAACCGATGCCGCCGCTCTCACCCTCGCACAATTGCTGGCGCTGTGCGGCGCCTACGGCCTGCAATTGCAGGTACGCGACAAGAATCAGCCGGTGCCTGAGCCGGCGCCTTTGATCGAGTGGTAAGCATGGGCCGCCAAACTCATTCGCGGGCGCTTTCGGTGTGGGCCAACGGCGAACGCGTCGGCGTCTGGAGTCTGCCCACCCGCGGCCCCATGGAGTTCGCTTACGACCCCGCGTGGGTCGCCTCGCCCGCGGGCCGGCCGCTTTCGCTCTCGCTGCCATTCACCCCGAGCAATGAGGCGCACAAAGGGCCGCGGGTGCTCAACTATTTCGACAATCTGCTGCCCGACAGCGAGGCGATCAGAAAGCGTATCGCCCAGCGCTACCAGACCGATACGCTCGATCCGTTCGACCTGCTGCAAGCCATCGGCCGCGATTGCGTGGGCGCCGTCCAGCTGCTGGCCGTTGACGACGCGCCGACCGGCGTCGAGCGCATCGACGGTACGCCGCTCTCCGACAGTGAGATCGAGGCCATGCTGGCGCGCACCGTCAGCAGCCCCGCCCTGGGCGCGCGCGACGAAGCAGACGATTTCCGCATCTCGCTCGCCGGCGCTCAGGAGAAAACCGCCCTGCTGTGGCACGACGGCAAGTGGCAGCGTCCGCATGGCGCCACGCCCACCACGCACATTTTCAAGCTGCCGCTCGGTCTGGTCGGCAACAAGCTCGCCGACCTCAGCACCTCGGTCGAAAATGAATGGCTGTGTCTGCAAATCCTGCGCGCTTATGGTCTGCCGGTGGCCAATACCGAGATCATGACGTTCGGCAAGCAGCGGGTGCTGAGCGTCGAACGCTTCGACCGGCAACTGCATTCAAGCGGGCAATGGCTGCTGCGCCTGCCGCAGGAAGACTTCTGCCAGGTGTACGGCGTGCCGTCGCATCGCAAGTACGAAAACGAAGGCGGCCCGGGCGTGCTGGATCTCGCGCGGATTCTCCAGCAATCGGTGTCGGCGCAACAGGACATCGAGACGCTGCTGGCAAGCCAGATTCTGTTCTGGATGCTGGCGGCGCCGGACGGCCACGCCAAGAACTTCAGCATTCGCCTGCTGGCGGCCGGCCAGTACCGTCTCACGCCGCTTTACGACGTGATGTCGATCTGGCCGGTGGAAGGCAACGGCCCGAATCAATGGTCATGGTTCAAGGCCAAGCTCGCCATGGCGATGTGGTCGCGCAGCAAACACGACGCCTTCCGCGACGTGCAGCGGCGCCACTTCAACACCATGGCGCTGAGGTGTTCATACGGCGCGAACGCCGAGCCGTTGATCCAGCGGCTGATCGAACAGACGCCGGAGGTCATCGCACGGGTCTCGGCCGAATTGCCCGAGCGGTTTCCGGGCAAGGTCGCCGAGCGGATTTTTAAAGGCCTGAAAAACTCGGCGGCCACGCTCGACAAGATGCCGCCGGCGTAACGGCAGGTGAGGAAAAATCAATCGGAATTACTTACAGATTCCGCCCGATTTAATCGGTAAAATGAATTCAATGCTAAAAGCATAAACAGACCGCCGAGTTTGTCCGTTCGCACCTCGCACCGACACGCTTGGGGGCAGTCATACCAAAACACAGACCGTGAGACTTTTTACGGTACATTTGCTGTCCCCCGCGTAGCCGCGTCAATACGCATTCAATGTGCATGGCTGCGCTGCGCGTGCCGTATCGCATGCCCCAGCCACCCTTCAAGAAGGCAGATCCTCACGCAGTATGACCAACGAAACACACTCACCTGACTCCATCGCAGTCGCCGAGCGCGTGCGCGAGTTGATGAGCCGGCATGGAATTGGCAAACGCCAGCAAACCACTGAGCTGTGCCGCATCCTCGATCTGAGTTTTTCGCAGGGGCACCGCAAGCTGCGCGGCAACAGCCCGTGGACCCTCTCGCAGATCAAAAAGGTTGCCGAGGTATTCGGCGAACCTGCCGCTCAGCTATTCGGCGCCCAGTCGCTCGATCCGGGCATGGTTGGCGCCATCGCCCAGGAGGCGGTGTTCAGCATCGGCGCGATCGAGCTGAGCTGCACTGCATGGGTCGGCGCCGCGCTCGAACCGGGCAGCCGTCCTGAATTTGTCGCGTACTCAAAGCTCGGCCAATGGCGCGTTGCGCGTCACGACGGCACGCTTTACCAAAGCGCGTACGAAGTCCACAAGATCGAGATCTATCCGCGCCGCGCTGAAACTGACAAGCCGACCATCGCCGTGGTCGACGACGATCAGGCCTCAGCCGACAATCTGCGCGACTATCTCGAGCGCAGCGGTTTCATGGCGGTGGCGATTTACGGCCTCGCGGCATTCGCCGAACAACTGCAAACGCAGATCTTCGACGGCGTGGTGATCGACTGGCTGTTCGGCTCGCAGACCTCGGCGGCGGCGATTCGCGCGGTGCGGGCGTCGGAGAATCCGGACGCGCCGATTTTCGTGCTGACCGGCGAATTGCTGACCGGCAAGGCCAGCGAATCGGAGATCAGCCAGGTCATCCGTAATTACGACGTCGCGTGCTATGAAAAGCCCGCGCGTATGGCAATCCTGGTCGCCGATCTGTCCAAACGCCTCAACCGGCCCTGACGAGCCGGCAAGCGGCTGAAGGTGTGTGCTCAGGTTGAGCCCTCCTCCCTCTGCCTTTCCTCAAGGCGTCCCCAGGCGTCGCATCACACCGTATGCCGCGAAGCCAAAGCACGCTGCAACGCGTTGCGCAGTTCCTCGTAATGTACTGGCTTTAATAACGCTTCGAAAAACGGCTGCAAGCCGGCTTCCCCCTCTTCCCCCACCGCACCACCCCTACTCGCCGCCTCCGGCGCATACGCACTCACCACGATCACCGGGACACCCGACGACGGCCCCCCCCGCGCCGTGAAATCCGCGAAAAACGTATAACCGTCGCGATCCGGCATATGCAGATCGAGCAACACCACGTCACAGCGATGCGCGTCGAGCCATGCGAGCGCATCGTCGGCATTGGAGACGGCGTGCGCGTCGAAATCCATGTGCGCGATCATTTCGCTGAGCGACTCGCGAATCAACCGGTTGTCGTCGACGATCAGGACGCACGGGCGCGCGCCGCCCGGTTCGGCGTGCACCGCTACGCCGGCCGGCGCGCTTGCCGCAACCGGCGTGACCGGAATCGTCACCGTGAAGGTCGTACCCTCACCCACCGTGCTCGCCACCTCGACAGTGCCGCCGAACAGCCGGACCAGTCCCTGCACGATCGTGAGCCCCATCCCGGCGCCCTCGAAGCGGCGCGTGCGCGACGCGTCCAGCTGCGTGAACTCCTGGAAGATCAGCGGAATCTGCGCATGCGGCACGCCCGGCCCCGTATCGCTGACGACGAAGATCAGCACCGCCGGCCGCTGCCTCAATTGCACGCGCACTGTGCCGGTTTCGGTATAACGGATCGCGTTGGTGACCAGGTTGTTGACGATCTGGCGGATGCGGTGCGGATCGGAATCGACGAGACCGCTCATGCCGTTCGCCTCGCTTTCCAGCTTGAGACCGCGCGCGGCGGCCGACATCGCGTGCTCGTCGACGATCGATGCCAGCAATTCGCGTGGCTCGAAATGCTCATGACGCAGCTCGAGCTTGCCGGCGCCGAGGCGCGCGTAGTCGGTCAGGTCTTTCATCTGGGCTTCCAGATGCCGCCCTGCGGTTTCGAGCCGCTGGATGACCTTGCGGTCGGCCTCGGAGTGATAGTTGAAGCCCAGCAATTCGATCGACGACACGATCGCGTGCAAGGGCGTGCGCAACTCGTGGCTGATCATGCCGAGAAACGCGTCTTTCGCGAGACTCGCCTCGCGCGCCGCGCGGCTCGCCTGATGCTCCGCTTCGAGCGCCGCGTGCTGCTGATGCATCAGGCGTGTGCGGCGCCGGCCGTTGAGCACCAGCAGCGTGGTCGCAGCCGCGGACAGTAACAGCAGCAACAGGCCGCCTGCGAACAGCATGCGACGCTTGTCGATGAAATCGCGGTTCATCGCCTCACGGTCGGCCACGTCGGCGAAACGGCGGCTCAACGCGAGATCGTTGACCTCATTCCAATGCTGGCGCAATTCCTCGACGATCTGATTGGCGCGGCTGCGGTCCTTCTGCAAGGCATCGACCTCGGGCTCAATCCCGTCCAGTAAATGATCGATCGACTGGATTTCATCCAGTTGCCGTTGCAGCAGCGCGAGCTGCGTGGTCAGCCGGCGTGTCGAACCGGCCATCACATGCAGCTTCGATTGCAGCAACTGGTAGCGCAACATGAGCCGCGGATAGTCGTCGTCGACGCCGGATTGATACAGCAGCAACTGATTCTCGAAACGCGCGTAGGCGATCTGCAGTTGCGCGGCGTCCCAATAGAAACCGTCGTATTGACCCGTCAGCGGTTCGGTCACGCGCGGATTGAGCAGGTTCGCGTACAACAGATAGCCGATTGCGCCAGCCGGCGCCGCGAGTGCGGTCAGCCAGATCAGTACATAGAGGACACGACGCCAGGGGCGGCGCGTTATTTGACGATGAGTGCCTTGATCTGCCATACGAATTTCGAGTCGCCCGCCGCGCCCATGAGTTCATCGGGGAACGCGTCGCGCGGATAAATAAGAAATAGCGGCCCGAAGTCGCTGATCTTCAGGCGCCGGCCGTTCATGCTGTACGCAACGACCACGCCATAGCGATCGCAGTCCGACACCGGAATGGTGTAGGTATAGTCGTCGAGCGTATGGATCTCGACTGCGCTGCCGGATGCGCCGACTGTCTTCAGGATATCCGCCAGCAGCGGTCCTGTGAAGGTGGAACGCGGAGTCCAGGTGGTGGCGGTCGTAATTGAATGGACCGGCAGCGCGAGCAGTTGCGCCTCGGTGAAGTGATACAGATGGTGTGCCGCGTCGTTGGTCTTGCTGATTTTGCCCTTCACGTCGAGCGACAATGGCAACGACTCTGCCTGCGCCTGTGCGTGCATGCTCCACGCGGCGAGCGCGAGGATCAGACCGGGCCCCCACCATGCGCTCCTGCACCCGCCTTTCCTGCCATCCACCGCTGCGCTTAACTTGGTCATTTGCCTGGCTTATTCCATCGTTTGTTATTTTTGTGGGCGGCTCCACGCTGCGCCGGCTCAACCTGCCAGCGCACCTGCAGCGCCCTTTCCCCGCCGGTGGCGGCGCTCTTTGCAACGCGCCCCGTCCGGCGACGCGCGTCACCCCGACGCGCGATCTTTGAACCGCATGCATAATATCGCCAAAAATCTTTGTCTCAAAAACGAGGACCTGCCGCCGCGCTGCGCCGCGCGCCGCTCTCCGTCTACGGGACACCTGCCCTGCGTGCTCCACGCGACGCCAAAAGAGTCATGAACAAGCCCGTTTTGCCCCTGACGTACGAACAACTCGATCACTGGATCGAATCGTTGCAACCCGTGTTGCTGGCGGAGCGTTTCACGATAGCAATCGGCATCCTGCGTGGCGGCGCACCGCTTGCGCTGATGGTGTCGCATGCGGCCGGCACGCCGGTCGCCTTCCTGCGATACGACCGCCAGTCGCGCACGGTCGCCTGGGATTCGACGCTGCCCATCCCGCCCGCGGGCTCAAAGGTGCTGCTGTGCGAGGACATCGCGGGGCGCGGCTTTACGCTGACCGACTGCATCGCCTTCCTTCAGCAGCACGGCCTTGACGTCAGGACGCTGACCGCCGCGGTCGACGACCTGAGCCGCACGCAACCCGACTACGCGATCGATGCCCGCGGCTATTTCGCGCTGTTCCCGTGGGAGCGCCAGGCCTACACCGAGCGTTATCGCGAGGACTGGGAGCGCGTGCAAGCGGGCACCGCGCCCGCCATGGCCGACGATCACGAATACGCCACCTATGCTATCGACCTCGACGGCATTCTGCTACCCGACGTGCCGCTCGCGCGCTACGACGAGGATCTGGCCGCGGCGCTCGCCGAACGCGACGCGCTGCTGCCGTTCGAGATGCTGCCGGACATCGATCTGCAACGCGTTCGCACCATCATCACCGGCCGGCCGGAACTCGATCGCACGCGCACCGAAGCGTGGCTCGCGCGGCACGGCTTCGGTCATATGCAACTGGTGATGCGCACGCCCGGCACGCACGATGAAAGTCCCGCCGGCGCCGCCGCTCACAAGGCGGCTGCGGCATTGCGCGGCGGCGTCACGCATTTTGTCGAGAGCGATCCGGTGCAGGCGCTGCTGATCGCGCAGCAGGCGCCGTTGCTGCGCGTGATCTGGTGGGACGCGGCCACGCAAACCGGGATGCTGGTGGGCGCGCGTGCGTGGACGTGAGTGGATGCGCGCGACTTGTGCGGACCAGCGTAGGTCTGAGAGACTGGACCTCGCGGTGCGTGAGCCTGAACGCTTGCGCCTAAGCGCGCAAGCGTCACCCTGAGTGGCTGCTAGGCTTCTTTCGCCTCTCTGATCTCTCTGATCTCTCGGGTTTCCCTGACCTCTTTACCATCACGCAGACGCAGATGCCCCGCGGCCCGCTGCGAGGCGACAATGATCAACTTCATCGTTGCACGCGTGGCGCCGACGAACAGCTTGCGTGCAATGCGTTCATCGAACGTGTCGAAGTCGACTTCAGTGAGAATCACACACGGCGCCGCCTGCCCCTTGAAGCGATAGATCGACTCGAACAGCACGTCCCCTTCGCGATACTCCGGGTTGCCGAACAGATCATACTTCCCCGTAAAACTGCGCAGCCGATGCGGGCCGAGATGATCCTGTGCGGTCATCGCCGAGCCTTCGCGGCCGCGAAACGAGAGCACGGCGATGTCCTGTTTGCGAAAGCCGAGCGACAACGCCTGCGTGATCGCCCGTTTGGTGGCCTCGCTGCTGCCTTCGGCGGCATTCGCTTCGTCGTAGACAGAGAGCGAAATATCGGAGCCGTCGAACGGACTGCCCGACGCCAGACCCGCCGCGGCTGGCACCGAGGCGCCGACCACGTCGCGCACATAATCGAGAATGTCGCGCGGACTGCGGTAGTTGGTGGTCTCTTTCAGCGTGGTCCAGCCGGGCAGCTCGACCGGCTCGCGCATATACAGATTCTGCAGCGGGTCTTCGAGCCACCACCACGCGGCGCCCGGCCTCAAAAGACGCTCGAGTGCCGCCACCCACGGCTGCTGGAAATCCTGCCCTTCGTCGACGATCAGCACGTCGAATTGCCAGCGCGCGTCGATCGGCGTTTCGGCGAAAGTCGTTTCAAGCTGATTGAAAACGTCGCCGGACTGGAAATCGGGCTCGCGGCCCGCGTCGCGCGCGATCCAGTCGCATAGCTGGTGATAGTTCGCCACCTTCGCCTCGGGTGGCGCGACCCGCACGATGTGATCCGCGAGCGGCCGGTTGAAACACACGTACAACGGCCGTTGCCCGCGCGCCACCGCGTCTTTCATCACCTGCACAGCCAGTTGTGTTTTACCCGAGCCGGCCGTGCCGATCACGCGCAGCCGGAACGGCGAAAACTCGAGCCGCCGCGCCCAGGTTGCAAGGCCGCCCGCCAGACGCGTGACGAGCGTGCCGGCCTGACCGACCAGCGCGCTAGCGTCGGGCGTGAGCGCGAGTTCGTCAGCGAGAAAGTGGTGGATTTTCGGTGCGCAAGCGAGACGCGGTTCATCGGCCGGCAAGGCTTCGCGAATGATCGCGGCAAGCCGGTCCTTACGCGTTGCGTCGACAATCCGCGCGGGATTCACGCCGGCAATCGCGGCGTCCTTGACAACGTGGTCCGGGCAATACAGCAGTTCTTCGATGAAATAAGTGCCCGCGCCGAACGCCGCGGTAAAGCGCCGGTGCAGCGTTTCGACGGTGTGCGCGAGCGCGATCGCTACGTTGCGTTCCGTCTGAAGATAGACCTTGACGAGCCCCTTCGACGTTTCGCGCAGGAAGCCGGTTTTCTGTTCGACGATCATCACGCGCCCGGCCGGGCTGACGATCACGAAGTCGGCCTCGCCGAACACCGAAAAGTTCTGATTCAGGCGGGTCCAGTGCACGCCGTGATAGACGGTGTAGCCATCGGGAAGCGCTTCTTCCAGCAACGCGAGGGTTTCGCGTTCGCGTGCCGCCGCGCCGGTGGCGGCAAGGCTCTTCCAGTCGTCGGGGACAATGCGGGCCATACGGTGCCTCGTCATATTCGGGTGCGCTCATTGTACGCAACGCCCATGTATTACCGGCATGGTGATTTGGCCGCCATTCGGGCATCGAATGGGGAGGTGCTTTGATCGCGCTCAGGCTGCGCATCGGCCACTCATCGGTCACGTTTAGGCCACGTTTTCGCTAGGCTTTGGCCCACGCTTAGGTCAGGTTCTGGCTCACGCTTAAACCACGCTTAGGCCAACACTGCACGCGACCAATTGCCGGCCGGCGGCGCGCAAACCCACGTGCATCGTGTATCGTTGCTGGTTGAACGCCGCGTGCCTTACGCGGCTTGCCAACTGTAAGCATAAAGAAAAGGATTTGCCGGATGATCACGATCTGGGGGCGCGCCAACTCGGTCAACGTACAGAAAGTCTTGTGGTGTTGTGACGAACTGGTGCTGCCGTACGAACGCATCGACGCGGGCCTGCAATTCGGGCGCAACAACGAGCCCGACTACCTGGCGATGAACCCGACGGCCAAGATTCCGACGCTGGTCGATGATGGCTTCGTGCTGTGGGAATCGAACTCGATCCTGCGCTATCTGGTGCTGCAATACGGCGAATCGAGCCTCCTGTATCCCTCCGAGCCGAAACTGCGCTCCAGTATCGACCGCTGGCTCGACTGGTCGCTCACCACACTGCAACCCGCGGAAAAGCCTGTGTTCTGGGCTCTCGTGCGCACGCCGGCCGCCGAGCGCGACGCCGCCAAACTCGCCACCGACTTCGCCGCGGTCACGCTGTTGTGGCGCCTGCTGGACAACCATCTGCAAGGCCGCTTCTTCCTCGAAGGCGAGAATTTCACGCTCGCCGATATCGTGATCGGCGCGTACGCGAAACGCTGGTTCGGGCTGGATGGCGTGGAACGTCCCTCGCTACCGAATCTGGAACGCTGGTATTCGCGGATTGCGACGCGCCCGGGTTTCAAAAAATACGTCGATTTTCCGCTGACTTAAGCGCTGACTTAAGCGCTGACTTGATCCATCCAGCGCCCTCATGCCACGTCGCGGCGCCCAGCCGCGACCGGCAAGCGCGCCGCACACCGGCACAGCGAAGCACGATGGCCTTTATAATCGACGCATGAAGACCGCCAAGCCCGCCGCGACCGCCGACAAAACCACCCCTGCCGCCTCCGCTCATCATCATGAGCCGGGGCACCTGCACGGTGGGCACGGTGAATCGCAGGAAGCCGCACTGACTCTCGCGGAAGAATATTGCCGCGAACGCGGCGAAAAACTCACGCCGATCCGCCGCAAAGTGCTCGAATTGCTGCTGAATTCCGGGCGCGCCACCAAGGCTTATTCGTTGCTCGACGACATGCGCCAGATCCATCCCGGCTCGGCGCCGCCCACGGTTTATCGGGCGCTGGACTTTCTCCTCTCGGCCGGACTCGTGCACCGGATCGAATCGATCAACGCGTTCACCGTCTGCCACGACCTGACGCAATGCCAGCACGGCATTCTGGTGGTCTGTCAGCAATGCGGCAATGTCACCGAATTGCATCAGCCCAAGCTGCGTCAGGCGCTCGTCGCGCAAATCGAAGACGCGGGCTACCGCCTTGCCAGCGACGAAATCGAATTGAAGGGATTGTGTTCCGCCTGTCAGACAGCGGAAGCGGCCAGCGCCGCAGCAGCGGTCGCCGTCGCCAAGTGACAGCGGCGCCGGCAATCAGATTTGTAACCTGATTGCAGAAACCGTTTCGCTCAGCGAAAGCTTGCCGCTGAAGATACGGCGGCAAGAAGCTGTCACCCGCGGGTGAAGCGGGTCAGCCCGCCGCGCGGGCTTCGATCGCGTCGCGCAACAACATCACGAGGTCTTCCGGCAATGCCGGCTTGGTCATGAAATGCTGGAAGCCTTCGCCAATACTGCGCAAGCGGTAAGCGTCGTCGGTATGGCCTGTGAGCGCCACGGCCACCGAAGGCGCGTGGTCGCCGCGAATCTCGTGATCACGCAGCCGCTGGATCAGATAAAAACCGTCCATGCCCGGCAATTCGAGGTCGCACACCACGGCGTCAGGTAATAGCCGCACCGCCGCTTCGACGCCTTCTTCCGCATCTGCCACAGCGACGACATGCGCCCCTTCTGCCTCGAGTAACAAGGTCAGCGATTCCCGGCTATCCGGGTCGTCCTCGACGAGCACGATCGTGACCTGATCGAGTCTCAATGCTCCGTTCATGTTCTGTTGCTGCTCTAAAAGACCGGTTAGGCCGTCAGACGTGGCCAACGTATCGTCCTGTTGTTTGCCGCCGATTTGCGCGGCTGCGGTAGTGCTGTCCATGGTTCCGACTCGATTTCATGCATTGAGTTGCATGCAGGCCCGTGATTGTAAAACATGGCCTGGGCGCAACGCATGCCCACAGTAACGCGCCAAAATTGCACGCCGATGAAAAACCGGCCCTCGGCACGTTTGCCGAAGCAGACCGATGTCGACACCCGATTCGCCGTGGCGGCTGGTGCAAACCCGTGCGCGCCGCCTTGTCCGCCCGGCATCTTCTCTGGCATTCATGTTCCTTTGCGATGCCGACGTTGTTGTGTTTCACCCGCGGCGTTCACATCCTCCCCTCGGGTAGCATCTTGCGTGCCTCGGCGCTTTCGCCCGTTCGCCGTTACGTCAGCATGGTTGCGCGAGCCTGCCGCATGATCCACGGCGGCGCTAGCATCGTGTGCGCGAGACTGCAGCGGTTGCGTTCAATCGTTGCGATGCAGCACGGCAGATGAGCGCCATCCCCCGCCCCTAAAACCTGAGGCCACCCGACACCCTGTCCGGTCTCGACTGCGCCACGCTCGAAACACTCCGCCATGTCAGCACCGCCACGCTGACCACTCAGTTGTTCAAGCGCGGCTTGCGCAATACGTTCATGCAGGGTGTCGCGCCGCTCGCCGCGCACAGTGGCGCGAATCTGGTCAGGCCAGCGTTCACGCTACGTAATATTCCCCCGCATTCCCTCGCGCGAAGACATCGACGTGTTCGAACTGTTTGCGGATCGCGAGTACGCACAGCGCAAATCCGTCGAAACCATTCCGCCCGGCCACGTGTTCGTGCAGGATTGCCGCAGCGAGCGTGGCAGCGCCCCGTTCGGTTCGATCCTCTCCCAACGATTACAGGTGCGCGGCGTGGCAGGCATGGTGTCCGACGGTCCGATGCGCGACAGCACGACGATCGCCGCGCTCGGCATGCCGGTGTTCCAGGCCGGAGCAAGCGCGCCGCAGAATCTGATTCGGCACCACGCGGTGGATATCAATGTGCCGATCGGCTGCGGCGGCGTAGCCGTGTTTCCCGGCGACGTGATCGTGGACGATGCAGACGGCGTGGTAGTGATCTCACTCAAGATGGCAGCCGAAGTTGCACAGGCCGCCGCCGAGCAGGAGCAACTCGAAGCATTTCCACCGAGCGTATTCGTGACGGCGC
>NZ_DASRSY010000251.1:0-9609 GCF_035656215.1 Paraburkholderia sp.
CCGGCGTGCCCGCTGCATCCATCCGCGAGGCTGCGCGCATCTACGCCACCGGCGGCAACGCCGCGATCTACTACGGCCTCGGCGTTACCGAACACGCGCAAGGTTCGACAATGGTAATGGGCATCGCGAATCTGGCGATGGCGACCGGCAACATCGGCCGCGAAGGGGTCGGCGTGAACCCGCTGCGCGGTCAGAACAACGTGCAGGGTTCGTGCGACATGGGTTCGTTCCCGCACGAGCTGCCGGGCTATCGCCATATCAGCGATTCGATCACCCGCGCGTTGTTCGAAGAAGCATGGAACGTCACGTTGCAGCCCGAACCGGGACTGCGCATTCCGAACATGTTCGACGCCGCGGTGCACGGCACCTTCATGGGCTTGTACTGCCAGGGCGAAGACATCGTGCAGTCCGATCCCAACACGCACCATGTGGCGGCAGCGCTGTCGGCGATGGAATGTATCGTCGTACAGGACATTTTCCTGAACGAGACGGCAAAGTACGCGCACGTGTTGTTGCCGGGCTCAACGTTCCTCGAAAAGGACGGCACCTTCACGAACGCCGAACGCCGCATCTCGCGCGTGCGCAAAGTGATGCCTCCGCTCGCCGGCTATGCCGACTGGGAAGCCACGATCCTGCTCTCTCGCGCGCTTGGCTACGAGATGGATTACACCCATCCGTCGCAAATCATGGACGAGATCGCGCGCCTCACGCCGACTTTCCACGGTGTTTCGTACAAGAAGCTCGACGAGCTCGGCAGCATCCAGTGGCCGTGCAACGAGGATGCACCGGACGGTACGCCGACCATGCACATCGACACCTTCGTGCGCGGCAAGGGCAAGTTCGTGATTACGAAGTTCATCGCGACGCCTGAAAAAGTCACACGCAAGTTCCCGCTGCTGCTCACGACCGGTCGCATCCTGTCGCAGTACAACGTCGGCGCACAAACGCGCCGCACCGAGAATTCGCGCTGGCATGATGAGGACCGGCTGGAACTGCATCCGCACGATGCGGAAGAACGCGGCATCAAGACCGACGACTGGGTCGGCATCGAATCGCGCGCGGGACAAACCGTGTTGCGCGCGAAAGTGACCGAGCGGATGCAGCCGGGCGTCGTCTATACGACATTCCACTTCCCTGAATCGGGCGCGAACGTGATCACCACCGATAGCTCGGACTGGGCCACCAACTGTCCTGAGTACAAGGTGACCGCGGTGCAGGTGATGCCGGTCGAACAACCGTCGCAATGGCAGCAGGACTATTCGCGCTTCAACACGGAACAGCTCGATCTGCTGAAGCAGCGCGAGTTGTCCAACGCAACATCGGGTAAGTGAGGCGAGCCATGGACAATCAGAATCTGATCGACATGGCGAACCGGATCGGCGACTTTTTCGATTCGATGCCGGACCGCGAAGAAGCGCTCGCCGGCATCGCCGATCATATCCGCCGTTTCTGGGAGCCGCGTATGCGGCGCGCTTTGCTGGAAGCGCTCGATGAGCCGGATGCGAGTGGCATCGAGATGTCGGGCATCGTCAGGGAAGCGCTCGTCAAGCATCGTGACGGGCTGACGCCGGCTGCGCTTTCTACGGTATAGGCGGCGGCGCGGGTGGCTCACCTCACAGGGCCGCCTGCTCCGGCATCACCCCGCCCACTGCGAACCACGCTTCGCAATGCCGCAACAAGCCGTGCAGATCGGACCCAGTGCGCCCGCGCGCGCTGATATAGCCGTCCGGTCGCACCAGATAGAACGACGGCCGCGTGCGTCCATACGATTCGGACAACGCCGGAGCGCCCTCGCCGCTCGTATCGGTCACGCGCCAGATGCGCACCGCGCCCGGCAACAATCGCTCGACTTCCGCAGCCAGTCGCTCCAACTCTGGATCCGGCGGCAGCGCGTGCTTCGTGGCAGGATCGAGCGGCGTTTCGTCGACGGGCAGCGGTTGGACTAGCAGAAACAACGAGAAGAACGCCGGATCGTGCAGATCGAAAATGCAACCGACGCCCGGCGCGCGGCCAAGCGGACCATCCACCACATGCACCAGCGCATCCGGCGCACGCTCGCCGGCACGCGGGCCGCCGTCGAGAACGCGCTCGAGCGTCAGCGGACTGCGTCGATACTGGATCGACAACTCGCTGATGGTCATACGCGCCGCATCGCGCAGCGGACCGAGCGCGGCCAGCACCGGCATCACGCGCTCGCGCAGCAGCTTCAGCGGTCCATGATCGGCCTCGGCCATATGCGTGATGAAGCCGGTTTGCCGCAGCACGTCGCGCTCGATCGGATGCCGTTCCTGGTGGTATGTATCAAGCAGGCGGTCAGGCGCCGCGCCTTTCAAAACGCGTGCGAGTTTCCAGCCGAGATTGAACGCTTCCTGAATGCCCGTGTTCATCCCTTGCGCGCCCGCCGGGCTGTGTACGTGAGCGGCATCGCCCGCGAGAAAAATGCGGCCGACGCGCAGCCTCTCCACCATTCTGCTGTTCAAATGAAAATACGACGACCATGCCAGGTCCGACACCTCGACTCGTTCCCGCACGCGCTGGGCAATCAACGCCTTGCATTCGGCCAGCGACGGCGGCGAAATCTGGTTGAGCGACGGTTCACCGAGCACGGCGGGCGTGGCCAGCTCCGGAACCGCGCTCGGTGCGGCTGGATGATCCGCGATCAGACGATGGCGGCCATGGCCCATCGGAAACAGCGCGACGAGACCCTCGCCTGAAGCGAAGATATGGAATTCGTCTTCGGGCCAATCGGTTTCGGCATGCAGGTCGGCAAGCAGGAATGTCTGCTCGAAGGTGTTGCCCACAAAGCTCAAGCCGAGCCGGTGACGGATCGTGCTATGCGCACCGTCAGCGGCGATCATGTAGGACGGGCGCAGGGTCTCGGTATGGCCGTCCGCGCGACGCAACGTCGCCTGAATGCTGGCGGAGCCCTGCGAGAACATCGCCAGTTCAACACCGCGTTCGACCGTCACGCCGAGCGTCGCGAGATGCTCCGTCAGCAAACGCTCGGTCACGGATTGATCGAGAAACAGCAGATAGGGATAGCGCGTGTGCAGCGGATCGAAATCGAGGCGCGCGAGACGCATGCCATTGGAAAAAAGATTGGCGATGCGCGCGCGATGACCGAGTTCGAGAAACGGCTCGATCAGCCGGTGCTGTTCAAACAGTTCGAGCGTGCGCGCCTGAATGCCGATGGCCCGCGAATACGGGCTCGGTTGCAGCGCTTTGTCGATCAGACGCACGGGGATGTGGGCACGCGCCAGACTCATCGCCGCGGCGAGTCCAGTCGGACCCGCCCCAACGATCAGCACCGGCGACGCATCGTGTGCGGCAGCGTCCATGCAGAACTCCGGAGAACACAGTACGTTCTAGTGTACGCCGCCGATAGTCTGCCCAACGGTGCGCCGCATCAATCGTGCGGATGATCCAACGCGCATTGATGCACGGTCGTGCCGAGGTCGACTTGCAGCGTGGCGTGCTGCATCGAAAAACGTTCGCGCAGTGTGATGACGATGCCGTCGATCGACTCGTCGCCAGGATGGCCTGCCGGCATCACCAGATGCGCGCTGAGCGCATTGCCGGTGGTCGACAACGCCCAGACGTGCAGGTCATGCACGTCGGTGACGCCGGGCTGTCCGGCGAGATAGTCGCGGATATGCTGCAGGTCGATGCCGGGCGGCACAGCGTCGAGCGCCATGCGTACCGAATCGCGCAGCAGGCCCCACGTGCCAACCACCACCACCGCGACCACGAGCAGGCTCATTGCCGGGTCGAGCCACGTCCAGTTGGTATAGAGAATCACGAGGCCGCTGATCGCGACCGCGGCCGAGATGCCGGCGTCCGCAGCCATATGCAGGAATGCGCCGCGTATGTTCAGGTCTTCCTTCTGGCCGCGCATGAAGAGCCACGCCGAGAAGCCGTTCACGACCACGCCGACCGTCGCGACGACGAACACCACGAGTCCCGCGACCGGTGCCGGGTTCATCAGACGCCCGATTGCCTCGGCGACAATCACGCCGCATGCGAAGAGCAACAGCCCCGCGTTGGCGAGCGACGCCAGGATCGACGAACTGCCGTAGCCGAATGTATAGCGTGCCGACGGACGGCGCGTGGCGAGCCAGGTTGCGCCCCAGGCGAGTAGTAAGCCGAGCACGTCGGAGAGATTGTGGCCGGCGTCGGCAAGCAACGCGGTGGAATGCGCGATCACGCCATAGACGGCTTGAACCAGCACGATCGCCAAGTTCAATGCGACGGCGAGTGCGAAGGCGCGACCGTGGCCTGCAGCGGGTGCGTGGGCATGGTGATGGCCGGCGTGGCTGTGGGCGCTGTGGATGCGGTTGTAGTTGTGGCCGGCGTGGTTATCGTGGCTGCCTTGGCTGTGGCTACCGTGACTGCGATCGTTTTGGCCGTGGTCGCCATGATCGTGGTCGCTGTCGTCGTGATCGCTGTCGTCGTGGCCACTGTGATCGTGGTCGCCATGGCTATGGCCTGTGTGGCTCACGGCACCGTGGCTGACGTCGCGATCATGACTGCGACCGTGGTCCGCATCGTCGCCATGTGAACCGCGCCCGTCCGCTCCATGTTCCTGCGCACCGCTCTCATACGCATCGCCAGAATCGGGACGAGCTACATCATGGCGATGCCCGTCTTGACCGTCAGCCCCGTGCTCTCTCCCCTCGACCCGCGCATCTTCGCCATCGATCCCGTCGAATTCCCCATCGAGCCAGACTGGCGCGTGGTCGTCCTCGCGTTCTTCTGCGGCCCGGTTCGGCGTGGTGGGTTTCTTCATGACGGGTCCAGAGGAAATTCGCCGGCCGGCTCGGCCACATGCTCGAGCATGCCGGTCAGCATCGCGCTGATGTGACGGTCGGCGGCAAGATAGAACACCTGCTTGCCCTGCCGCTCCGCGCGCACGATTCGCGCCGCGCGCAATAGCCGCAGATGGTGGCTCACCAGCGACGACGACAAGCCCAGCCCCTGGGCAATCGCGCCGACCGCGTGCCGCTCGTCGACGCACGCGAGCACGATGCGCAAGCGCGTCGGATCGCCAAGCAGGCGAAACAGGTCGGCCAGCGGCACGATCGTCTCCACCGGGCGGTCCTCAAAACTGACAAGCGATATCGTGGAATCCATGGCAAGCGGCGTCATCGGCACACATGTGAACAAGTGTTCATATGTTATAGATATCGAAACAACAGGTCAAATCTGAGGGCGACCCGGCGAGTGTGGGAAAATGCGGCGTCCGCCCCACCCGAAATGCCTTCCCTCCGTCATGCAACAAGTATTTGACCGCGCTTTCGCGGCGCATCGTGACGGCCGCCTCGACGACGCCGAACGCGGCTACCGCGCGACGCTCGACGGCAATCCCGTGCACGTCGATGCATTGCACCTGCTGGGCGTCCTGCGCCACCAGCAGGGCCAGCACGCCGAAGCCGCCGAGCTTGTGCGGCGCGCGGTGAACCTGCGCCCGGAAGACGCCGCCCTGCAACTGAACCTCGGCAACGCGCTGAAGGCGCTGGGCAAGATCGACGACGCCATCGAACAATTCCGCAATGCGCTCACGCTGGCGCCGTCGTTCCCGATGGCGCACTACAACCTGGGCAATGCGTACGCGTCGGTGGGCCGCCACGAAGACGCCGCCGACGCCTTCGAGAAATCGTTGCGCCTGCAACCGAACGACGCTTCGTCGCACAACAATCTCGGCAACGCATTGCACGCGCTCGGCCGTCATACGGATGCGATCGCGTCGTTCCAGCGCGCGCTCGAATTGCGCCCCAGGCATGCGGGCGCGCTCAACAACATGGGCATGTCGCTGAACGCGCTTGATCGCGCAGACGAGGCGGTCCCCTGCTTTCAGGCGGCGCTAGCAGCCGAGCCGCGTTTCGTCGCCGCGCACTTCAACCTCGCCAATACGCTCGACGCCACCGGCAGCCACGAAGAAGCGGTCGCCTCCTTCCGGGCAGCGCTCGCCTTGCAGCCGAACCTGCCGCCGACCATTTTCGGGCTTGGCAACGCGCTCGCGGCGCTGGGACGCCATGCGCAAGCGCTGCCGTATCTCGAGCGCGCGGTCGGTCTCGATCCGCAATTTGCACTCGCCTGGCTGAGTCTCGGTACGGCACACCAGGCGCTGAACGCGCACGCCGCCGCTGTGCGGGCATTCGATCAGGCGTTGCGCTTGCGCCCCGATCTCGCGTCCGCGCACTTGAACCGCGCGCTTGCATGGCTTGCGTTGCGCGATTTCGCGCGTGGGCTACCGGAATACGAATGGCGGCTCCAGATCAACGCGCAGCCGGTCATCCAGACATTGCCGCGCTGGCACGGCGAGCCAATCGAACAACGCACGCTCCTCATCCATGCCGAGCAGGGTTTCGGCGATACCTTGCAATTCGTGCGCTTCGTACCACTGGCCGCGCAGCGTGCGGCGCGCGTGGTACTCGAAGTGCAGCCGCAGTTGCTGCCGCTGCTGGCGCCGGCCGCGCAAGCCTGGCGCGTGACGCTGATCGCCCAGGGTGCACCGCGTCCAGCGGCGGATCTGCAATGTCCGCTGCTGAGCTTGCCGCTCGCACTCGGCACAAGTTACGACACGATTCCCGCCCGCACCCCCTACCTCAGCGCGCCGCCGACTTACGGCCGCAAATGGCGCGGTTCGCTCGGCGGTCACGCGAAGCGCAAGATCGGCATTGCATGGTCAGGACGCATCCAGCAAAACGAAACCCGTTCGATGCCGCTCGCCGTGCTCGCTCCGCTGTTCGCGCTTGAAGGGATCGACTGGATCGTGCTGCAACCTGAACTGAGCGCCGAAGAACACGCGGCGCTCGACGCGCATCCGCGCGCGGCGTCGATTCATCGCATGGGTAAGCGGATCGGCAATTTTGCGGATACTGCGGCGATCATCGAGCGGCTCGACGCGGTCGTGTCGATCGATACGTCAATCGCTCACCTCGCGGGCGCACTGAAAAAGCCGCTGTGGTTGATGCTGCCGTTCGCCGCGGATTGGCGCTGGTTCGTCGGCGAGACGCGCAGTTCGTGGTATCCGGGCGTAACGCTGCTGCGCCAGCCGCAACCCGGCGCGTGGAGCGACGTGGTGGAGGCGGTGGCGAACGAATTGCGCCGCGGCTAACCAGGCCTGACCCACCGAAATCTGTTGCTGATGCGACACCCAACAAAAAACCCCGCGTTCTCACGAGCGCGGGGTTTTTGTTTGTCCGGATGGTTTATCCGGATGAGCGGTCAACCTTAACCTTACCCTTACCCTTAAGCCGCTCGATACTGATTGCGCGACTCCGGCGTGCGATACAGCACCAGCGTCGCGATCAGCCCGCAGATCGCCGCCACGCCCAGGAACAGGCCAGGCGCTGCCTTGTTGCCCGTGGTGTGAATCAGCAACGTCGAGATGGCCGGCGTGAAGCCGCCGATCGTCGTAGCAAGGCTGTAGGCCAGCGAGAAACCGGCGGTCCGCACTTCGACCGGCATCACTTCGGTCAGCGCCACCACCATCGCGCCGTTGTAGCTGCCGTACAGGAACGACAGCCACAGCTCGACAGCCAGAAGGCGAACGAACGACGGCTCGGCGACCAGCCATTGCAGCGCCGGGTACGCGGTGATGATCGTCAGGATCGTGAAGGCGAGCAGCACCGGACGGCGGCCGATACGATCCGACAACGCGCCCGCGAGTGGCAGCCAGACCAGGTTCGACAAACCGATACAGACGGTGACGACGAGCGTATCGATCGACGACAGCTTCAGCACTTCCTTGCCGAAGGTCGGCGTATAGGCCGTGATCATGTAGAACGACACGGTGGTCATGATGACCATGCCCATACCGCCCAGCACGATGCCCCAGTTCGCGGCCATCGTCTTCATGATCTCGCCCATGCTCGGATGATGCTTGCGCGCCTTGAATTCCTCGGTTTCCTGCAACGAACGGCGGATGATGAACAGGAACGGCACGATCAGGCAGCCGATCAGGAACGGCACGCGCCAACCCCAGGCCGTCATCTGGTCAGCCGGCAACATCTTGTTCAGGAAGACGCCGATCAGCGCGGCGAATACTACGGCAACCTGCTGGCTGCCCGACTGCCACGCACAATAGAAACCCTTGTTGCCCTTGGTGGCGATCTCCGACAGATAGACCGACACGCCGCCCAGTTCGACCCCGGCGGAGAAGCCTTGCAGCAGCCGGCCGAACAGCACGAGCGCCGGGGCAAGCACACCGATGGTCGCGTAGCCTGGAATCGCGGCGACCGTGAGCGTGCCGAGCGCCATCAGGCCGAGGGTAAGGATCAGGCCTTTGCGCCGGCCGTGATGGTCGATGTAGGCACCCAGCACGATTGCGCCTAGCGGCCGCATCAGGAAGCCCGCGCCGAATACCGACAGCGACAGCATCAACGAGGCGAATTCGTTGCCACTTGGGAAATAGGTCTTGGCAATCGCGGACGCGTAATAGCCGTAGACCATGAAGTCGTACATCTCAAGAAAGTTGCCGCTGACGACGCGGAAAACTGTCTTGACCTTGGATTCCTGGGATGAAGAAGTGGCGTGTGACGCAGTAGACATGACATTCTCTGTAAGCCCGTCGCCACGCAGACAGGCGGCGTTCAGGCAGTTGAAACGATCCACTGCGTTTGGCAAGCGGATGCCACGGGCAGCTGAATTAGAGCGCGCCGGGGGCGCTGCATTTTCATGCTGAACGCATTCACGCGGTATCAGGGTAAACGTTGTGAAACACCTCAAGCCCGCAGCACGTAATGTTACCGTTCATGGCACTGTCGCGCATTCCATACAGTTTCATTACAGACAGTGTCGGCGCGCCTTTGCGGTAAACTTTTTACAGACAGGCAATTTCCGTTGAACACCATCCCGATGCAATCCTCCCGCGCACTTTCGCTGCGCCCTGCGACCCTCGCGGATGCAGCGCTGATCGCCTCGATCCATAGCACCAGCTGGCAGGCTACCTATCGCGGCCTGTTGCCCGACGCATTCCTCGACGGCGAAGTAACGCAGGAGCGCGCCGCCTATTGGGAAGCACGCCTGCGCGCACCGGGCGGCGAGCGCCGCATCATTCTGATCGCCGAACTCGCGGGCGAGCCGGTCGGTTTCGTCTGCGTCGAACAGCAACCGGAGTCCGCGTGGGGTGTGCTGCTCGACAACTTGCATGCGCTGCCGGCGCACCAGGGCATTGGCGCAGGCAAGCTGTTGATGCGTGCAGCCGAAGACTGGGCACGCGCGCAAGGAGAGACGCAGCTATATCTTTACGTGCTCGAAGGCAACACACCGGCGATCGGCTTTTATGAAAAGCAAGGCTGGCAATTCGTCGGCGCCGAACCGGATCATATGGGCGGCGTGGATATTACTGCATTGCGCTATGTGTACCGGCTGGACCGCCGGTTGGATCAATGAAACAGGCGTACCTGGTTTGATCGCCGTCCAAAGCGGGGCGAATTCAGAACAGAACGGTGCTTCTTTTTCGGAACAGTCCGATCGTTAGTTCAGCCACTTCCAGGCATCATCTTCCGCACCCCGATGGCTTCACAGTGACCGCTCATGCGGCGGCGCGCTCGACCTGAGTACGCCGTTTTCATATGGCCTTGTGTACCGCGTTCATACGCATCG
>NZ_DASRSY010000252.1:0-13452 GCF_035656215.1 Paraburkholderia sp.
GAAGCCGCTGCTGCCGCCCGCGATTACGTCGTGCCCCGCGCTGAGCGTCGCCGCCCCCTGCCCCGCCAGCGTGCCGCCGATGGTCAGGTCATGCCCTGCCGTCAAAGTGGTATCGCCGGTTACGCTCGTCGCGCCCGTCAACGCGACATCCTGCGCACCGCTAACGATGAGGTTCGCCGCGCCATTCAACGTGCCGCTCGAATTCACGCTGCCATTCACCGCTGCGACCGACAGATCTCCGACCGCCTGCACGGTGCCCGCTGCGGCCACGGCAACGTTGCGCTGTGCCGTCAGCGTGATCTGCGAGCCGCCCGCCAGCGTACCGTTGACGACCACATCGCGCGCCGCCTGCACGTTCGCCGCGCCAACCGAAGCCGCGTTGCCGTTGAACGTCACATCGCCGCCACCCGCTGGGTTGCTGGTAATCCCGTTCGCCGCAACGTTGAACGCGCCGCCCGCCTGTACGTCGGCGAGACTCGCGTTGTTGCCCGCCGTCACTTGCAGACCATTGGCAAGCAGCTTGCCGGTGAAAGCGACGTCCTGTCCCGTCGTCAACGTACCGTTCTGGCCGAACGCCACTGATCCGTTGCCGGTGAGATTGTTCTGCGCATTGAGCACGCCATCCTGCTGCACGATGACCACGCCCGGAACGTCGAGGTTGCGCCCCGCGCTCACCTGCGCATCAGTTCCAACGAGCAGCGAACCCGCTACCGAGATATCGCGCGCAACGTTGGCCGCGAGCGTCGTGCCGCTGGCGAGCGATCCGCTCACCGAGAAGTCCTGGCCTGCCGACACCGTGACGGCTTTCTGCGCCGTGGCCTGCCCCGCCACATTCGTGTTCTGACCGGACGCCAGCGCGAGGTTATTGCCGCTTTTGACGGTTCCGTTGGTCGTCACGCTGCCCTGTGTCGCCGCCAAGCCGAGATCGCTCGACGTTTGCAACGCGCCGTTCACGTTGACGTTGCGTTGCGCCGTCGCCTGCAACGTACTGCCATTGGTCTGCCCGTTCACGTTGATATCGCGCGCGGCCTGCAAGCTTGTCGCGCCGCTCATCACGGACGTGCCGTTCAGGTTGATATCGCCTGTTTCATCGTTGCCTTGTGCCGTCACCGCGAGCGCGCCGCCGGTTTGCACGTCGCCAAGCGTGACGTTCGCGCCGCCCGTGACCACCGTGTCGCCGTTCGATTGCGCATTCGCCACGTTGACGTTGCCGCCCGCCGTGACGGTGAGCTTGCCGCCGGTCTGAATCGTGCCAGTCGACGTGACGTCGCCGTTCGCATTGATCGTGTAGCCGCTGATGCCGACGTGCGCGCCGGTCAGCGACAGATTGCCGCTCGCCTGCAGCGTGGCCTTTTGTTGCGCGGCCGAGCCGTTCACCGTCAGATCGCCGTTCGACGACAGCAGCAGATCGCCGGTGTTCGCCGCCATCTGCGCATCGGTGCGCACGCCCATCCCGGCTGCGGTGCCGATCACCTGGATCTGACCGGCGGTCATCGCGCCGAACGCAGTGGCGTCGATGGCGAGACCGTTGTTCGCGTGGCCATTGGCGTTATTAATCGCGCTGGCCGAGTTGTCCGAACCATTCGCCGATGTCGCATACGGGGTGCCGTTACTGCTCACCGCCGACGGCAGCACGAACTGCCGCCCGGCAATCGCGTTGATCCGCGAGCCAGCATACAGAGGTGCATTGATGCCGATGGTTTCGCCGATCAGGTCGATCGTGCCGACCGTGCCTTCAATACCGGCACCGGGCCCATTCACGCCCGCGTTGCCTTCAATCTGAATATGGCCACCGGTCACGCTATAGCCGACCGCCTGCGCGCTATTGAAATCGGTGACCGTGCCTTTGAGGTCGCTTAGAAACTGCGGCGTACCGGTCGATAAAGTGACGCCGATCGTATTCGTGAACCCCGTGCCGTTGGTCGTAATGCCGTTGGGATTCGCGATGATGACGGTGGCGGGTGCACCGAACACTTCGAGCGGCCCATTGAGCAAGCTCGCGTACGCGGCGCCTGTCGACGTCACCTGATTGACGATCACGCTCGCCGTGCGGCCCACGAGTTTTGGATTCGCCTGCAGATCGCCGCCGGTGAGCGACGTACCGGCCATCAGGCTGTTATTCAGAATCAGCCCGACCGGGTCGATGTTGAAGCTCTGATACTTGTTGAGCGAAATCCCCGCCGCATTCGGCGCGGTGATGTTCACGACAGGCACGCCGCCACCCGCGCCGGTGGTTTGCGTGATCTTCGGTTGAAACGTGATCGGCGCGGTCGGATCGACAATCGGCGCGGCCTGCGCCATTTGCATCGCAAAGCGGATACGCACGGCGCTCAGATCGATGATGCGTTGCCATGCTTCGTCGTCCAGACGATGGCTGCCGGAAGCAAGCACCCCGGCGGCGTCGCGGCTTTGCTCAAACGTGATCGAAAGCGGTCCGGCGAACAGCGTCAATGCGACCAACGCCGACACCGCGCGCTGCCACACGCGATACGGACGCGCAGGCATAGGCACCGACCAGCGCAGCCGCGCGGGCTGCATGCCGCGATCGTGCCGCTCGTCATGTGCCTGACGGTTTTGCTCGAGTTGTCGTAAAGCGTTGCGTGTGGACGCGTTCATGGTGCTCTCGTTTTTTTTGGTTCTTCTTGCACTTCCTGCACTTCTTCTGCGCCGTTCCGGGCGACCACCCCGAAACGGCGTTGCAGCGGTTTCACCCCGTCCGCTGCGCCTCTGCGAAAGCGAGGCTTCTTACTGCTGCTGAATCCGCGCGTTCTTCATCAGATCGACCACGACCTGTGCCGTGGCTTTCTCCAGTGCGACCTGTTCGAGCTGTTTGCGCAGCGCATCCTTGATCTGGTCGTATTGGGGAATCTGCGTCGGACGCTTTTCGTCGACGCGCAGAATCCAGTACGCATCGCCGATTTGCACCGGCGTGCTCGACACGCCGCCTTGCGGCAACTTGACGAGCGCTTCGGCGAGCGGCTGCGGCCAGTTCTGTGTGTTACCCGGCTGGATCGGCGTCTTGAACGAAACCCAGTTCATCGCGCCGCCTTGTGCCGCGCCCGGGCCCTGGCTGTACTGCTTCGCGAGTTGGGCGAAGTCGGTGCCCTTCTTCAGTTGCGTGAGCACCGTTTGCGCGGTGTCGGCATCTTTCACCGCGATCGCGCTCGGCTTGTATTCGTTGTCACCGAGGGTCGCGACGATCGCGTCGTACTTCGCCTTCACATCGGCATCGGTGACGGGTGTGGGCTTCACCTGATCGCGCAGATACGCAGCGGTCATCGCGGCCGTCTTCGCCTGTTCGACCGCGGCCACGACTTGCGGACGCGATTCGTAATGCTGCTTCTCGGCAGCCTGGCGGAACAGTTCACGCGCGATCATCTGATTCTTGACCGACGCGCGCAACGCGGGCGTATCCGGCAAATTCAACGCACGCACGGCCTGGTCGAGTTGATCCTGCGTAATCACGACGTTGTTCACGCGCGCCACGCCGTTGGCGGGCAGCGGACCACCGATGGCATCCGCTGCCTTGTCGGCCGAAGGTTTTGCCGTGGGCTTGTTGGCCGCATGCGCTGCGGGCAGCAAACCGGCTGCAAGACCGAGCGTGGCGATCAACGTGGCGTTGCGAATCCTGGCTGCGATCGGACGATGTTTCATGTGAACCTCTTCAGAGTGACCAGTTGAGTGTGGCAAGCAGCACGGTGGCTTTTTTCCCCAGCGCTGCGGGTTGCAGCAAGGCCTGACCAAGCAGCACCTCGCTAGTGACGGTTTGTGTTTTGTAGCGCCATTGCGCGCGTGCGCCGATGCCGGTGCCCATGAGCGTCGGCCAACCGCCTTGCGCGATCAGATGCGATTTGCCGCCGTCGAGAAAAACGTACGGTTCGAGATGCGCGTCGTGCCAGACCGGCAGGTTCTGCCACGCGGCCTCGTTGCGCAGATAGAAGCCGCTGTCGCCGGCAATGCCGCCTTCGGTAAAGCCGCGCACGGAATCCATGCCGCCGAGGAAGATCTGCTCGTTGCCGAACATCGCGACGTGGCTGTACTGGCCGCGCAACGTGCCGCGATAGGTCCATTGCGTGCCCGCCAGCGTGCCGAGCGCGATCTGCAGCGTGGCGGTGCCGTCGACTTTCGTGAACTGGCTGTGCGCATCGACTTCGTCGATATCGGGGGCGTCATGACTCGCGGAGAGCCACGGCAAGCCTTGCGAAACGCCGACGTCCCACGTCGCGGCCGCGGCCTGATCTTGCGCGACGAAGCGACGTAAGCCGTTCAAGCCGACACGCAACACTGTGAGGTCCTGCGGCGCCAGGTCGATGCCGTTCAGGCTGCGCTCCGTGCGCATTTTGGTGAGCGTCACGTCGACGCTGGTGCGTCCGGTGCGCGAGCGCGTCAGCACGTCGTTCCAGCCGAGAATCTGGCTGAATGTGCGGCCCTGGAGCAGCGCGACATCACTGATGGTCTGCTGGTATTCGGATAGCGACGTCGTGTAGCTGAAGGTCTGATAGCCGTACGGCGCCGCCGCGGAAAACACCACCGCGTTGCTGTCCTGCGTGCCGACGTAGCTGAACGACAGCGATTCCTGCAAACCGATCAGGTTGTCCGCTTCGACACCGGCGCGATAGCGCAGCGTGCCGGTTTGGGAGCTGCCATAGTTGTCGACGCCGAGGTCGTAGAAAACGCGGTCGCCGTAGTGGTTGGTGATCGCCACCACCGAATCGCCCGGCGTCTCGCCTGGCATGATCTGGATCTCGGCCTGATTGCGGCGCAGCCGGTTGATCTGGTCGACGCCCTGTTCGAGGTCAGGCAAGCGCAGCACGTCGCCCGTGCTGTCGCCGAAGGCCCACGCGGTGCCCGCGTCGGTCAGCAGGCCGCCGCCGTGTGTCGTGTACCACGGCTCGTTCGGATCGCGCGGACGCAGCGGTTTGCCATTCAGCGTGAAGGCCGACACTTTGCCGTCGACGATGTTGATTTTCAGCGTACCGGAGGCAAGATTCTGCGCGCCGAGATACGCACGCGTCGTGATGTAGCCGCGCGCGATGAACGCCTCGGTCACACGGCGCAGCAGCAGGTTGATACGGTTACGGCCGAGCTGCTTGCCGATGAAAGGCGCGGCGATCCTGTCAAGCTCACTTTTGCCGAGTACGGTGTCGCCGATGAAATCAATGTGGTCGATCTTGAACAGCGGCTCGACGTCGGGCAGCGTTTCGACATCTGCGCCTTCAGGCAGATTGACCACTGTCGGCTGCGGCACTTCGATCTGTGGAGGCGGCTGCTGGATTTCGTCGCGCCGCTGGCGATCGCGTTGCTCCCGCAGGAGTCGTTGCGCCGGGTCCTGTTCGGCCCGCACGGGCGCACCGAAGGGCACGCCGCCCAATGCCGCCGCGTTCGGCAAACCCGGCGGCGTTTGCGCGAACCCGCGCACCGCTGCCGCGCCGGCGAGTATCGCCAGCGTACAACGCGCGAGCCGGGGCGTGCGGCGCTTCATGGTGCGGGTCATGGCCCGCCTCATAGCCCGAACCACGACACGAGGCCGAGATGGTTGTGATTGCCGATCGTGACCGGTACGCGATACGGCGCGCTAATCGTGTTCACGCCGCCAGCTGCTTTGGTGCCGCTAGGCGCATTGAACGAACCGCCTTCAATATCGGCCTCGCCGGTCAGCTCGACCTGGCCCGTGCCGCCGCTGAACAGTCCGCCCGTGTCGGCCGCGAAAATCGCCGACCACGAATTGCCGAACCATGCCTTCAGATCGTGCGTGCGATTGATCGCGCTGTAGCCAAGTACGGCTTGTGCGAGGGTTTTCGGCGCGTCGAGCTTGAGCGTGCCTTCCGCCGACACAATGCCACCCGTGTTGGTGATCTGCGTGCCGCCTTTCATCGTGATGTCATTGTTCGCCTGGATCACGCCGCCGTAGCCCTGCACATTGCTCGAGGAACTCGAACTGCAGAAGAAGAAACACGTTCGATGAAACGACGCCTGGCCGGTGAAGATGGCCTGCGTCAATAACTGATCGCGCGCGGTGATCGAAATCGAACCGCCGACGGTCGGATTCTTCGGGTCGATTTGCGCGAGAATCGTGCCGCCGATGTTGTGAACGTTCTGTGCGGCAATGGTCACGTTGCCAGCGTTGGCGCTGAGGTAGGAGAGTTTGTCCGGATCGGCGAGCGCGCCGTAGTCGACATTGAAACCGTCGTCGCGATGTTCGACAAAAATCAGGCGCCAGCTACGGTCCGAATAGCTGACCGGCGCGCCGCCGTTCACACCGCTCGAATGATCGACGATGTTGTCGACGTCGCCGCCTGCAGTGATCGTCAGATTCTGGTTCGACAGAATGCGTGCGTTCTGATTTGTCACGGAGCCGCCTGCCGTCACGGACACATCGCCCGCCGCACCGTACACGACACCGAGCAGGCCTGTGGGTGTCGACTGATTCAGTATGTTGCCGGTGGCGTTCAGCGTGACCGCGCCGAGCGACGCGGTATCGAGCGTGTTCTTCTGCTGGCCTTGTATCAGCGAACCTACGTTGGTGATATCGCCGGTGCTGGTCAGCACCACGCCGCTGGTGGTCGAAGCGATCACGGATTGCGCCGTGGCGTCCTGCGCCAGCGCGATGCCCGCGCCACTCACGTCGATGCCGCTATTGGCGAGCAGGCTGCTGCCCGTCAGGCTGACGGCGCCGCTCGCAGTCAAGGTCGCCGAACCACTGTTCGCTTTCAGCTTTGTATCCGACAACGTCACGCTGTCCTGCACTTGCAGATCAAGATTGTTCTGCGCCGTCAGCGACGTATTGGAGAACTGCACTGACCCATTCGACGACAGCGTGAAATCGCCGAGCGACGCGTTCATCGGCCCAGCGCTGCGCACGCCCGGCCCTTTGTCGGTGACGATCAGTTGCACGCGGCCGCTCGTCAGACTGCCGGCGGCGGTGATGTCGATGGCGAATGAGCTGGCAATGGCCGCGCTGTTGGACGGACTCAGCGCGAGCCAGTCGTTGCTGTTGTCGTTCGGCGAAACCGCCGTGTTCAGCGTGACATTGCTGTTGCCCGCCACGGCGCGTACGTAGGCAGTCTGCGACGTGAAGCCGTTGGTGAGCGGCCCGTTGATCTGCACATTCTTTGCAATCAGATCGAGCCCGATCAGCGCGCTCGCCAATCCCTGCGGCCCGACGACGATCGTCCCGGTACTGGTGTCGAGCACGATGTCGCGTTCCGGAATGCCCGCTACCGGAATGGTGTCCTTGAAACTGACGTGTCCGGTGGTGAGCGCGACACGGCCCGTATTGACGAATGAACCGCCATTGACCGTAATGCCGTTCGGATTGGCCAATACCACGTTCGCACGCGAACCGAGCACATCGATTCGACCGCTAATAACACTGGGATGGGTGCTCGTTACCTGATTGACAATCGTTCGGGCATTAATACCGACGTTATTTAGTGAAGCCCCGGCTGCGTCGACGTTGAAATTGCTATAGGTGTTATTTGAAACCCCGGCCACTGTCGGCGCGATATTGACCGTCTGGTGGCCATTCGCTGCGGTTGAAACTGTTGTCGCAGTTCCGCCATCAATAGCAATGCCCGCCGCACTCGCGCCTAAAGGCGCGGCGGCCAGCAATACAACGATCAGCCTGACTCGTTGATGATGCGGACGCGGCTTCCCACGGCTCGCACTCCTACCCCGTGCACTCCGAAACATTCTTGTTTTCGCGCAACTTTTCGTTGCGGGCTCTCTCGATCAGGTTGGTCTTTCTCGCGCGGCTTTAGGAAACCGCATCTTTCGTATGATCAATAACGGCGTGTATCGAGAGTTCTTTAGGGTTATTCAGGAGTTTTTTTATCGCCGATAACATTACATTTTTATTATTGTAGAAAGTATTTGAAATTATTTTATTCTCATATTGTTCATTTCAAATGCCTGATTATTCCGATTGCATAATCCAATTCACGCCATGTACGTGCAACGCCATTAACCGCGACTAATCACCTGCTTGCGGCCTGCCTTGACGCGCGCCAAATGGGTGTCGTCCCATTCATAAAATCCAGCGCCGCTGCGCACACCCACGCGCCCCGCGTCCACCTGCGCACGCAGCAGATCGAGCACGTCTTCGTCTTTGGCGAGTTCCGGCATCAGATGCGTGGAGATGTCGAGGAAAGTGTCCAGGCCGCCCATGTCCGCGCCCTCGAGCGGACCGACAATTCCCCACCGACGCCCGAGCGACGCCTTCATGACCCGATCGACCACATCAGGCGTCGCTGCTCCCGAGCGCACGATGTTCAACGCCTCGCGCAGCACCGCGAACTGCAGCCGGTTGCCGACAAAGCCCGGAATCGCCTTCGCCAGCACAACCGGCTCCATGCCGATCGCGCTCATCAGCGCAGCGGTCTGCTCTGTGACTTCCGGCGCGGTCGCGGTACCCGGCACGACTTCGACGAGCGGGATCATGTGCGGCGGATTCCAGAAATGCGCGATCAGGAAACGCTCCTTCGCGCGCAACGGCGCGACCAGTTGATCGGGCGGAAAGCCGCTGGTGTTGCTCGCGAGAATTGCATCGTCTGCCATCAACCCAGCCAGCGACGCATACAGGCGATGCTTCAGTTCGAGTACCTCGGGAATCGCCTCGATCACAAATCGCGCCGACGCCATGACGTCGAGCTCCGCATGTGTCTCGATACGCCCGAGCGCCGCCTGTTTGGCAGCCTGATCGATGCGTCCGGCGTCGATGAGTTCGTCGAGCACCGCTTCCGCCTTCGGCGCAACGCTCGCGAGACGCGCCGGGTCGACGTCGTGAACGATCGTCCGGTGCCCGTGCAATGCGCTTTGCGTCGCAATGCCGACGCCCATCAACCCCGTGCCCACTACGCCTATGACTGCCTTGTCCACGCTGCTCTCCCGCTGCCGTCGATGAAAGCTTTCAAGCATAGCGCAGCGTGCACTTTTCAAGACCGAACGTGACAAAGCCGGTCTTCCGTGAGGAAGGACCGGCTTTGTCGACTTCACGCCGCGTCAGGCGGCGCCGTCATGCGCGCATTAATAACGCGGGGGCGGCGGGCGACGATCGTCGTGGTGATGCGGATCGTAGTCGTGCGGATGACGATGCATCCAGTCGTCATGAGCCCAGTAGCGATGGCCGTCGTAGTAACGATCCCCATGCCAGCCGATGTTGATCGACACACCCACCGGCATCATGTGCGGCTGACCGTAAACCGCCGGTCCCGCACCATTCTCGACGATCACCCGTTCCTGGGCGAAAGCGCTGCCGGCTGCGAGCAAAGCGCCGCCCGCCAGCAAGGTTGCAATAATCGAACGCGAAGTTTTGTTAAAGGTTTTCATAGTGACCTCCCATACAAAGTTTTTGTATTAAGCCAGCGCCCGTGTTCAGTCGTCATCGAACCGCGATTTCGGGTTCGGACCAGACGCCGTACGCTTGAGACCAACTTTAGCTGGGCAAACCGGATGAAGAAGTGAGCACTTGTAAGCGCACATTTCATAGAAAGGGACGGATGAAAGCTAGCCTTTTGGGTGTTCGCCGCCCGCCTGCGGCGCATGCGCGGTGGATCAACTGGACGGCAGGACGGCACCTTGTCAGGCACCGTTACATTCATTTCGGCGAGGAAATATTTTGAAAGACGGGGAATGGCGGCAACCGCACAAAAAACAAAAGCCACGGCACGCGCTTCGCGGGCAGTGGCTTCAATGACGTTCGCGCACTTGAGGTGCGCGCCCATGCGCGGTGGTCCGCGCTCAGGCCGTACAACTTTGCTTTTTAGTCGCTCAGCTTGATGCCGAACAACGTAGCTTGCGCTTTGCGCATGCGATCTGCTTCACGGCTACGCGCTTCGTACGAGTAGTCCGAATCCAGCGGCAGATGGGGCGACGCAAAGAGGTCGCTGACCTTTTGGAACAATGCAAAAATGAAGCTCATGGCGACTCCCGGTTGGTTACTGCATTAGCTAGGGTTTTCCCTTAAGAATGATTATAGGGTTTTCCCTATGCAAAAGCTAGTGCAATGCAACAATTTCTCGAGTGTGGTGTATTGCCACAGGGTTTTTATCCATGGTGCGTCGCACCATGACAACGTCCCCGTTTTTTATATTCCAGGGTCGGAAGCTTCCGCCTACTGAAGCGTGGTTGACTGCGGCTTCCTGCTGCGCGTGGGTTTCGCGCTCGTCGCACTTTTGTCCGGGTTGACCACGGCGGCATCGACGGCGCCTGCCGCGGTGCTCTCCGCGCGCATCAGCGTCGCGTTGTTGACGGACACGATCAGCCCCGGCAGCGCGTCCGGTTGGGATTGTCTTGCGGCTTGACGGAGGCTCCCGTCGCCGAAAACTCCACATTCAACGCCCAGTGCCCCTCGTGTATGCCCTGATCGCGCAAAAGCGCGGCTAGCAGATCCTCGATCGAATATTTGTGCTCGCTAGTCGGCATGGTGGCCCCCGTCAGAAGATGCGCTGGCGTATCCGGTCCGGCTTCGCAACAGCAACGAGAGTGTAAAACGCAAGGTTTGGCTTGCGACGGATCCGCGGCGGACGATGCCTTACGGCACCTATCCTGGGAAACGGGAACGGAAGCGAGGTGAGAGGTGAGAGGTGAGAGGTGAGAGGTGAGAGGGAAGCGGGAAGCGGGAAGCGGGAAGCGGGAAGCGGGAAAGCGGAAGTGTGCGCCCGGTGGGCTGTGCCGACGAAGCGAGCCACCGGGGGCCAGCTCATGCTGGCGCGGTGGTCGCTAAGGATCAATGCGAGTTGGCTGCTTTCGGCTTGTGTGCGTGCTGTGCTCGCGCGCCCCGCTTGTTATGGGCTGGGGTGGCCGCGGCTGGTTGGGGTGCCGCGGTTGCGGCTGCGTTAGAAGCCGCATTGGCCGCCGCCGCATTGGCCATCGCCATGTGGGTGTCGAGCAAGCTGGTCATGGCGGCCTGCTGGTTCTGCATCAACTGTTCGATGCGGTGCTGCTGAGCGGTGGTTTCACGCGTCAGGCGCATCAGAAGCACCGTCTGCGTGATGCCGATCGCGACCGTCACCAGCAATGCGCCCACCACGATCGACAGCATCCATTTCACGCGGCGTGAATGGTCGGTCGCGGCGAGGCGTTGATCGGCGATCACGCCATATAGGGCGTCGACGGTGTCGGCGAAGGCCGTCGCGCGCGCGCGGTCGAGTTCAGGCGCGGCACGCAACGCTGCCGCGGCAGCTTCGGCGCGTTGGGCTTCCCGGAACGAGGGCGCGGCGAATGCGACGTTGGCGTGCCCGATTGCTGGTCCGGCCACAGATGCAGACGCATTGCCCGACACCTTGGCGGCCAGCTTCGGCGCAACACGCGCCGCACCGGACTCAGGCTCAGGCTCCGATTCAGACGAAGAAGAAGACGAAGACGAAGGCAAAGCGCGCTCCACTCCCGCATTCGCGGCTTCGGCACCAGCCGCTGCACGCGAAGCCGTCGTCGCTTTGGCAAAGGTCGCCGCAAAGCGCTGCGGCGGCATAGGGGGTGTGGCACCGCCCGAGGTCGATGCTGCCGCTGTATCGGTCGTCGTGGCACCCGGCTCAGCCGCCTGGCGTAGCGCGGTCACGCTGCGCGCAACGGTAGCCGCCGCCATCGCAGGCGTGAGGGCCGCGGCCGCGTCACGTTCCGATGCCGCCGGCTTCTCTTCGGCCGGTGTCTCTGCTGCCGACTTCCCATCCCCGAAAGCCAGCTCGCCAACAAACGACCCCGCAGCCTCCACGGCGTCCGTCTCCAACCCGCTCAATTGCCCACTCATCGGCGCCGGTTCGTCGGATTTCCCAGCGCGAGGCAAGCGCCGCGTCACCTTCACGTCTAGCGGCGCGCCGTCGGCGTCGATCGCGCCAACCGCTGCCAGCACGACATCGGGTAATTCAAAGCCATGCAGCGTGCCTTGCCGGACGTCGATATTCATCGCTTCCAGCGTGGCGCGGGTGGGGTCGTCGGGGAACAGGTCGAGCGTGCTTTCGTCGCGCGAGGCATCGCTCAATTGCGCGAGACGTTGTGCCGAGCGCGCGGCGCGCGCCAGCTTGTTTTCAGTTTCGGTCGAGACAGTGGCCGGACGCCGCTTCTTCGAAGCGGCGCGCTGAGGCCTGGACTGCGTGGATGCTGCGGAATCTGCCATAGAGAAAAAAGCGGTCGTCGCCGGGAAGCGGGCGCCGAGCACCGCTCGTCAATGCCGTTGGAATTTTTTGAGACCGCATTGTCGCATGGCCGCCCGCCCCTGCTGAAGCCATTCGCCGACGTTTTTCCGTTTTTAAGACGCTGTCTCGTCCTGCCGGAACTGCTTGACGCCGTGCAACTGACGCAAGCGTGAGCAGATCGCCTCATATTCGGTATTCGACACGCGATGCAACGTGATTATCACTTCGTCACACTCCGGCGCGTCGTCGCTTTGTTGCATCACGAATTGCTTGACGCGCGGGCTCGCGGCGCCGAGTTCGTCGTGCAGCGAATGGAACGTCATGGTGCCGCGCTCGACGATCATCGTCAGTTGACGCCGTTGCTTCACAGTGATGAAGCGGCGCTCGAGCGGCTTGATCCCGGCGAGGATGATCAGAATGATGATCGTCGCGGCGATCGACGCCGTGTACAGCCCACCGCCCACCGCCAGCCCGATAGCCGCGACCGACCAAAGACTGGCCGCCGTCGTCAGCCCGCGCACGATTTCGCCGCGCAGCAGAATCGAACCCGCGCCGAGAAAGCCGATGCCAGAGACCACCTGCGCGGCCATCCGCGACGGATCGAGCACAACGTGATCGCCAGTCAGCACTTCCGCAAAACCATAGGCCGACACGATCATGATGAGCGTCGAACCAACGCAGACCAGCATGTGCGTGCGTAACCCCGCGGCCCACGAAAGCCGTTCACGCTCGAAGCCGATGACGCTGCCGAGCGCAGCGGCCAGCACCAGACGGGAAATGAGTTCGAGGTTCCCCAACATTGTTTTTCCTCCTTATCTGAAATTATTTGAAGCGTGTTCCTCACTTGCGATGGAGTGCCAACGACCGCCGTTTGCTTTAAGCTTGGCCGTATGCTGCCGCCGCGCGGGTTGCCAGGGCTGTCGTCATACTGCTTCCGGGCCGTCCCATTGCAGGCCAATTAGTATCCACGATCATCAGCGCAGCAAGATCGCCAACAACCACGCCGCAGCAAGAGCCAAATTTCACCGTCGCTTCGAATGACCCGTTTGACCAACCGAACTATGCAGAGCATGACCCCTTCCCCCGCTTCGACGATCACTCTCGCCACCACACTGCGTGATCATTTCACTCGCGTGGTGCTGCCGCTATGGCGCGGGCCCGGTTTCAACACCGCGCTGAAGCTGCCGTATGAAGCAGTCAGCGCCGAGGGTCCCGAGCCGATGCCCGCGGAACGCTACCGGGCCATGGCATGCGCGCGACAATTGTTCGTGTTCTCGCAAGCAGGCGATGCAGCGCATGCCCAGGTGCTGTTCGATTCGCT
>NZ_DASRSY010000253.1:0-3387 GCF_035656215.1 Paraburkholderia sp.
CGACCTAAACTGTGGGAGCGGGGTGGGCTGTACGGTCCCTACTGCACGGCTCGCAATGCCGCGACCCATACCAGTGGTAGGATTCAGCCCGAAAAATGGAGAGCGGTGCGCGATGAACGGGCGTGCCATCCACAACAGAGCGATAGGACTCAGGACATCGAATGGCGCAACAAAAAACAAACCCAAAACTTGAGCAGGCGCTGACGCGTGGGGATCTCGCAATTCGCCAGGCCAACTCGGCACGGGCGACTGCGTTGCTGCGGGCGTTGGGCAAGATGATCGTAGAGGCGTCGGCGACGATCGGTGTGGAGGCTTTCACGCTGATTGCGGACGGCGACAAGATTTACGATCCTACCGACGGGCTGTGGCCACAGGAATTGCAGGTTTCGCTTGACGGCCCCGTCGAGGAAGCGGATCCGGACGAGGTTCGATCTGTCCGGTTGATTGCCGATGATCCCAGCACGGTGTTCAGGGTTGAATGGCAGCGGGCCGACGGGAAGATCGGGCGTCAGGATGGGGGGCCGTTTGCAACGGTGGCCTTTATTTCTGATGTGGATATTCCCTGGACGGATGATGAGGATTAAAGGAGGAGGGCTTCGCGGCGCTTGGTTTGTGGGTTTGCCTACGGCGTTGGGTTTTTCTTGAATTCTTATTGAATTATTAGCGTCGCCACGCAAAAACCCGCCGGCCGCAGGCCAGCCCTCAAACCCCTATTTCATCATCCTGCGCCGAAACAAAACAGCTGAAACAACAAACCCACCCACAACATAAGCCACCAGCACGGCAACGTGCAAAACAGCACCTTCGACAGGCCGCCCAAGCATAGCCGGCCGAATCAGATCGACAGCATGCGCCAAAGGCAAAAGCTCAGTCACGACCCGAGCCGCAGCAGGTAACTGTGAAACGGGAAAAAACACGCCCGACAACAGCATCATCGGCGTCAACACCAACGTCTGGTAAAACATAAAGAAGTCATACGACGGAGCGAGCGCCGTCACCACCATCGCGATACTCGCGAAGGCGAGCCCCGTTACCACGATCACCGGCAACGCCAGCAACATCGACGGAAAACTCGCGTAGCCCAGGGCGCCCGCGACCAGCATGATCGCCGCGCCCGATAACATCGACTTGCTGCCCGCCCAGATCACCTCGCCGAGCACGATGTCGCCGAGCGTCAGCGGCGTATGCATGATCGCCTCCCAGGTGCGCTGTACGTGCATACGCGAAAAGCCCGAATACATCGACTCGAAACTGGCCGACATCATCACGCTCGATGCAACCGTGCCCGCAGCGAGAAACGCGATATACGACACGCCGTCGACGTGCCCGACCATCAGGCCAAGCCCGAAGCCGAGGCCGAACAGATAGATCATCGGATCGGCAAGATTGCCGAACATCGAAGCAATCGCGAGCTTCCTCCAGACCAGATAGTTGCGGCGCCACACCGCAATCCAGTTCACCGCGTTGGCGGGGAAAGCGGCGAAGGTTTCCTGTTTCGACGGTGCCTCGCCGTGGGTTTCGTAAGTGCGTGCGTCCATTGCGTGTCTCTTGCCGTGTCGTTATAGCTGTAGAGGGTTGCGAGCCGAGCCGGGATCGATTCGCGTCAGTCCTGCATCTCACGCCCGGTCAGACGCAGGAACACATCTTCCAGATTCGCCGGGCGATGCAGATAGCGCAGATCGGCGCGTTGTTTGAGTCGGGCATGCACAGGCTGGGCGTCGTTCACATAGCAGAAGAGCGTCTCGCCACTGATTTCGGTGCGCTCGACAAGCGGCGCCAGTTCATCGCGCAGCGCAACCGGATCGGGGCCGAAGATTTCGATTACGTCGCAGCCGATCTCGGATGCGATCAACTCACTCGGCGCGCCTTCGGCGATCTTGCGTCCTTCCTCGATCACGCAGAGGCGATGGCACAGCCGTTCGGCTTCTTCCATGAAGTGCGTGGTGAGCAGGATGGTCTTGCCGCGCGCGAGCAGCGAGCGCAGCCGCTCCCAGATCAGATGGCGCGCTTGCGGATCGAGGCCGGTGGTCGGCTCGTCCATGATCAGCACGTCAGGGTCGTTGACGAGCGCGCGGGCCAGCGTGAGGCGCCGTTTCATGCCACCCGACAGTTCGCTCACACGTGCGTCCGCCTTGCTTTCGAGGCGCGCGAACTCGAGTAGCGACGGCACCATCGCGCGGCATTGCGCAGCGCTCAGACCGAAGTAACGGCCGAACACCAGCAGGTTTTCGCGGACCGTGAAATCGGGATCGAGATTGTCGAACTGCGGCACTACGCCTACACGCGCTCGGGCCACGCGGGCGCGGCTGGGAATCGGCTCGCCGCACAGCCGGATCGTGCCGGCGTCCGGCGCGGCGATGCCGAGCAGCATGCGCAGCGTGGTGGTTTTGCCCGCGCCGTTCGGACCGAGCAGGCCGAAACATTCGCCGGCGTTCACATGAAACGACAGTCCGTCGACGACCGTCTTTTCGCCGTAGCTTTTTTTAACCTGCTGGAATTCAATGGCGAGTTCAGACATGGATCGATTGAGGCTCCGGGAAAAGACGCAAATGGCCGGTAAGGTCGCTCATTCTATGGCATCGGCAGAGCGGTGTTGATCGCTGCCGGATGCGCCGGACGGCGTTTCTTGCGCTGCGGCAAAGGTTCCCGTGTGACCCAAATTCGACCCGAGCCCGGCCCAAACCCGCCTCGAATCCCTCACGCACCTGTTTAGGGCGCACTTAGCGTTTTCCATCCCTTGCAACCTGAATTGCGGCGCACCATGATTCATTCAGACCGCGTTCCTCGCGGGATGGGAGAAAAATCATGGCGAGCTACCAAAAAATCCTGCTGTGCTACGACGGCTCGCGCGAAGGCCGCAAAGCGTTACGTTGCGGCGCCGACCTGGCCTTGGATCTGAAGGCGGAAACGCACTTGTTGTCAGTGGTCGACATGCGCTCAAGCATTGCGCAAAGCGCGGGCCTGCTGACCGATGTGGCCTGCGGCAGCTTCGAGAAAACAGCCCGCGACATCCTGCAGGAAGGGGTGGACTGGCTCACCGAACGCGGCGTGACCGCGCAAGGGCATTTTGCGTTTGGCCATCCCATCGACGAGATCGCCAACCTCGCCAACGAATTGAATGTCGATCTCGTGGTGGTCGGCCACCGTTGCCGCACTGGCCTGTCACGATGGTGGATGGGCGCGGGGAATACACCGCTGCTCGACCGGATCTCGTGCAGCATTCTGGTGGCGTGCTCGTCCGCGCAGGAGCAGCAGCAAGCGGCGGCTTGACGCACAGCGGTGTGGGCAGGTGTGGGCAGGCGTGGACCGAGTTGGATGGGCTACGTAGGCCACGTGGGCCGAACGGTCGCTCGTTCAGGGCATCCGTTCGGCCAAACTGATTCGCTC
>NZ_DASRSY010000254.1:0-3953 GCF_035656215.1 Paraburkholderia sp.
CTGGAGATAACCGCCGATGGATAGTGTGAATGTAATTGCCGCGCCTGCAGTCGTTGGCGCGCTCGTCCTGAGCGGACGGTTCCAGCGCCCGCTGTCTTTCGACCTCGAGCGCCTCAAGGGTTACGAAAGCGTGCTGGCCACGCCGTTCGACTTGCGCTGCTACACGACGAATCGTTTCATCCGCAGTGTCGAGCCGTATCGCGGCGTGCGTTTGACGACCCTGATTTCGGAAGCGGGCCTGCCGAACGAGGTGCCGGGCGAGTTCAAGCGCACGGTGTTCGTGGCGGTGGGGCACGATGGCTACGTCGTGACGTTCTCGTGGCATGAACTGTTCAACACGCCGGTCGGCGAGAACGTGCTGATCGCGTACGAATGCGGTGGCCGCGCGCTCGATGCCGAGGACGGCGCTCCGATTCTGTTTTCCGGTTCTGCCATCCTGCCCGCACCACGCCACGTCAAACGTCTCGCGCGAATCGAAGCGCATGTTTTGACGCCTTTGGCGTAGGCGATTCGCGCGACAGGCGTAACATGGCTGGCTGTTCATCATCGTGTTGCCACCATGTCTGACGAACCGCTTTCGCCTGTTGCGGATGTTGCCGCGCGCAGCCCGGAACCGTTGCTTGCGTCGCTCGATGCGCAGGTTGCCGAGCGTACGGCAAAGTGGCTGGCCGGTGCCACGAATGCTGCGTCGCCTGATACTCAACTGTTCGCCAAACTGATCGCCGCTCGCGACGTGCGCCGCGAACTCGCGCTGTTGGGGTTGTCGCAACAGGCGTGGCGCGCGCTACGGAAGCGGCACTTTGCGCACGCGCCCGTGCCCGCGCCGTTGTCTTCATTGCCGCCCGTCGACACCAGCGAACACGCGGAATTCGTCGAAACGCTACACACGCTGCTGCTCACGTATTCCAGCACGGCCGTCGATGCGAACGACGCTCGCTGCCTCGCCTCGATCATCGCTCACGCGTGCCTGCGGCCGGATCACCTGTGGTGCGACCTCGGCCTCGCGGGCCGCGAAGAAGTCACATGGATGCTGACGCGTTATTTCCCCTCGCTCGTCGTGCTGAATGTCGGCAACCTGCGCTGGAAGAAATTCCTCGCCCAGCAACGCGCGCTTTCGTTAGGCCTTCAGCCCGGTCCGGCTCCCGGTTGCCCGGGCTGCGAAGACTACGGGCATTGCTTCCCGGACCACCACTGAAGGCCATTCAGCCAGGATGGCAGGGCGAGGCGGTTCGTGTATGCTTTCGCGCATGGCTGATACCGCGAAAACCAAACCAGCACCCGCAACAAGATCCGCGAAACCGCGCCCCGAAGTGCGCTTCAGAATGCGCATCCGCAGCGGTGATGCTGTCGCGCTTGGGCCGGGCAAAGTCGAACTGCTCGAAGCCGTGCGCGAATACGGCTCGATCTCCGCTGCGGCGCGCAGCCTCGGCATGTCGTACCGGCGCGCCTGGCTGTTGATCGACGAGCTCAACCGCTCGCTCAAAGCGCCCGCCACGCACTCGGAGCAGGGCGGTCAGAGCGGCGGTGGCTGTACGCTGACGCCGGTCGGCGAAAGCATCATTCGTCTGTACCGCGATGTCGAAGTAGAGGCGCAACGAAGCTGCGCGAAACAGATCGCCGAGCTGACCAGGATGATCCGTTCCTGAGTGGCGGAGTTTCAACCGTGGCGCAGGCAAAACGCCGACGGTGGCGGATTGCCCAACTGGGCAAGATGCTCAGGGCGCAGGCGGTCCATCAATTCGACAAAGCTCGCCACGCTCGCGGTGCGCAACGGATGGTAGTCAATCTGATGGCGTTCGCAAACCCGCTTGAGCGTATTCATCGAATCGTGATCGACGCAGTCGACCGGAAACACGACGATATCCGCGCCCGGTAACGCGGCGGCAAGCAGACCTTTGCGATCTTCCACGCCGCCGTCGTGCACCACGAAATCACCGCCGGCGGCCTCCACCAGCCGCTTGAGCGCGGCATTCGAGCCGGGCCGGCCGCCCACGTACATAATCCGTTTGCCACGTACCCCGTCGAGGCTGGCTTGCCGCGTCCCCGCGCCATGGCTGTCCGCGGCATCCACGGTCGCGCGTTCCAGCGCATCGCATTCGCTTTGCACCAGCTTGAGAAGCGCCAACGCCTGGTCGCGGCTCTTGCGTAACGTGAGCGCCGCGCCTTGCTCCTGCTGCACGCGCTGTTCCGCGGCCTCACGACGGCTCGTATGCAGCGCCACCCGCTGATCGGTGTCGGCCAGCTTGTCACGCAGCCTTGCTATCTCGGCTTCGAGATCGGTGGGATCCGCCGGCGTCTGGCGCGTGGCCAGGGCTGTGAGCTGCGCGATCTGCTCGTTGAGCGCGGCGATCGATGCGTCGCGCTGCGTGCTGATCTCCTGCAGGCGGCTTTGCTGCCGCTCGACTTTCTCTTTCAACTCGGCGTTTTCCGCTTCGAGCGCAACCAGTCTGCGAATGTCCGCGCGATTCGCCGCGCCGACCAGATGCGACAGCATATGCAATTCGCCGAACGCTTTCTGGCGCACGTGCAAGGTCGCGTACGGATGCGTCATCAAGGCCCAGTAAGCAGGCGGAATGTCGCCACTTTTCAGCGCTTCGTCCCAGAGCTTGAGCAACTCGACGTCGTCGGCGGCTTTATCGAAGCGGCGGATCGCTATCGCATAGTGCTCGTCGAGCAACTTGTGCAGAGCTTTGGCACCCGCGCCGCCATCGATCGCGAGTTCGACGGCCGAGTGATGAATCTCGAGATCGCTAGCGTCCCGGCGATCGAGACCAGTGAATTTAGGCACCAGCTTGCGCAGTTCGTGCGTGCTGAGACAGGTGCCGATGATTGAACAATGCAGTTGGCCGGCGAGCTCCGCGAGGCGCGCGCGCCGTTTGGTATTCGAGAACGACGCCTGGGCAGGCGTGCAACACGGGTCGGCTGCGCGCAGGCCGGTGCCGGCGACTTCGTCGCCGGACAGTTTGAGGCGCTGGGGCTGGGCGAGACGAAATGGCGGCGTGTGCATGAGGACCTCGAATCCGGTTCTGGCGTCAGGCTGATTGAATGTGCGTGCGGGACACGCTCGCCGCGCAAGCGCTGCCGGCGATATATTCGAAAAGATATAGCGAGAGGCAAAATAAAACGTTCATGTGGGGCAATGACGAATCAGTCGTTTGGGCGGACGAGAATGGGCTCGGCGCGTGATTTGCGCTGAGTGGCCGCGGGCGCTGCCGCGATAGTGCGGCCGGTGGCGCGCCGGACGACGCCCGGCGTCGTGTCGCCGGCTGCCCGTGCATGCTGGTCCAGAACGTGGCCAACACACAGGCCGATAAATGCCGCGTCGAGCCGTTCGAGTTCCGTCACCACCTTGCGTAACGCGGCCAGATCGTTGCTGAAGGCATCCGAGAAAATCGCGTCGCGAAGTTGCTCGGCCGAGCGCGCTTCTTCGATCGAAGCTTTCAGATCGCGCAGACGCGCGAAAGCCGCCGCCTTCGCCTGCTCGGCCAGGATCGACAGCAACTGATTCAGCGAGTGCGAGCCCGAAGTGCCTACCGAGGCGAAGTTCAACTGGTCGTCCGTCAGCATTAGCACGAAGCGCTGCACGCTGCCGTAAAGGCGCCGGTAGGCATCGACGACATCGCGGATCAGCTCGGCGCGGCCGCGTTCGGACGCTGACTTCACCGCGACGATAGTCGACGAAAGCCCCTTCGGGGCGCCTCCCGCCGGGTCGGACAATGTGGATCGCAATGTGGGTCGACTACGCACCGCTGCTGGCTCCTGCTTGCTTGTTTCGCTTCGTCGTGCGCGATCGACGGGCGAGCCGCCGCGCTCCACGAGAGCATACCGTGATATTCGACAGGATATAACGAAAGCCGTCGCGAGGGTAGCGGAGGCCGCCCGACTGGGTCTTGTCGCCCCGGCAGCGGCTTTGCCATTCGACCGGCCCTCGCCGCACTGGCAGTTGCTTTGCC